>CAUJEJ010000258.1 GCA_963169255.1 Actinomycetota bacterium | reverse complement strand
TGTTCATGCATTGGGCGCCTGCAGGCGTTTGCCCACTCCCGGGCTCGCTGAAAGTCACGAGCACGAATGGACGACCCGCCTCACACCCGTACAAGTTCGCGCATGACTTCTCACCTTCGAGATCGCATACCGGAATTAGATTCCACGAACAGCCAGGGCAATCGGGTGTACCGCGTGACGGACCGACGTGTCGTCCTCCGGGAAGGAAGACGGTTCCTACACCACTCCAGCCTCCGCCCGCGTTGGACCATGACACCGCGGCACTTGCCGGTGAGGGAGCCCCAAACATCACTAGCGCTGCCGAAATCGCAAACCCGCCGGAGACCTGACAGCTCCGTGTAGTCATGAATCTCAACGGAGAGCCTGCGCACTTCGCATCAAATCAACATTTGTAACAGCCCAAGCTCCCTTTACACGAACCACAGTTGCGCCCAGAACTTCCCGAGCGCCATTCCGAGTAACGTCAAGCACAGCAAGAGATGACTGAGCATCTTCGGACTCGACACGAACGCGATGGACTGTTCCGAGACCGATGGAGTCCGCGTCTCGTTGAATCGCTTCCGTAACCGCCGCAACACGATCATCCGAAATTGCGGGAACGCTACTCCTGTCCATGCCTGTTGACGGCGCATCGGCAACTTCTGTTCGTTCGGTGCTGACAGTCGCGCTGTCGCCACTAGGCGTGCCAACCGAGGCCTCGCCTGACACGGAATTCGGGCCTGCGGCGTTGGTGTCTAATGCGCCAGCCGAACCGCTCGTACCGCATCCGGCCAACATCAGCGCAGCGGCCAAACCGACTACGCCTAGCGTGAATCCCTGAATTGGCGCAAGCGTGCGCTCGCCTTGCTTTCCCTGCATTTCGTCTCCCCCAAGACGGTGATCGTTCTGACTGAAACGATCTTCAGGCGGCAGAGACTACTTTGACTTTCCGCCTGGAGTTTCAGGGGGTATCTCAATCCCTGCCTTCTCCAATGCAGTCTCGATGTGCTCGATGATGGTCTCGATGACTTTCACGCGGGCATAGCGCTTGTCGTTACCTTCCACCAAGATCCACGGAGCGAAGCTTGTGTCGGTCCGCTCCAGCATCTCAACGACCGCTTCTTCGTACTCTGGACGCTTCTCGCGATTGCGCCAATCTTCATCCGTCAGCTTCCAGCCCTTGAGCGGATCGATCTGGCGGGCCTTGAAGCGCGCGAGTTGCTCGTCGTCACTGATGTGGATCCAGAACTTGAGGATCAACATGCCTTCATCTGAGAGTGAGCGTTCGAACCCGCGGATCTCGGCGTAAGCACGACGCCATTGCTCTTCAGTCGCGAAACCCTCGACGCGTTCGACGAGCACGCGGCCATACCAAGAACGATCAAGGATCGTCATTCCGCCCCAACCCGGAAGCTTGTCCCAGAATCGAGTCAGGAAGTGGTGACGCTTCTCGTCGAACGTTGGTGCCGCGAATGTCGCGACGCGAACGTGACGCGGGTCGAGCGGAGCCATCACACGCTTGATTGCGCCACCCTTTCCGGAGGCATCCCAACCCTCGAATACCAAACAGACGGGCGGGCCGAGCTTGCCGGAGCCGTCGAAGATTCCACCGAGCACAAGTCGTAGGTACAGGAGTCGTTCTTGCGCCTTCGCGAGGCGCTTCTCTTCCTGCGCTTTGGACAGCTTCAGTGACAAATCGAGGTGATCAAGGGTGCTCATGGCGACATCCTGGCAGCGTTGGATCCATATCGCCGCTCGGAGCAACTCACCCGGGGCAATCTCGCACCTCAGGGGCACCCGCAGTGCCCAGACGGAAACGCAGGTGCCGACGCCGCCTCGGCCCCGACCGCAACTCGTCCAACGACATCGCTTGCAACATCTCGACCCACACCTCGGGGTGCACGCCACGAGTGACCGCATCGCTCACCAACTGACACAGCACATTGCGTGGATCTGCGACCAATCCGTATTCGGAAGCGATTTCCGCAATCGCACCGTTGCCGAGTTGCCAACTGAAGGCGGCGAGGCAACTTGCGAGCGGTGCAACGTCTTCCTCAGGCGTATTCCTCACCAGCACGCAAAGTGCGTCCAACATTCGCCTTTGCGGCTCTCCCTCAAGTTCACCCTGCCCACCAGTGAGTTCTGCCAGGCGCCAAAGAACTGGTTCACGCACCCGGCTGTCGGCGAGGCCGACGGCCCAGCCCGCCAACGTCTCAATGCTCGGCAATGAGAGGCGCGGGTGACTTCGGCCACCGGGCCCAATCGAATCCGCCGGAATAAGGAATTCGAGCAGGCTGTCTTCGAGCTCACGTCTGGCCTCACGGTTCCTCGTAATCTCACGATCCCAGGAGTCATCTTGCGACTCGACAAAGTGACGCACACCGTGCGCAAGCGTCGTGTCCGGTCCGCGAACACGACCCGATAGATCTTCCCTGCTTCCCTCGAAGGCGACACCCCTTGCAACCCACTCGGCGGCCGTTCCAACACCGGCTTCAGCGATCTTGACCAGGGGTTCATGAGGCTCAAGCTCGTTGTGCCACATTCCGTTGCGAACGGTGCCGACGCTGAGGAGGTCCAGGCCCAGCTCAGGGACTACAACAATGAAGTCCGAGACGACCTGCGCGATATCGATCGCCGCCGAGTCCTCAGGCGGGTAAATGACAGCCGCGACTGATGCGGCGCCATCAGCACAACCAGCTTCGCAAATGGCGTCGAGGCCATCGACGAACCGTGATGGCGGGTCCATCGGCCCAGGAAGATCACAACGAGCGGTCAACACGTGCCGACCGGATTCGGCTGCAAAGGTCACCACGATGCTGCGTTCAGGAGCGAACCCCAGCAAATACGGGATCGATACAGCGAGTTGGACGGGATCGCGAAGCACCAGCTTCGGCGTCTGCGTGGGTTGAGTTGTCATGCCCCAACAGTTGCCGAACTCGCGCACTCTGGGCTGCGATCATCACGCGCCCTGTGGACGACGCCGAGCCGACGGCGCCATGTGGAGAACTCTTGCTATTGAGCTGCGGACGCTCCGCGGAGGGGACGACCCGGTGTGGCGTCCATTGGTCCGCCCGCGAGCTTGCGCGCGACGTCCTCGCTCACAGGAATGTTTGCCTCGTCGACGTGAACGACCCGTGGCGCGTACTCGGCGATCTCGGCTTCGTTGTATTCGCCGTAGGTGATGATGATGACTTTGTCGCCTGGGTGAACAAGGCGGGCCGCCGCGCCGTTCAGGCACACATCGCCAGGTCGTCCCTCGATTGCGTAGGTCTCGAATCGGGCGCCGTTGTCGATGTCGACCACTGCCACCTGCTCGCCAACAAGGATGTCGGCAAGTCTCATGAGTTCAGGGTCTAGCGAGATGGAGCCCACGTAGTCGAGGTGGGCATCGGTAACGCTGGCACGGTGAATCTTTGACTTCATCATGCGTCGGTTCATTTGTGGTCTCCTTGCCGTCTCGACGCCTCGTCGGAGTCGAGGTCGCCGTACTTGGTACAAGTATTACTCAGAACAGGACTGCACGCGCCCACGGCCTAGGAAGTTCCGTAATCCGCCGCTGCAATTGCGTCGACTGTCTGCTCCAGCGTGAAGTCCGCTGAACCCGCGATGACGGGAACGAAGCCAACGAGCACACCGTCGCGCATGACCTGGGCTTCAAGCCCGGCAGCACCATCGCCATCCCAGATCGCCTCGGCACCAGTGGGAAGCACTACGCGAATTCCAACTCGGTTCACACCAAGGTGTTGAACGTGAGCGAACACATGGCGCGCACGAAGCGCTTGGACGACTTCTTCGGCCTCTGGTTTTTGCACTCGGACATTCTGACAGGCAATCTCGTGAAACTGCCCGCTGAACGGCGGCGCGGCGCTAGTGGCGCTCCAATTGAACGTGCTGATCGAACGAGATGCGTTCGGCGAATTCTTCATCGTGGGTGACCACGATCAATGTTCCGCGGTAGGCGACGAGTGCTTGTTCAAGCTGTTCGATCGCAGGCAGGTCCAAGTGATTCGTTGGCTCATCAAGTACGAGCGCGCTGTACGGCGCCACGCTCAGCAGGGCAAGTCCTGCGCGTGTGCGTTCCCCAGGCGACAGCGTGTTCATTGGACGATTGACGTCGTCTCCCCCAAGGCCAAATTTGGCCAACAGCGTTCGGGCCTCAACGACGGGCAAGTCCGATGTCTCGGGAAACCACTCAACGAGGTTCGAATCCTGGAGCGGCACCACAGACCGCTGCTGATCCAACAGCCCGATCTCGTCGACGGGTGGGAGAGTTGCGCGCCCGTGGGTTGCAACCAATCGAGCAACCAAGAGGTCTACCAGGAGGGACTTTCCCGAACCATTGGGTCCGGCGATTCTGACCCTTTGGCCTGGTGCAATAGACACGCTGAGCGGGCCAAGTTCGAAGTCACCCTGCTTCGCCGTTGTGGAATCGAGGGTGAAGGCGCCTGCCCGCGCGGGTGAAGGGAATTCCAGCTTCAGCGACCAGACCTTGCGTACTTGATCGGGAGCGTTCAGGCGATCGAGCTTGCGCTCGATGGCCTTGACCGCTGAACCCTCCGACGTTGCGCCTTCACGCATCGCGCCTCGCTGCAGCTTGTCGATTCGTCCCGACGCGTAGGCTCGGTTTGCTGAACGCGTGCCTGCGGCGGATCGCTGCCGACTGGCATCTGCCTGCTGGCGCAGGGCCGTTGCATCAGTCTCGAAGCGATCGTGCTCGGCCTGCAGAACGATCCGTGCACGTTCGCGTTCTTCTTGCCACGACCGGTAGCCGCCCTCGAATCGAACGACTCGATCCAGCGACGGATCGAATTCCAGCACGCCAGTAATCGTTGCCTCCAGGAACCGACGATCATGGCTCACCAATAAGACCGGAGTCGTTCTGGAAGTGACGAAGTCGGTGAGGCTGCGAATGCCAGCCGCGTCTAGGTCGTTGGTGGGTTCGTCCAGGAGCAGGACGTCATATTGGCTCAACAAGATGCCCGCAAGGCCGACCCGAGCAAGCTCGCCGCCCGAGAGACCGGCGCATAGTCGGTCGAGGGTGAACTCGCAGCCGAGGTCCGCAAGAACGGTCGGAGCTCGATCTTCCAGAGAATCAACGCCAAGCGAGATGAATCGGTTGAGCGCATCGTTGAACGCATCGCCCGCCGCCGCGGACGCATCAACCTCGAGCCGCCGGGAGGCCTGCGCGAGTCGGGCTTCGGCATCCGCTACCCCGGTTCGCTTCCGAAGAACCTCGCGAACCGTCGCATCGGGAGGAAGATCACGCAGCTGTGGCACGTAGCCAACTGTCGCGAGGACTGGGCGCACATCGATTCGACCCGCTTCAATCGGGAGTTCGCCGAGGATCGCCTGCAACAGAGTTGACTTGCCACAGCCGTTGGGGCCGAAAATTCCGATACAGCTGTCATTGCCGATCACGGTTGATAGCCCGTCGATCAGGACCTGTGAGCCGCGAGCGAGCACCACGTCCTCGAAGGCGACCGTCACGGGTACAGCGTTTCATCCTCGTGGGTACTGCTGCCACTTGTCAGTGGCTCAATGCCGCGAAGATCTTTTCCCGAACTAGGGCCTGCCCTTGATCTGCGGTCCCGGCGGGCAAGCGGACATGAAGTCTGGGATCGACTGTTCCGCGAAGGGCAAGCTCGAGAACGTTGGATCGCCCTCACGGGACTGCACCATGTACGCCCAATGACTCAGCGTCCCGCCCTTGTCGGTTGGGCCCGTCATGGTGTTGACCATCGTCCACTGATCATCAACCTGCACCATCTCACCGATCGGATCGTTGACCACTGCACCCGTCTTCGCGTCGTACATCGTCATGTACACGTTGCCCTCGGGCGTGGTTTGCCCCAACACGTACTGACACGCAGGAACTTGTACAGCAGTGAGCTTCACGACTACGGAACCACTCCAGTAGCCGTTGTAGTAGTCGGTGATGTGGAACACCGTCTGGCCGCGGGTGACGGTGAAGGAACTCGGATCAGTGCCGCTATGCAGGACGGAGTCGATGCCGTCTTGCGGGACGATCCAGTACGTGTCCTTGAACCAGTCCCACTTGTCGTACTTCACGACTGGTTGCCCCGGTTGGGCGAAGCCACTCCCGCTCGCCGAGGGCGTCGGGCTTGGCTCCTGGTCACCGGAGGTGGCACAACCAGAAAGCGCCAACAACGCAGCGGTCGCGAACGTGAGCACTCCGATTTTGGGGCTAATCATCTGCGACTCCAGCGCTGGCCGGGTTGTGGCTAGCGGTCATTGAGGTTCGCGGCATGCTGCAACGCGACTGCAGCGACGAGGTCATACGGCACGGGTTCGTTCAGCGGGAACTTCAAGGTGCCTTTGCCGTGCTC
>CAUJEJ010000257.1 GCA_963169255.1 Actinomycetota bacterium | reverse complement strand
AGCGACGCGATCACTGGGACCCGTCCTTGTGACACGGCCGCGATAATGGTCAGCACGGCGATTGCCCCGAAAGCGGCAAGTGCCTCAGCCACGGCATTGTCCGGCAGGACCGCCGCCCGAATAGCGAAACCAATCCACGCGACGAGCATTCCGACGAGGAACGCGCCAATCCGCGAGGCAGGTGATCCCGTCGGCAGCAAGCCGAGGATCGCTCCACAACCGGCGGTGAACAGCAAGCTGCCCCGGTCAAGTTCGGCCCAACTGCCAAACAGGATGGCCAGCGCGGCGAACACCGCGAGCAACAACCCGCCGATCAGAATCTTGGACGGACTCGGCTTCAGGTTTGCGATCGTCAACTGGCTCATGGCGTGACCGTCCCAGTCGTCGCCGCGAGCGCCGCCGCTTGTGCGTCGGACTTGGCCGCTGCCGCATTCAACTCGGCAACGTCAGCCTTCGCGGACGCCGCGACCTGGCTCGCGACCGGCCCGCACGCGGTGTTCTTGCACAGGCCGTTGAACGGGTACAGGCCCCAGCGGTAGCGGCCGGTGGGCGGGCTGCCCGAGCCAGTGAACCCGGCCTTGCCGTAGATGAACTGCTCGTACGGCCACAGCCCATACGGGTAGTTGCCGTTGCAACGTGACGGGTTGGACTCCGGATCGCCAACAGTCGGCAGCGGGTTACCCGTGGTCGGGCGTGGCATCGAGAACGGCAAGTTGTTGTTGTTCGCGTTGATGCATCCAGGGCTTGCGTTGCCGGGGAATAGCGGGTTGGCGGGAACGTCAAACGTGCCGAGGCTAGGAATCGCCGTCGCGGGTTTGGTCGCGGAGCAGTCCGGCGAGGCCGTGTCAGCTGCTGGGTTCGCCATGAAGGTGTTCGCCTTCATCCAACCCATCGTGCTGTTCTTACCGTTGTACGTGGGCACCGTGATCGTCGAGTCCGATACCGGCGCGATGATCCACGACAACGGCGTGCCATGACCGGCCGAGACACCAAGTGTCGACAGGTCACCAACTTGAACGCCAAGAACCTTCAGCACGGCGGGAGCGTTCGCCACCGACGTCCAATACGCGTTCATCTTGGCCCCGGCCGCACACCACGTTTCTTGCAGTGCGGCGTTGGTTTGGGCGACGACGACGAAGTCATCCGTCGGTTGCACCAGCTGCAGCGGCATGTCGAGCGGGAACGAGTTGAACTGTCCCTGCGTGATCGTTGGCGTCTGCTGGTTCAGCAAGACCACCCACGCCGGGAACTTCGCCGCAATGTTCGGGTCAGTCGAATCCGGCGGGTAGCTGAACGGATCAGCGGTAGGTTGCGGAGTGCCGTAGCCGTTCTGAACCCCAGGGACGTAGCCGGGGGCGTTCGCGATTGCTCCACCAGTGCAGTAGTTCTCGATCTGCCCGAGGACCGCATTCGCCTGCGGAGTCATGATGTTCGGCATTCCGGCCGGGTTCGGACTTCCGTCCGGCAAGTTCTGCGGAAGGTAGTTCATGTACGTCTGCAACAGCTCCGGACCAAGTGCCCACGCCGCATAGTTAGTCGCGGTCGTAGAGATCACCATGTTGAGGTCCGCCGCGGGTGCCGCGGCCACGACTCCGAGCAGGGTTATCCCAGTTCTCGCGCCGAGCGCCGCCGATTCGACACCAGTCCACAGCGCGGCGTGACCGCCCTGGCTGTGCCCGATCACAACGAACTCGCTCGCCGCGTTGTTGAATCCGGGCCACCCTTCGGTTGCTGGGGTCTGGAGTGCCTTGACAGCGAAGAACACGTCGCGGGCCTCTTGCTGGCCGACCACGTACGTGCGGTGCGAGCGGGTCGGACCCTGCACCGCAACACCGAGGTAGTCGGGCATCACGATGGTGTAGCCCTGATTCATCATGTCGTTCGCCCACGACAACGTCGTGTACAGGTTCAGTTGGATTCCGCCAACCGGTCCAGTGATCTTCGGGGCGTACGCGCCGCCGCGGCTAATCGAGCAATAGTTGGCCTGCCCAATCGTGGGGTGCGCCCACGAAACAATCTTGCCGTTGGCATTGTCTGGCTTGAGCACGATGCCAGTTGCGGCTTCGGTGCCAGCCGCTTCTGCTCCACCATTGGCGCCGGGCGCCGGGTTTGGCACAAATCGCGTCGTGGTGTACATGATCCGGTATTGCTTGCCTTGGACGCGGCACGTGAGGTTGCGCTTGGCGTAGTCCGGTTGGCCGTTTGACATCGCCTGTGCCGAGGTCAAACAACCCGGCCACGGCGGCTTCAACGCGCCACTGGTCCCGTTCGCTGGGACTGGCCCAGGAGGCGTAGTCGGATTCTCGGCCGCAGTGCAGTCAGGGTTCGTCGCCGTGTAGACGCTGACGTTGTCTGGACTGTTCGTGTCTGTCATTGCGCCGTAGCAGCCGTGGGTCCAATCGAGCAGGACCTCCTCTGCGCGAACCATCGTGCCCGGTGTCGTCGGCAAGGACGCGGGGGGCTCGTAGAAGTCTTGGTAGTCGTTCTCGACATGGAACTGGTAGGTGTCGCTTGCGACCGTCGTGGTCGTATTCGCGACGACGCGGAGTTCGCGCACACCCGCAGTCTCGTAGCGGACTCGCAGGATTGTTGTGCCCTCCTGGTCGAGCGTTCCCACTGGACCGTGTCCGGGGACCGTCTGCCAGCTATCGCCGTTCTTCTCTTGCAGCATCACGCGCATGCCGATGATCGACTGCATGTCGGTTGCGGTCACCTGCACAGGCACGGGGAAGTAGTCCCAGATCTGCTGCGCCGGAATCGGGCCGTCAGCACCCTGTCCGGATGTGGGCGCAAAGTTCGCGTTCAACGTCATGCCGTCCGGAGTTGGCCACGGGTTCAGCTTTTGCGGCGTGCTGTTTGGGGTCGCCGTGGTTGCGGCGCCTGGCGCGACCACGGAGACCGCGACGGGATTACTGCGGGCGGCCACCGTGCGGTTCTTTCGCAGCAGGAGAGCGCGGTAGGTCAAGGTTCCGGCGGAGTTGGTCTTGCGGGCGATCGCCTTCTTGCCCTTGGCGTTCGTCTTGGTCTTGACGACCGTGGACCAAGACGCGCTCGCCGGACGGTACTGCTGCAGGCGAACAGCCGCCTTGCGCTTTGTCTTCAATGACACCCGGAGTTTGACGGCTTTGCCAACCGTGACCGAAGGGGACGCCGCGTTCAGTGAGATCGGACGCTTAGTCGAGGCCCTCTTCGCAAGACCCCCTGGGGAGGCCTTGGCGGGTGCTGATTCGCCGGCCTCAAGTTTCGCCACCGCATCTAGCAGCTCATCTGACTTGCTGCTCGCGCTCGGTGAAGCAGACTCGTTTGCTGCTGCGGACCCCGTAATCGCGGGGATGCCACTGGCCGCGAGGGCTATCGCAAGTGCAGACACAACAAAACGGCGCATCAAAATTCCTTCTTTCCCGGGTGTGTACTGAGAGTCACACTCGGGAAGGCCGGACGCGCGCCAGCCAGAATTGAAACGATTCAGAACCTTGGTGCACCGGTGCAATGGACAAACGGCGATCACGCTGCGCAGTCACTAAGTCCGTTGGCGAAGCAGGTCCGGTGCGGCGCGGAAGGTGATCTTCAGCGTCGCCTTTTTGCGCACACGAAGTCGCCTCATTGCGCACACAAATCGGTAGCTGACGTCGCTTGTCCGTAGTGTTTGCGGCCCCAATCGGCGCGATCGAAGGCCGGCTTCGCCTGGTTTCGACGTACCGTGCGTGAAATGTGTTGATATTCCACACAAATCACGCACGCAAATTCGATCGGCACCTATCCAAAGGGTGCCACTGCATTAACCGCTAACGCAAAGTCACCTGGCGGCTGATGATTCCGGTGCGCAAGCGGCGTGCCTCCTGCGACAACGGTGAATCGTCGGCGAGCGCGATGTCGAGGCGCTCACGGAACGCTGACGCTGACTCTTCGATGTCGTCTGCTTCGTCGCCTGGTGCCAGATCCCACACCGCAGCGAGCAGCCCATGCGAGCGGAAGCAGCCGATGTACTTGGTGCCCGGGCCGAGGCCGAGCTGGTCGTCCGCGGCAAGGCGAGCAAAGGCGTCGAGCAGCGCGTCTTCGGTCTCCGGCAGCACCCAGCGCAGGTGTTCCTTCGTGCCAATCCGACACCAGTACGCCGCCTCAACGGAGGCCAACCGCGCAGTCGGAACGACCTCTTCGTTCACCCGCCCGAGGGCGGCCGTCACGTCTTCACCCGCATCGGTGATCGCGCCGTCAAGCCAGTAGTCGAAGCCCGCGTGGACCTCGATCTCAAGCTGCACGGTTGTGTCCAGGAGGTCTTGCAGGCGTGGCCCGGGGCCAGGGCGGCCAACGTTGAGCGCGGGCGTTCCCGCGGGCAGGTCGCGCGCGTCGAGCAGGGCGGCGGCGATGTCACGCGAGGGGTCGCCTGACCCACCGGTGACCTGCAGGCCGACCATCAACTTGCCGTCGGCGCGGTGCAGTGCGGGCCACGCCATCGGTAGCAGGGTCGCCGCGAGCACCGGATCGGCCTCGGCGTCCTTGAGCGTGAACGTGGTTGTCGCGGCAGGGACCAGGACCGATAGTGCGACGAGGTCGCACTCGCCGGGCAGGCCCTCAAACGGTCGCGTGATCAGTGCGGTCTCGGCACGGGCAGCCGCGCGGCCATGGCAGGCCTTATAGCGGCGCCCCGACCCACACGGGCAAGGTTCGCGCGGTCCCACAACCGCCACGTCGCCCTCAACAACCGATGCCTTGCGACCCTTCGAAGATTTGCCCACCCCGCGACCCTACCCACCCGTGCGATTTTGGTGCGACTTGCCGGCAGGCCGCGCGATTACACCAAATTCGCGGAGGTTGGCGGCGGGGCAGTCGGGAGGCGGCTGGTGGGGGGCTAGCTGCGGGGGGAAGGGGCGGCGGGGGTGAGGGTGGCGGCGCCGAAGGGGACGGAGAAGCGGTCACACCAGATGACGACGCTGCCCCACGTCTGGCCGGTTGCGCTCGCGGGCAGTTCGTAGTTCTGGTTGCCGGAGTTGCCCTTCATATCGCCGAGGTCGACGTACTTCGCGTCGCGAGCATTCTCCGCATCGCCCGCCGGGTTGACGGACAGCCAGACCTTTACGTCGGGTCCGTTCGAGGTCTGGAAGTCCGTGAGGCGCACGATTGTGCGTCCGTCAGGGAGTTGGATCAGCGAGGCCTTCCCCGTCGTGGTGTGCTCGTACGACTGGAACGGGCCGCTGGCCAGCGTCACATTCGCGACCGACGGCGGGTTGACAGTCGTACCGGGCGACGGGCTCACAGTCATCCCCGGAGTTGCCGTCGGCAGGTCTTCGTTGACCTCCTTGCCGGTGATCAACGCCCATGGCTGGAACAGGTACAGCAGGATCGCGATCACGACCGCCGCGACGACGACCAGCGTCAGGATGAGCGGCTTGCGGCTCTTGCGGGCTGGCTCCGGCGTGCCGGGAGGTGTCGTGCCGGGAGGTGGGACTGGCGGGCCGCTCGGGTTCTGGTCGCTCATCATGTGACCGTAACCCGGCCACCAGCGCACCTCATTCCACTTCCGCCCCTTTTTCTGTCCCGGTTCGGTAAACACGCCAGATGGGGAGGGGTGACGGCCGCGGGGAAAGCGGGGCCGTCAGCGCGCCGCGACTTGGCTACGGAAGTGCGGCTAGCTGTACGAACGCAGACCTTGGGTCACGCGATGCTGATGCCCCGCACGGGGATCGGCAGGTCCGCGTCAATCGCCGGGGGTGGCGCGGCCGAGGCGGCGCAGCACGGAGGCGGGGCGATTGGTGATGATGCCGTCGACGCCAAGGGCGATGCAGAGGTCGATGTCGGAGGGGTCGTCAACGGTCCACACGTGGACCTGCGCCCCGGCCGAATGCACGCGGGCCACGTAGTTCGGGTGCGCGCGGATGATGTGCACCCCAGGCCCAGCAATCCGGGCGCCGCTCGGCAACCAACCGCTGCGCGCTCGCACGGGAACGCGATCCATCAGCAGCACGGTCTGCAGGCTCGGCTCTTGTTCACGCAAGCGTCGCAACGCGATCTCGGAGAACGACATCAACCGCACCCGCGGACTCCCCTGACCGGGCTTGACCAGGTCGTGGCGCCGCAGCAGCGCCACGACTTTGTCCTCGACTAACCCGCCGTAGCGAACGGGATGTTTGGTCTCGATCGACAGGTCCACCTGGCGCGGCGCCTGCTTCACCAACTCGATCAGCGCCTCCAGGGTTAGCAACCCACCGGCACGAAGTTCTTGGTCTTCGTCGAGGTCGGCGCTGGCCTTCCAGGAGCTGAAGTCACGCTGGTTGAGCTCGGCGTACGTCTTGGCCGACACGACTCCGCGGCCGTCAGACGTCCGATCAATTCGCCGGTCATGCACGCACACCAGCACGCCGTCGGCAGTGAGCCGGGTGTCGCATTCGAGCGCGTCAGCGCCCTCCTCGATCGCCTTGCGGTAGGCGGCGAGGGTGTGCTCAGCCAGGGTGTGGCTCGACCCTCGGTGGGCGATCACCAACGGGTGGGGCCGGGGCTCAGACGCGGTCACGGCACCAAGATTGGCAGAGCGCCGCCCATTTCTCCCGTCCACCACCACCCACCCGCCACGCCAACCCGCGCCTACCCGCGCTTGCGAATTTGGTGCGACTTGCCGGCAGGCCGCGCGATTACACCAAATCTGCAGAGGTGTAGCGGAGGGGCGCCGCCCTTGAGCTGGATTCCGATCGCAGAGTGGGGCGGTGGCGGAGACAGGATGGTGGATTTTGGTCGCGTACCGAGCGCAATTCACCATCCTGACGCCAACGTGGAGCGTCCACGATTGAGCTCTACCGACGGCCGCCGATCCTTCGAAATTTGGTGCGACTTGCCGGCAGGCCGCGCGATTACACCAAATCTGCAGAGAGCGGGGTGCGGCGCGACTGCGGGGTAGACGCGGTCGCGGGGGGGGCTAGAGGGAAAGGCGGAGGTGGGCTAGTTGGTCGTCGGTTGCGGGGCTGCCGGGGGTGTTGCCGAGCCAGCGGCCGATCTGTTCGCGAGCCTTGGTCTCAGCCTTCGCGCGCTTGGCGGCATCGGTCACAGCACCGGCCTCGTCCCACGCACGCAGGGCTTCCCAGTGCAACTCGCGGCGGCGCAACGAGTCCTGCACGCGCGTCATCTGGTCGTCGGCGGCGTCAAATCCCCAGACCGTCCGGATCGCCTCGGGGATCTCGAGCCGGTAGTCGTGCCCGCCCTCAGCGAAGATTCCCGGCGTCGGTGTTAGCGCATTCAGCATGTCGATGAACGTCTGCACGAACGTGATGAACGGAACCCATTTGGTTCCCTTCGGGGCACCGAGCGGGCGGTCTTCATCGGAGCGCAGCCAGTCAGGCTGACGCCAGATCAGCTTGGTGCCGAACTTCGGAATCGGGTCGTCGCCGTTCTGCAGCAGCAGGAATCGCACCTTGGCGCGCTCCTCGTCGGGCAGAGCGTGCCAGTCGGCCACGGTCCGCGGCAGGTAGACGTCGGCCGGGCCAACGGTTGAGGGGTCGGCAATCGAGCGCTTGCCCCACAGTTGCTTGCGCCACACGGTCGCCGACGGGGTGCCGATCCACACGCCCGCGTCGAGCCCGATCCCGCGCGGGCCGGAGGCGCCTTCGTGGTCGAACATGTTCTCGCTGACCTGCGAGCCGAGGCTCTCGCCGAACATGAAGAACTTCGGGCGATCTTGCGGGTCCATCTTCAGCAGCCGCTCAACGATGCCGTTGACGACAAGGCGGGTTTGCCGGGTTCCAAGGGGGACTGCCTGCAGCGAGAACGACGACGGCAGCACGGAGTACTCGATCGCGAAGCTCGCGCAGTCCCCGCGGGTGAGGTACTCGAACGTTTCCGTGGCCACGTAGTTCACATAGCCGGACCCGGTGGGCGAGAACAGTGCAATCGCCGAGCGCTCGAACGCCTTCGTCCGGTCAAGTTCGGCGAGAACGACGGCCGCGCGATCCTCGTCGGTCGCGCCGGACTGCAACGAGGCGTAAGCGCGGATCGGCTGCTTCGCCGGCTCGTCCATCAATGCCTCGATCTGCGCGGCAGTGAGCACGCTGCTCAACCAGCGGCGGCCTTCGCGGCTCTGCGCCGACCACGGCACCGTCGACTCGGCGCTGCCGGTGACCTCGGGCAGGTTCGGCGGCTCGCTGTGTGCGACTTCGGTGCCTTCGCCCGCGGTGGTCAACATGTTGACGACTTTGCTGCCCGCAGCGGTGACGACAATGGCGGACGTGGCGAGCGCGGTCATGCGGCCGAAGGTCACGTGGTCGGTGGCCTCGCCACCGAAGATCCTGGCGGCGGCCTGCGACGCCTTGCGCGAGGCGAACGACTCCCAGTGCGCAATGCCGAGCAGCAACCCGGTGACACCTGCAGCAACGCCGACTGCGACGCCCGGCTTCACCGTGCGGCTGGTGTCCTCGAACAATGTGCCGTCAGGAAGTTGCGCGCCAACGGTCGCCTTCGGAGTACCGAGGGCGAAGTACGTCGCGCCCGCCGTCACGGCGGCGATTCCCGCGGTGATCGCGAGGTTGCGCCGACCAGATGCGCCGCGAGACAGGCGGTGCGACAACCGGCTCGCCAGCGACGACGCACCAATCGCACCAGTCAAAAGCGCACCCAGCCGGACGGCCGCACGGCGGTCGGATTCGTGCTCACCAATAGGTACCGCGATCGCGTAGCCAAACCCAAGCGCGGTCAGCACGGCCTCGCCCGGCGCGGTCGTCCCGTAGGGGATGCGAGCCTCGAGCGACTTCAGCATCGAGCTACCGACCGTCGCGACGCCGTAGGCCGTCGCGGTCGACAGGCCAGAGATGATCGCTTGATCGCGGGTCGCGCGGGTCAGCAGGTTCGGCTGGAACGAGGCCCCGATCGCCATCGCGCCGAGGAACAACCCGGCCCGGGCGGAGGTATCAACTTCGGTCAGTTCAACGGCCTCGGCCAACACATCGGTCAGGCTCTCTTGCGCAGTCATCCCCACAGCGTGCCCCTATCCCGCGCCGTTTGCATCCGCAGTTGCACCCCAGCACCGCAATTATCAGTACGCATACGAATCAATGTCCGTCGAAGAAAAGTCATCGCCTTTGAATAGCAATGGAACCCCGGCTTCCCGGGCGAGGGCATACGCGAAGCAATCACCAAAATTCAGTGCGGCGGTATGGCCTGAAACCCTGCCAAACTCGGCGTACGCAGCACGCGCAATTCGCGCCTGCGCGGGCGTGAAATCGACGATTGTGACGCCAAGCGAATTAAGCATCTCGTCTAGCTCGGCATTGCCGGGCGTACGTGTCCCGCGGTCGACGACCGCTCCGAGTTCAACGTAGGTGGCTGCACTCATTACCGCACTACGGGAATCGATGAGCGCATCCTCGATTCGTTCTGCCTCCGGCTCACGACGCAGTATCGAGATGATCGCGCTCGTGTCGACCGCGATCATCTCGGAAGTCCAGCATCGTCGTACAGGTGACGGGTCGGATCGCCCGTCATCATCTCGGCTGGCCACTGCGCAGAGATCGACGCGGAGAGCTTTGCGATCCGTTGTTTGCGAGCGGTGCGATCAACCTCAAGACGTT
The DNA here is from genome assembly GCA_963169255.1 of Actinomycetota bacterium. Taxonomy (GTDB): domain Bacteria; phylum Actinomycetota; class Actinomycetes; order S36-B12; family UBA10799; genus UBA10799. The sequence continues at coordinate 7,646 of CAUJEJ010000257.1, read as the reverse complement.
CAAGACGCTCCAAGAGCGCTCGCTCAATCTCAGTCACCATCGGCTCGCCGGTGAGCTCAGACAACCGACGGGCTGCCTCCAGGGTGCGTTCGCGACGCAGGTTGATTGCCATGAACAGACGCTAGTCACCAGGTACACGATCTGTCAACCGTGTACCTCGACTCAAATCGCCGTCACCGATAGATCTCGCGACGGTGTCCCACTGCCAACACCAATACCGTCACCACGCGGTCATTGATCTCGTAGATCACTCGATAGTCACCCGTTCGAATGCGCCATTCGTTCGTGCTGTTCGAAATCTTGCGCGCGCCAGGCGGACGCGGATCTCCAGCGAGCAGATCAATCGCCGACTGGACTCGGCGCTGAGCCAGCCGATCAAGCTTCTTCAAGTCGCGGATCGCAGCAGGCGCCAACGCGATCGTGTAGCGCTCAGTCAACGATCAGGCCCAAGTCCGCCTTCACTTGATCCCACAGGACAGCCGTCTCGCCGGAGTCGAGTTCGGCACGTGCTGCCGCGGCGGCACGCAGGTCCGCAAGATCCTCAGAGTCACGCAGCAACGCCTCCAAGTCGGTGGCATCGACCACCGCAGCAATCCGCTTGCCACGGCGAGTCAGATAGACCGGTTGGTGATTGACCCTCGCGTCGTCAACCACATCAGCCAGCCGTTCCCGCGCTTGCGTCACGCTCACCTCAGCCATTCGCACAACCTACCGAAAACCGCTGAAATGTACAACTAAGCTTAAGATGTATATTCCGGTGCCACACGTAAACCCGTCGCCCGACCTCTGCTTCAACACTGGTCGGCGCACCTGTCCCCGCCCGGTCTCCACACAGCCACAGCGCAAGATTCACCCGCGCACATCTATCGCATCCGCGAACACTGGATGTACATTGTACGTACAGGATGAAGGTAGGCACCCATTGAGCACACCCACTGACAGTCCCGCCGATCGCGGCGCAAAGCCGCCAGCGACTACCCGCGATGCGCGGCTAAACCTCCGTGCGAACAGCGCGCAACTCGAGAAGATCCGGCGTGCAGCAGACACCAAGCACACCAGCGTCACGGACTTCGTTCTCGACAGCGCGTCGATTGCGGCCGACCAGGTTCTCGCAGATCGCCGCTGGTTCCAGGTCGATGCCGTCGCCTGGAGCGACTTCCAGGTCCTACTCGAACGCCCGGTCGTCTACAAACCGCGGCTGGCGGCGCTTTTGGCGCAAGACGACCCTTTCCACGATTGATGCAGAACTGGAGTCGGCCTCGCCCACTCAGCGCTGACGACGACGTCTCTTCGTTCAACTCCGGATCGCCGGAGTTGAACCTCTGGCTTCAGAAGTTCGGGTTCGCAAATCACCGGTCCGGTATGTCGACGGTCTTCGTCACAACATCTGCCACACAGCCAGATCGCATCGTGGGCTTCTACGCGTTGTCGACCGGCGGCGTCGAGCCTGCGGCGATGCCCAGCAGAGTCCTCAAGGGCATCCCGCGCCACGAAGTGCCCGTGATCATCCTCGCCCGCCTTGCCATCGATCAAAGTGCGCAAGGTCAAGGCCTTGGCCGGGCATTGTTGGTTGACGCCTTCATGCGAGTAGCGCGCCTGACCGACCATGTTGGAATCCGAGCGCTACTCGTCCACGCCAAAGACCAGGATGCCCGCGCGTTCTACCTGTCGATCGCCGAATTCGAACCGTCCCCGACTGATCCGCTGCACCTCGTCCTGCTCCTGAAGGATCTCAAGCGGGCACTCAGCCCGCCCAGCCCCTAGCGAGAGAAGATCACCCCCGGCGCCAGGAGTCCGGCGGGGTCCAGGGCGGTCTTGATCGAACGCATCGCCGCGAGCTCCGCCTCCGACCGCGTCAAACCCAGATACCGCACCTTCGCCTGGCCGATCCCGTGCTCGGCCGAGATCGACCCGCCAAACTCAGCGACCAACCCCAACACGGCAGCCGTCGCCGAGTCGTCGATCGCATCCGGCTCAGCGATCTCCAGGTGCAGGTTGCCGTCGGCGATGTGCCCGAACAGGTAGAACTCCTGCACGCTCGGCAACCCCGCAAGCACCGGCCGCATCGCGCCGACAAATGCCGCCAACCGCGGCAACGGCACCGACACGTCCAGCTTGTGCACCACCCCGCCGATCCGCGCGGCCATGATCGCCGCCGCCTCAGATTGGTGCTCCCGGTAGCGCCACAGCCGGGCGTAATCCGTCGCGTCGCTGGCCACCACCGCATCAACGTCGGAAGGCAACACGACCTCGTCACCCTCAACCTCCAGTAACAGCAGCTGCGACCAATCACGCCCACGCAACGGCCACGGCAACCCCGCGAACTCGCACACGATCTGCACCCCGAGCCGGTCCATCACCTCCGCCGCAAGCAGCCGCCCACCCGCGGGCACGGCGGTGGCGATCACATCCTGCGCGGTGGCGATGTCATCGACGCCAAGCAACACCAAAGTCGATCCACCCGGCGGCCGGTGCAGCCGCAGCGCGACCGCGGTGATCACCGCCAGCGTCCCCTCCGACCCTGTCAACAACCCCGCGAGGTCGTACCCGGTGTTGTCCTTCGGCAACCCGGCCAAGTGGCTGATGACGGTGCCGTCGGCGAGCACCGCCTCGACCCCGGCGATCTGGTGGCGCGTCATCCCGAACGCACACACCCGGATGCCGCCGGCGTTCGTCGCGACCGTCCCGCCGATCGTCGCGGACTCCCGCGCAGCGATGTCGACTCCGTACATCCACCCGGCGTCACGCGCCGCTCGCTGCACCGCGGCCAACGTCGCCCCCGCACCCGCAGTCAGCAACCCGCCGCGGGTATCGACCTCACCGATCCAGTCCAGGCGGGTCATCGAGATCACGACCGGCGCGCGATCTGCTGCCGTCGAACCGGCGGGCACACCGCCACCGACCAAACTCGTGTTGCCGCCTTGCGGGTGCATCGGGCGCCCTGCCCGCTCGCACGCCGCCATCACCGCGGCGACCTCAGAAGCGTCACCAGGGCGAACTACCGCAAACGCATCACCACTGAATCGCGACGTCCAGTCGTGCGTGTACGACGCGGTGGTGGCGGGGTCGGTGAGCACATGCTCAGCCCCGACGATCGCCGTCAGCTCGGTCACCAAGTCCATCCCGCGATCCTGACACGGATCACGAACAAGCGTCCGGGCACGTCACCTCGACCTCAGCGACGGGCACCACGAGTGGAAGATCGAATGGATGCGACAAAGTTGTAGCGCAGAGGGCGACAAAGCTGTAGCGCGGGAAATCCGGTTCGATGCAGCTGACTGCCATCTCGCGGCCGCTTGGAGCGCCAGACAACGCGAAGCCCGCAAGTACCAACCGTCCGGAAGGCTCGCGGGCTCACTTCTCAGGGCTCGTGGCCCCTCGCATCACTTATGCTGCCACACCCCACCGCGCCACTCAATCCCTAAGTGCGAACCCGTAGCGCCGACACTGGGTGCTAGAAGATCGTCAGGTTGAACGCCCTGGCAGTCGCTTGAAGCGTCACGTCCTCGATCGCGATCGCTTCACCGGCACCAACCTCAACCGTCTCGGGATCAAACAGCGCCCAACACTCCCAACCGCTGTCCAGACGCGACATGCACCGAATCCCGGCGTACATCGGCTCGCCAACCGCATCAGTGGCGGCGTACACGAACGCTGCTATCAGGCGTGTCAGCGTGCGATTCCGGCCTCGGATATCGGATACATCGATCGGCTCGCTGTAACCCAGCTGATGAAAGTAGGAAGCAAGTTCGCGCGACATGTACGCATGGGTCTGCGGATGCTCAACATCGACAAACGGCAAGGTGCCGAGATAGCGGACGGGCGCGAGGACCCTGTTGTACCGCCAATCGGCCGGAACTCCTCCACACACCATGAAGTTGCCGTCGACCTCGCCGACCGCTTCGACGACTTTCGGCGACGGTCGAAAGCGTGCAAGCGTTTCGCCAAAGCAGGCAGCAGGCTCGGAGGCCGCGTAGAGAACCCCGGCGCCCGAGACATCGAATCGATTGCCTGAATTGGGCAACATCGCATCTTCTGGCCTGATCTCACTGAATCGCGCCACGGAGTTCCGGCGTGCGATCCGCCACGCTTGCCCAGGCCATCCGACGGTCGCAGGGGCGTTCTCGGGCATCGCAATCAGCCACCGGCAAGGAAGGCACGGGCCGCTGCGAGCACCTCGCGGAATCTGTCTTCGGCCAAGGCTTCCGCCGGGGACACATCATCAAGTTGGGGATTCATGCCCATAAACCACGCGCGGATTGTTGGGTCAGCGTCGTCGCCTTTGAGCATTTCAAATACCTGGTACGCCGTGCGGAGACGGAGCTCTTGCTCAAGTCTTGTAGGGCCGCTTTTTTGTTCCACCCAGCGATCAACTGTTCGATCTGATGCACCGATCGTGAGCGCTAGGAGTTTCGATCCGAGGCGCCCTTTGAGCGATGCAACGATGTCGCTCACATCCAACTGCGTCGCAGATATATGGGCGTTGGTAATCCTGCTCTTTGTCGTGCTCATTTGACGTTCACACTCGCTTTCTACACCACACCGCGACCGGATATCGCACAATGACGGTCGAATGGCACCACTATAGCGCCAATCTGTCTGCGTCTTGTCTGAGAAATGTCCCCCATGCGCCCAGACGGACGGGTCTGCATCGAATACGTCCAGCCATGGCTTGCTCCTTGGAGATTCAGGTCTACATCCAAGCAGAGTTCTACAGAAATAACATGAACCGCTTTAATGTGCGTTTTGCATTACTCTCACTCCATGAAGAACCGTCACGCCTACCAGCCGCTAACCAATGTCGCACTGACGACGTTCGGGCTGCAGATCGCGTCAGCTCGCCGCGAGGTCGGCTGGACCGCCCAAGACCTCGCGGAACGCCTCGGCGTCTCCCGGCAACTCGTCTCCCGGATTGAGAAGGGCAACCCAAGCGTGTCAGTCGGCGTAATGTTCGACGCCGCAGTCCTGTGCGGGGTCCCATTGTTCGATCGACCCCCCGCTGGAGTGCGGGACGTGGCGGCCGTCGAAGCCGCCCGGTTCGCACTCCTCCCTCAACGCGTGCGTGTGACGACTGAGGTAGACGATGACTTCTAGATCAGCTCGACACACAACGCGAGCATTCGTCTGGACGTGGCTTCCAGGAGCAACATCACCGGTCGTCTGTGGCGCCATCGACCGCACCACTCGCGTACTGGATCGCGAACCTGTCGTCACGTTCACGTACGCGAGCAGCTACCTCGCTCGACCAGACGCGGTATCGCTGTTCCCGGCCGAACTCCCGCTGCGCCGGGTCGTCCACGACCCAACGGCGCCCGAGCGCAACCCAGATTGGAGCGGGTTCACGCCCGAACCCGGCTGGGCGCCACTGCCGCTCGCCGGGTGCCTACGCGACGCCGCTCCCGATGCGTGGGGCAGGCGGGTGATCAACGTTCGGCTCACCGCATCCGCCGACACCGAACTTGATGACTTCACCTACCTACTCGAATCAGGTAGCGACAGAATCGGTGCACTGGACTTTCAGGCATCCGCCACCGAGTTCGAAGCTCGCGGTTCTCGCGCGACTCTGGAACAGCTCAGCGACGCCGTCGCGGGGGTGAACCTCATCGAAGCTGGTGAACCGCTGCCGCCAGAGCTCGTGGCCGCTGCCGCCCACGGTACCGAGATTGGCGGCGCACGGCCGAAGGCCACGGTGTACGACGGGGATCGGGCTCTCATTGCGAAGTTCTCATCCACCTCAGACGTCCGGCCTGTCGTTAAGGCCGAGACCGTGGCGATGCTGCTCGCGAAGCGCGTCGGCCTGTCAGTCGCGAACGTGGAGCTCACGAGGGCTGACAAGAAGGACGTGCTGCTGGTGGAGCGATTCGACCGTCAGACGGACGGCTCGCGACGAATGATGTTGTCGGCCTTGACGGTCCTTGGGTGCCGCGCTGGTGACTCCCGATACATGTCGTACGCCGATCTCGCTTCGGCGATCAAACGACCGGGCTGGAAGGACCCGAGTGCGAACCTTCGGGAGATGTTCACTCGGCTCGTATTCAACGTGTGCGTTGGCAACAACGATGACCACCTACGCAACCACGCTGCCTTCTGGGACGGCACTGCGCTGACCTTGACCCCCGCCTACGACATCTGCCCCGGACCGCGTTCCACGAACGTGTCGAGTCAAGCGATCGGCATCACCCGTGACGGGAAGAATGCCTCGCAACTACGACTCTGCCGGGCTGTGGCACACGAGTTCCTCTTGTCGCGTGCCGATGCCGACGCAATCATTGATCACGTCGTCTCCGCCATTACGGAGCACTGGGCCGATGCGTGCGACGAGGCGCAACTGACTCACGCAGAGCGGAACTTGATGTGGGGCCGGGAAATTCTCAACGACTACATCAACTACGACGAGGCCTGACCCCGCAGTCGCCCGCACCACCGCCCCCGCCACCCGCGCCGGTCCGGCGGAGTCGCGTGTAGCAACGTGGTCGATCGCGGGGGCTATAGGCCCCAGGATCGACCACGTTGCTACGTGAGGAAGCAGCGGCGGGCGGGCCACCTACAACCCCACCCCGCCGCGCCGGCGGAGGTGGGCGGGATGGGGTATCGGTCGAACGTCCCTTGCATCCGCGCCCGGTTCACGCCAAGGTGTGCCTACCGGCCTACGCGCTCTCGCGACTCGTCGGGTTTCGCACTGGGAAGGGAGCACTCATGGGTTACGAGTTCACGCTTGTCCTCGATCGGCTACCGAGCGATGACGACCTCGACGCACTGTTCAACGCTGGCTGCTCCGACGCCATCTTTGAGGTTGTTGATGGCGAGAGCTGCGGGCACTTCGTCCGCAAGGCGCAGAGCCTGACGGCAGCGATCAGCTCCGCCGTCCATGACGTTGAGAACGGTGGCCTGCGCACGGTCGAGGTCCGCCGCGACGAGATCGGTGAGCCACGTCTGCGCGAGGAGTACGCCCGAGAGATCGCGGCGGCGAACATGATGGTGCAGACGAGGGCGTTCCTAGCCGCGCAGCGCGCTGGCGGGTAGGTAGACGCACCACCCGCTGTATAGGACATTCTAAAGACGTATATGAGAATCTCCTATACGGAGAAGCCCACAGGCCGCCTGGATCGAGTGCCTGGCACCCCGCAACTCCCAAACCGTCACGCACGCACCAGCCACCAACCCAACTACGTCACTGCGGTGAGCATCGTCTGCGCATCGACAAACTCGACGCCGGGTACGGGTTCATCGAGTAGTGCCTTGGCGAAGCCTTTTCGACTGCACAGCACAATCTGCGCCTCGTCCGTGACGAACCCAGCTTGAGCCATTGCGGGCAATTTGAAGTCCTGAAGGGCCCGGAGCACAGAGACCGGCATGCTTTTTGTCGTCCACTTGGCTTCACCTGCGACGTGGACCTTCCGCCCGCTCAGCCCGACAACATCGATCTCTTCGGTGAAGCGCTGCTTCGTCTTGCGTTGCTCGTTCAACGCGTGCCCCCACCACGAATCGACCTGGGAGGGTCCGGTGAACTGTTGGCGCACGTATCGCCTGAACACTCGCTCAAAGGTCTGGGCAGTGTGGTCAGGCAAACCAGGCAAGACGTGTTGCACGACGTACTCGTGCGCGGATGCGCCTGATTCCAGATGGTCCTTGTACGGGGCAACAAA
>CAUJEJ010000256.1 GCA_963169255.1 Actinomycetota bacterium | reverse complement strand
GCGTTCAACGGACTGCCGCTCGACTGTGGATCGCGAACAGCGAACGTCGTGATGGTGCCAGTTCCAGCAGAACCGCCGTACATCTGGTCACCTGGGCAATACGCGGTGGCACCTCGGGTATATCTGGCAGCAGCATCGCCACTTTGTTGAGTGAAGGGATTGGGGTTGTTTGTGGTCCACGGGTTCGGCAGCGACGTTGAGTCGCACTGCGAACTCGCGGTCACATCGACCATGACAGGGTCGTAGATCTCGACTGAGATTGAGCTGACAGCCTCTTTCACACTCAGTTTGTAGAAGTGGCCGAGGGGGTTGTATTCAGTGTTCGTGGATCCGGAGCAGTTGGTCTCTCCTCCGGCACATGAACGAGCGGAATAGCGGTCGCCCCAGACTTTGTCTGCGCCCTTCCCGCCGATGTTCGCCCAGAGCTGAGGAGTTGTGCTGCAACTGGGATCAGACGCTGCAGATGCGTAGTTGGCGCGCGTCACTACCGGCGTCGTCGATGATTGCGAGGTCACTGAGCCGTTGGGTTCGTTGCCGAACAGGTTGCAGGGGCTTCCCATGAGAACTGGCCCGCGATACTCAGCAACTGCAGTGCGCGACATGGTCTGAGTTTCGTCGCCGATTGCCCAGCCGAAGAAGTTCTTCGTTGCTGCGGTTACGGTGACGCGGAGTTCTGATGCCTTCTCGCCAGTTTCAGGCACCACGTTCACCCGCTCAGTGACATTCGCATCTGCAGGGTTGTGCTCGAATCCGTTTCGTTTTGAGACGTCACGAGCATGCGACGTCGCTGCGGCGAAGTCGCTCGGCATGTAGACCGACCCTGCGAGTGCAGCAGCGTCAGCCGCAACCTGTAGTCGTTGCCCGAGGTAGTACCAGTTCGACATGTCGACCGCGATCGCCGCTGAACCCAGGATCACGGGGACCAACATCATCGACGCCATCACGGCGACGGCCCCGCGATCGCCACGGAGTCGTGCGACTTCCAGGCGTCGCTTCAGGGCGCCAACCAGACCACCTCGATGCCTCGTACGTGTTGTGCGACTCCGATCCATGGCTAACCACCGCCAGCCAATGCCGTCACGAGCGGGGGGATATTCAAGCCAGATTGCAGCATGACGCCGACGCCGCTCTCCATGATCATGACAACGCCGGGACCCATTACGACCATCATGAGAACCGGGAGCACGAACACCATCATCGGGAAAAGGATCTTCACGGGAACCTTCTGTGCGGCTTCTTCTGCGTACTGTTGACGCTTGATCCGCAATTCCTCTGCCTGAATGTCGAGGATCTCGCCAAACGGAGTTCCCCGCCGCTCGGCCTGAACACACGTCTGGCAGAACCTGCGCAAGTCTTCATCTCCGGTGCGTTCGGCCAGCGAGTACATCGCCTCAGCACGGGACTTGCCGATCGTGATTTCTTGGACGACCCGTCCGAACTCCTCTGCGAGAGGTCCGTTGGTGTTCTGCGCGACCATCCGCAGCGCCGCGTCGAATCCGACACCGGCTTCAAGTGTCAGGTTCAAGATGTCGACGGTGTCGGCAAGTGATCGCCGCATTTCGGCGGCCCGTTTTTCCGCAATCTTGTCGAGCACGTAGTCCGGAATGTAGAACCCCGCGACTGTGAAGACGAGCATGAGAATGAGGCCAAATCCGAGGCTCAAGAGGAGCATTGTGACGAACCCCAACGCCGCTCCGAAGAGGCCAGCGAGGACCTTGATGAGCACAAGGCGGTTGATGTCCCAATCGGGCGGGAATCCAGCGGCTTCAACTCGTGCTTCGAGTTTCTTCAGTCGGTTCGCGGGAGTGAGCCACCACCCGACCTTCTGCAGGCTTCCGAGAATTGGATCGAGAATGCGTTGTTGGAAGGAACTCTGATCGTCGATTGTTCGCGTGCGGCCAGCCTCTTGGGTGACTCGCATCAAGACTTGACGGCCTTCAGACTCCTTGGGTGATCCGAATGCGACAACGATGATCACGATCACGGCCGCAACGCAGAGGCCGATCATCACGAGAATCAAAGGCGAAGTGGACATAGCTAGATCTCCACATTCACGATCGCGCGCGCCCACAGGTAGCCGAGCAACATCATGACGCTGCCGATGATGAGCATCATCATTCCCGGAACGGTCGTGAGGAAGATCTGAAAGTACTCGGGTCGGGTGAGTGCAGAGAACGCACCGACCACCACCGGCAGCGCCATCAACACCCACAACGACATTCGGCCTTCAGCGGACAATGCCCGCACGTGCCGGGCCATCTTGACGCGTTCGCGAAGCGTCGTCGCGACAGTCTTCAGCAGAGTAGACAGATTGCCGCCAACTGATGACTGCAGACGGATCGCCATGACGACCATCTGTAGGTCGACGCAGTTCATTCGGTCCGCGGTCTCTTGGAGCGCATCGGGAACCGACGTGCCGAGGCGGTTCTGAATGATCACGCGCTGCAACTCTTCTTGCATCGCGCCACTTGATTCACTCGCTACGGCATCAAAGGCTTGAGCTAGCGACGCGCCCGACGACAGGCTGCTGGCAATCGCGCCGAGGGCGTCGGGAAGCTCGTACACGAATTGAGCTTCACGTTTGCTGGCCTTTACTCGCATGACCAAGATGGGAACCGCTGCGCCGATCACGAGCCCAAGCATCGCGCCAGGGAGGGAGGCCCGAAGCAGCAAGAAGAGCCCGATCGCGCCGCCCAGTGCGGTGGCGACTGTGAGGAGAACGAATTCTTCGGGTTTGAGCGACATCCCTGCGGAGGTTAATCCTGCACGGAGGCGATCGTTCCAGCCACGCTTCTCGAGCATGGTTGCGGTGTGAGCTGCACCGCTGACGCGCAGGCGGGTCATGACAGAGTCGGCTGATTCGTTCGCCGACGGATCGTTCACTCGGTACTGGTCGATCATCTCCCGCAGTGCCGCAGTTCGATCTGGTGTCTTCTGTGGGATCAGGAGAACAGCCAAGATCACGCAGAGAGCGACGACGACAGCAATGATGCTGAACGGCAAGAGGTAGGGATGCATCGCGATCACCGCCACCGAGTTGCTGATCCGACTTCGTCATCCTTCAAGAACATGCCACGTTCGAGAGTCTGTCCGGAGTCGATGATTCGTTGGTAGCAATTGGGTATCAAACCTGCTGGTCGTAATGGGACTGAAGCGCCAACAGCGTCTGCGGGACGCATGAAGACGTCCTGCATGCTGATGACATTGCCCTCCATGCCCGTGATCTCAGCGATCTGAGTCACCGCGCGAGTGCCGTCACGCATTCTTGTTTGGTAGACGATGAGGTCAAGTGCAGAGGCAATCTGGCTGTAGACGGCCTGCTGATCAATCTTCATGCCCGCGATCGCGACCATTCCGTCAATGCGAGTGAAGCAGTCGCGTGGGCTGTTGGCGTGGACCGTTCCCATGGAACCCTCGTGGCCGGTGTTCATCGCTTGCAGCATGTCCATCGCGGCGTTGCCGTCACGAATTTCGCCGACCACCACTCGGTCGGGCCGCATACGCAATGACTCCTTGACCAATGCGCTGAGCGTGACTTCGCCTTTGCCTTCGATGTTGGGTGGACGGCCTTCCAATCGAATCCAGTGATCGTGGTCGAGCTTAAGTTCGGCGAGGTCCTCGATCGTCACGATGCGTTCGTGGGGGAGGAAGAACTGGCTCAACATGTTTAGGGTCGTCGTCTTGCCCGAACCAGTTCCACCTGCGACGAGGATGCTCAGGCGGGCCGCCACTGCCTTTTGTAGGAACTCACCGGCCGCAGGGGAGAGTGTGCCGAAGGAGATGAGGTCGTCGACGGTGTACTTGTCCTCGGAGAACTTCCGAATGGTCAGGGCAGTTCCATCCACCGCGAGGGGTGCAATGATCGCGTGAACACGGGAACCGTCGGGCAAACGGGCATCAACTTTGGGACTTGACTCGTCGATGCGTCGACCGATCCGCGAGACGATCCGATCGAGGATTCGCCGGATGTGCTTTTCGTCGTCGAACGCAACATCGGTACGGGCAGTCTTGCCAGCACGCTCAACCCAGACGTTGTACGGGCCGCTGGTCATGATCTCGGTGACTGTTGGGTCGCGGAGTAGTGGCTCAAGCGGCCCGAGTCCGACGACCTCCTGGGCAATCTCGCTAATGAGCCTGGCACGAGCCTCAGCAGAAAGTGGCGTGTCAATCTTGGTGAGGGCGGTCTGCAGTTCGACCGTCACGAGCGCGCGCAGATCCTCGTCGCTCAGGCTTGAGTCTGCAAGCCGAGTGCCGAGGTTCTTAACGACAAAAGCCCTCGCCTCGGTTCGCACTTCGGCGTACGCATCAGTGGCTGGGCCCGTGGCCATCCCGGACTCGGTACCGGCACGCTGATCTGGCAAGGACGGTGCAGCCGTGCGACCCGCCCGGGATACCTGCAATCGCTCGGCGAGGTTCATGTCGTGGCCACTCGCTTGCCGAACAACCTGCGTCGTCGGAGTGCCGATTGCTGGGCGGGAACTGTTGCTGCCGCAGCTGCGGCAGCGGTCTGGGCGGCGGGACTGATGTAGCTGGCATATCCCCGAATCGCCATACTGATGTCGTGCCCGGGGTGGCTGACCGACAACAGGCGTCCGCTGTTCGTTGCCAACGGCATATCCACCGAATGCGGGATCTCGCAGGTGATTGGGTGATCGAGCGCTTCGGAGATATCGGTCCCACTAATGCCGACGCGTTCACCAGCGCGATTGACGATCAGGTCCACGCTGCCGTTGAAATTGAGCTCGGTGAGCACTTCGAGCGAGATCGCGGTGTTCTTCACGCTCGCGGCATCGGGCGTGCAAATGAGCCCCAGGTGATCAGTCACGTCGAGGACCGCGAGCACGTGCTCGGTGGCGTACGGCGGGCAGTCGATGATGACGTGGTCGAACATCTTCGACGCAACGTTGACGATGCGCGAGATCAAGTGCGGACGGATCGCAGCTGCCTGCTCGGGTCGTTGTGGGGCAGCAAGCACGTAGGTTCCGGATGAGTGCGGCAACATCACCGAGGCGAGGGCTGTTGCATCGAGAGAATCAGTGAGGTTCTGAAGGTCAAGGACGGACCTGGCTGGGGGCAGCCCCATGATGAGTTGGACATCGCCGGACTCAAGGTCCAGATCCAAGAGGCAAACCCGCTGCTTCATCTCGCCGCTCAGGATCGTCGCAAGGTTCGTCGCGATGCTGGTCTTCCCGCAGCCGCCTTTTGGCGCGTAGATCGAGGTCACGATTGCTCCGCGATGCGCTGCACCCTGATTCGCAGCGGCTGCGTGCAGTGCCGCCTTCTCTGCCACCCGGTTCGCCGCTGCCACTAAGGCTGGGAGATCGCTGTCCCCGATCACGTCGCTCGCACCCGCGCGTAGGGCCTCGAGGACGACGGTGGTGTCGACTCGGCGTCGAAGCCAGACAACGCCAGCCGCAGGGTTCGTTGTGATCGCGAGACCTGTCACTCGTTCAGCGACTGCCTGCTCGACGCTTGGGCCGATGATGACAAGGGGATCGCCGGTTGTCTTCATGCTTTCAACAACCGCAGATGCGTCGGTGAGGTGAACCGTGCTGGTACCGAGCGCGTTTGAGATGGAGTTGGCGGTCGAGGTGTCGAACTCGAGTATTGCTGCCATTACTCCTCCTCTCAGTGTGGGTTGGATCTTGTGACCAGATCGGCCCTGCGTTCGCTAGCTCGGTAGTAGTCCTAGGTAGAGGCCTTCTTTGCCAACGACCTTGACGGAATCTCGTGGGGTAAGTGCCAAGGTGATCAAGGCAGTCGCGACGGACTTGTTTGACACCGTGCCGTCAGCGGCTTTGCCGGTTGCAGTGGTCGGGCCAACCGCGATTACCTGGGCCGACTGCAGGACAACTGTTCCCGATCCGCCAATTTGGGTTGACGATTGGTACACCACAACTTTGGATCCGGGTTGCACGAATCCGGCTACGCGACCACCATCGGAGAGTTGGAGCGTAACTGCATTTGTGCCGGGTGGGATTGATAATCCACCGGTCGTTGCGGTCTTGGAGAACATGCGGGTCATGAGAATCTGACCTTTAAAGACAGGTACTGACGTTTGTAGATCTGCGACCTGGGACAGGTTCGTTAAGGCGTTGGGCGGAACAAGATTCGAGGCGACCTGCATCTTTTGAAGCTGCACGTCGGTCAACGAAGCGGCGCGCGTTCCAGGCCCGAGGTCGCCTGTCGCCACGTAGACGGTTGTCGCGTTGCTCGCGCTCGCGGCTGGTTTGGAAACGGTGAGGTACAAGGCGGCACCGGCGATCACCAAAGTTAGCGACGCGACGACGAGGATGATTTTTCGAGCCATCGCGTATCCAATCTGATGTGGTGGGAGGTGGGCCTAAACCCAGGTCTTGGGCGGCCGCACGAGTGCGACCGCCCAAGACCCATGTGAAGGGTCTGACTTGGTGAGTTGGTTAGTTCCCAGCGCTTTCGACTGAGCTACCAACTTCTTCAAAGTTGGTGGAAACTTGAGAGCCAAGGAAGAAGACGGCAGCAATCATGACGACTGCAATACCAGCGACAAGGAGGCCGTATTCGACCGCGCTCGCGCCCTTATCTTTCCCGAAACTCAGCATCGTGCGGATTCGAGTAGACATTGTTTTCTCCGTTCACGGAATGAATACTTGCGGTGAGCGCGCCGCCCTTTGCCGGCGCGATTTCTTGCCCTGCGTTTGAGGAAACTTGGGCGGTTACAAGCTGAACTTCGGTGCGGCCGATAGCGGTGCTGTAGAACAGCGGGACCAAACGGGTGAAGGTTCTTTGACGGCACCCCTCGGGACATCAGAACGGGGCATTGCGCTCAACTGGGAATGTGTAGCTGCCGAAGTACAAGCGTGTCCTCAGACCGTCAGTCAGTCGTGCGTGAAGCACCAGATGGTGCTGATGCTGGTGGCTGCCTCATGCGGTTGCGTCGGCGTCGGCGGAACAACGACACAGGAGCGGTCGCTGTTGAGGCAGCGTTCATCTTCCCCGTGTTCGTGTTGATTCTGTTCGGCATCATCGAGTTCTCGTTGTTCCTGCGAGACCACGTGGCGCTATCGGCTGCAGTGCGTTCCGGGGCCCGCACAGCGAGTGCCGAACCACGGATGGACACCTTTGCTACGGATGCAGCCTCAGCGGTGTTGCGAGCAGGTACCGGGATGCCGTTCAGTTCAGTTCAGGAAATGTGGGTGTACGAGGCGAATCCGCTGGGGTACCCGGCCAACGTTGGCCAGGGTCAACTCGCCCGCAACTCCAGCGCGAACACATTCACCACGTGCACGAGCAACTGCTTGGTCTTCACGTACTCAGACTCAACCTTCACCCAAACGGCAGGGGAGTGGGATGAAGCAGAGATCAACGCGTGCCCCGGTGACATCGACATGTCGAACGTCGGGATCTACATCCGCGCGAACCACCGCTTCGTCACTGGGATGTTCGGCACGAGCGTCACGATCACTGATCACGCGGTCTTACGGTTCGAGCCGATTCCCGCGTCTCAGCTCCTTGAGTCGGGCCAATGCAAACCGTGATGAGCACGCTCTCGGCTCTGCGCTAGCTCGGCAGTTGGTACTGCTCGAAGAACTGCCACATCAGCTCGGTTGCGTCGACAGTCTGGGTGGTCTTACCGAGTCGTTCTTCGATGAAGTCCGAGACGAGTTGGTTTGCACCGGGCCAAGTGTGTCCGCCGTCATCGATTCGGTAGTAGTCGACGTTGGCGTTGTTCTTGCAGTCTGACCAAATCGTGCGTGCGGTGTCGCCAAGGTCATTGACAGTTGGCGTTGGGTTACATCCGTTGTGGTTGGCCCAGGCAGCCATGTTTTCGTCCGCGGCATTCACACGAGCTGTGATGGACCCAGCGGGAGAACCAGCAACCTTGCCACCTTCGAACGGAACAACCGGATCGGCAGTTCCGTGGAAGTAGATCAGCGGTGCGGGTGGCGAGCGGTCGCACATTGGCCGGTAGAAGCTCGCGCCCACCCCGCCAAATGCTGCGAAGGATTGGTTGGGCGCGCAGGCGAGAGCCAACGTCATGACGGAGCCCAAGGACATTCCGGCTGCGTAGAGCCGCGTCTTGTCAATACAGAGGCGTTGTTCGAGTGAGGTGAGGAGTTCGGTTATGTAGGTCGTGTCGCTCGTCGCCCGGCCGGGAACAGCGGGCAGGTCCCACTGTTCACCGATCGCATTCGGTGAGACCAAGATGAAGTTGTTCTTGTCTGATGACGTATCAAAACCGGTGAGTAAGAGTTGTTGGGTGGCATTGCCTCCGCGTCCATGAAGGTTCAGAACGAGGGGCAGCGCGCTGACTCCGTCGTAGCTGGGCGGGATGTTGATGGAGTAGTCGCGTTGGGTGCCGTCGACCTCGATCTTGCCGGTGGACGAACCGGTGGTTGCTGCCTTCGCTGGGGTGCACTGCGCTGCGGCGCTTTGGCTGGGCGCCGCGCTTGTGGAGGTGTCCTCGCTCGCGCCTCGTGAGCAGCCAACAAGTGCCAAAGCAGTAACGCCGACCAATGCGACGAACTGAGTGAGGCGGTTCGGCGCATGACGATGTCGGGTAGTCCGAAGGTCAGCCATGAACCAACTGTGCCAGGTTCGTCCAAGGTGAACGTCGGCGAGGGTTGAGTCGAGATTGTGCGATCCCTAGGCGCTGCGTTGGCGCTTGCTGGCGTACATCGCGGCATCTGCGCGGGCAAGTACGGACTCGGCCACATCCTTGCCGCGGGTTGTTGCGATTCCGATGCTTGCGGTCACGTGGAGCTGTTCGCCCTGAAATGAGATGGGCGCAGCGATCTCGTTGGCTATCCGATCCCGGAAGCTATCCACTTCTTTGGCACTGCGGTCCTCGGTCACGATCGCGAATTCGTCACCGCCGAGCCGGGCAACATGTTCGCCTTCACGCGTCGTTGACATCAAGCGGTCGGCGACGACTTGCAGGACGTGGTCGCCTGCCTTGTGGCCGTATGTGTCGTTCACGGGCTTGAAGCCGTCGAGGTCGATGTACGCGACGCAAATCACCGCACCGCTTCGTGAGCCGCGCGCGAGGGCACCGCGCAACTGGTCCATGAAGTCGGTTCGGTTCTGTAGGCCGGTGAGCGAATCGGTGAGTGCCTGGCGCTGGGTTGCCTCGAAGGTGCTCGCTTGTGAGATCGCCGCGGCAATGAAATTGCCGAGCGACTTCAGGAGTGAAGCATCCTCTTCGCTGAACTGGGCAGGCTGATCCGACAGCACCTTGAGCACGCCGACGGTAGCGCCGCGACAGATGAGCGGGACGACGACCATCGACCGCGCACCAACTTTGCGGCAGGCAACTTTGTCGACTCGCGGATCGGTCTCAGTTTCGGTGCACGTGAGGGTGTCACCGGTCGTGACACACAGACCGGAGAGGCTGCCGTGGAGGTGCAGGCGCAACCCTTCCTTTCCCGCAACCGTCCCGGCTCCGGAGGCGTAGACCATCTCGTCGCCCTCTGCGAGTTCGACAACTGCACCGGTGGAATTGGTCACCAGCATCGCCTGGATGGTGACGATCCGCATCACCTCGGGTAGGGATGAGCCCGCCTCGATAATCTCGTTCTGGGCGTTGATGATCGCCCGCATTCGGGTGACCTCGTCCATGGTTCCTCCAGTGCGCCCGCTACGAGCGGTGTAGCGATTCTGCCGGAGTGCATGAGGGGATGCCTGATTGGTTGATCAGCCGGAAGAGTGACCCCCGTCGCTGTTTGTGTGCATCCTGCTACGCGGTGGTGATGTTTGGAGTTCTCGCGGGGCGCAGAGTCGCCAACGGCGTTCCGCATGCTTTGATACCGACGTGCTCTTCCAAATGAAGATCACGCGTATGTACTCGTTTTCCAGGGGAAGCCGGTAGCAATCCGGCGCTGACCCGCAGCCGTAAGTCGCTCGTAGGTTCTGCCTACGGCAAGCCAGTCTCGACACCTGTCGAGGCTGGTAGCGACAAGTCGGATTACCTGGCGAGTGCAGCGGCTCCAAACCGTCGAGGTTGCGGTCGGGGCCCGTCACTTCCTTGTGGCGTGGTTTCGGCGCGGACCGCGTTATTCAGGGAGTTTTCTCATGGTGCCTTTTTCGGCATTCTCTTCTCGGACGTCTCGTCATTCCAAGCAGGTCGTTGGCTTGGTGCTCAGCGGCGCAGTGGTCTGTGCGCCGCTCGTCCTCGCTAGTTCTGCACAAGCGGCGAGCGATTCACCAACCGCCAGTGTGCGTTCGGGTGGCCCGACTGTGGTCGGCCTATACGGCGCGCAAGATCCGGTGTACAACGCCGCGTTCAGGCAAGGATTCGCGATCCTTGGCCTCAAGTCGGCGAAGGCGGGAATCAACAGCGATGCCCTCGCATGGTTGACCAAACAGCAGTGTTCGAACGGGTCATGGTCGGCGTACCGATCGGACCTCAGCGTTCCGTGTGCACCGCCCAACCCCGACGCCTACAGCGGGTCCGATAGCAACTCGACGTCGATGGGCGCCGCGGCATTCGCTGTCGCCGGGAAGACGAAGAAGATGAGTCGCGCGATCGCCTGGTTGCGCGCGCGTCAGAACTCCGACGGCGGTTGGGCATATTACTCCGCGCCCGGCGCAACGTCAGACGCGAACTCAACCGGACTCGTCGTCATGGCGCTCACCGCTGCTGGAAAGGACTCGAGCAAGATCCGGCAAAAGGGTGGAAAGTCGGCCGCGCAGTATCTGCGGTCCGTTCAGAAGCGATGCTCGGCGCCGGCCGATGTTCGAGGTGGGCTTCGCTTCCAGAAGGTGCCCCCGCCGGACGTGAACAACCTTGCATCGGCGCAGGTCGGTCTTGGTCTATTGCCGCTGGTGAAGGGCACGGGCAAACGCGCGGTAGTCACTGGTCCTGCGCCGAAGATCCGCAAGGGTTCGCCGGTTCTGGACTGCACGAAGAACTCTGCAAACGCCGGTACTGGCTCGGCTGCACTACTGACATCTTCTACTCGAGGAGCTCTGTTGGGCTACCTATCGAAGGCGATCAAACGTAACTCTGGCGCCGTTCCGAGTGCGTATGGTTCAGGCCCCGATGTCGGATCCACAGCGAACGCAGTTACTGCGCTCGCAGCGGCTGGGTACGCGCGCACCGCGGTCAAGGCTGGACTACGCACGCTGAAGCAGAACTCGAGCACGTACCTAGTCTCGCCGAGCCAAGCTGGACCCGCGGCTGCTGACCCAGGGGCGCTTGGGTACTACATCCTGGCGGTACGCGCTGCTGGCAAGAACCCGCGGAGCTTTGGCGGACTCAACCTGGTCTCGATGCTCAAGTCGACGATGCAACGCTAGGAGTCGGCAGCCCAAGAAGCGCCGTGGTGAATCGCTTCGTGCGGTTTGCTACGGCGCTCTTGGCCTTGTTGAGGTTGGACTAGCGACGGCGGCTACTTCGCCCGACCCATGCCGTCTGAGCGAAGAATGAGAACTGACTGGTCCCGACGAACGCCTAGCGCGACAGCTGGTTGGTATCGAATGTTGAGATTGAAAGCGCATGCCACGCTTCCAACAGTTCTGCATCGCCGGAAGCGGCAACGAATCCCTCGTCGCTGACGCTGTGCGCGGTCGCGCAGTGGATGGCGTCGTATCCGCGCAGATTCAGGTCGACCGTGAATTGGCATGCTCGCGCGAGCAAGCCCGGGTTTAGGTCGATTGCGGAAATGTCGAGGAGGAGTTCGTCGAGTTGTGCGCGCGCGGCTCGTAGTTGCGCGTCGGTGATTCTGCTGCTTCGGCGTGCTTGCGCAAGTGCAGCGGTGGCTTCGACGGACACGACAGAGTTGCTCACCAGTTGGTCGCAGTCGTTCCAGAACCTTAGGCACGCGGGTGTGCTCGGTTCCTCAACGAGGAGTGGCACGAGCGCGGATGTGTCGAGGTAGCCGATCATCTCCGCTGATCCTTGATGAGGTCACTTACGGTTCCGGAAACCTCGCTCTCGGGGATTGGGTGAGGCACTGTTCTTTGGCGTTTGGCTGGGACCCTCACGAGGCCCTCGGCGATGAGTTGTTCAAGCCTTGTTGGTTGATCGATGGGGATGATTCGTGCAATCGCTTTGCCATGGTCTGTCACGGTCACCGTCCGTCCTGCTTGAACGTCGGCCAAGCGCTTGCTGAGCCCGTTGCGGAGTTCTGCGACACCAATTTCCATGGACAAGATTATAGCCATATTTAGAGTATCCAAGATAGCCACTTGCTGCGTGGCCGTGTGCGCGCGACGCACGCTTAGGCTTGTGTTCATCAAGGCGAAGGTGAAGCAGTGAATTCGGGGGTCTCGCAGGTGAGTGCGAAACGCGCAGGTGTTGCCGTGCTAGTGGCGCTTTGTGGGTTGCTAGTCGGGTCGCCGGGTGCAAATGCGGCTCGAGTGCACGCTGTCGATTCGCGGGTGAGTCAACACCAGGCGGTGCTGGTTCCGTCCGCTGCCCGTTTCTCGACGTCGGGCAAGCAAGTCATTGTTGTATCGGCGCCTCGCAATCGGACTACGCACGCGCGCCTGCGCGCGTACCAACGCGGCGCGGGCGGTTGGCGTCAGGTGATGAATGTGACGGCCCGCATCGGTGCCAACGGATTGGTGGCCGGGAACAAGCGACGGCAGGGTTCGAACATGACACCGACGGGGATGTTCCCGATCACCCAATCGTTCGGGGTTGCGGCGAACCCTGGGACGTCAATGCCGTTCAGCAGGGTGGGTCCGGATCACTACTGGGTAGGGGACAACGCCTCGCCGTTCTACAACGAAATGCGTCTCGGCAGCGAGGGCGGCTTCAAGCGCAAACTCTCTGAGCGCATGATCAGCTATATGCCGGACTATAAGTACGGCGCCGTGATCGATTTCAATCGACCAAATCCGATCCGCGGTCGTGGCTTTGCGATCTTCCTGCACGCCAACGGCGGCGGCGCGACGGCTGGCTGTGTATCGATCGGTGTGAAGAAGATGAAGTCGTTGCTTCGCTGGCTAGATCCTGCGAAATCGCCGACGATCGTCATCGGACGCGCCTCATGGCTT
>CAUJEJ010000255.1 GCA_963169255.1 Actinomycetota bacterium | reverse complement strand
TCCCACCAACTTCACTCACTCACCTGCATCAAGGAGTCGTCATGGCCAAGATCAAAGTTGCGAACCCCGTCGTCGAACTCGACGGCGACGAGATGACCCGCATCATCTGGTCGTTCATTCGCGAACAATTGATCTTGCCGTACCTCGACATTGATCTGAAGTACTACGACCTGTCCGTCGAGAACCGTGACGCCACCAATGATCAGGTGACGATCGACTCGGCAAACGCAATCAAGCAGTACGGCGTCGGCGTCAAGTGCGCAACAATCACACCGGACGAGGCACGCGTGGAGGAGTTCGGCCTGAAGGAGATGTGGAAGTCGCCCAACGGCACGATCCGCAACATCCTTGGTGGCGTGATCTTCCGTGAGCCGATCATCATTAGCAATATCCCGCGGTTGGTTCCTGGTTGGACCAAGCCGATCGTGATTGGCCGCCACGCGTTCGGCGATCAGTACCGCTCGACGAACTTTGTTGTGCCCGGTGAAGGAACGTTGACGATGACGTTCACGCCGAAGGATGGCTCGGCCCCGATGGAGTTCGACGTGTTCGACTTCCCGGGCGGCGGCGTCGCGATGGGCATGTACAACCTCGACGATTCGATTCGCGACTTCGCGCGTGCATCGATGCGTTATGGCCTTTCGCGCAACTACCCGGTCTACCTCTCGACGAAGAACACGATCCTCAAGGCCTACGACGGCCGGTTCAAGGACCTGTTCCAAGAGGTCTTCGACAACGAGTTCAAGGCTGACTTCGAGGCAGCGGGCATCACGTACGAACACCGCCTCATTGACGACATGGTTGCTGCCGCGATGAAGTGGGAGGGCGGCTACGTCTGGGCCTGCAAGAACTATGACGGTGACGTCCAGTCCGACACTGTCGCGCAGGGCTTTGGATCGCTCGGTCTCATGACCTCAGTTCTCATGACTCCAGACGGCAAGACGGTTGAGGCCGAAGCTGCCCACGGCACTGTGACGCGTCACTACCGTGAGCACCAGAAGGGCAACCCGACCTCGACTAATCCGATTGCGTCGATCTTCGCGTGGACGCAGGGCCTAAGCCACCGGGGTCGCATGGACGGCACGCCCGAGGTCACCAAGTTCGCCCAGGACCTTGAACGTGTCTGCATCGAGACCGTGGAATCCGGCAAGATGACGAAGGATCTTGCGCTTCTCATCGGCAAGGATCAGCCGTACTTGACGACGCAAGAGTTCCTCGCCGCAATCGACGAGAACTTGCAGGCAGCGCTGGCTTAGTCCGCGCTGCGAGCTGTGGTCAGCTAGAAGTTATGTGTTGACCACAGTGATGTTGACGGTGGTGCCCTTTTCGCTGGCGATGATGACCTGAGCAGTTTGGCTGCCCTTCTGCCAACTGGTGACTCCGCCGGAATCTCCACCGCCAAAGTTGCCGTTGGCCGTCCATCCTTGCGCCTTGAAGTCCGCGTCGAGCTGCTTGGTGACCTCGGGGATCGGCGTTGATCCGTTGAATCCGCCACTGACGCTGCCTTGCAATTGCGCGCCGCCGACGTAGTTCAAGCCGTTGGGGGTCGGCACATCTGACGGCCAGTAGGACGGCAGAGATCCGCCGGTGTTCACTGTGTCGTCTCCGAGGGAGAACGACTGAGCTTCCGTTGGCGTTGCGTCGGTGGTCGTGGTTGTGGTCGTTGACGAGCCACAAGCACTCACCGCGAATGCTGTCGCGAGGCCTGCAGTGCCGATGATGATTGCCTGAAGTTTGCGCATGAGCAGACGCTAGCGCGGTGCAGCGTGCCAGATGCGATCAAGATAGTCCTGGATCGCCCGATCAGATGAGAAGAATCCACTCCGCGCGACATTCAGGATCGCCTGGCGATTCCATTCGTCCTGGTCGCGATAGACAAAGTCGACTGCATCCTGCGCGTCGATGTAGGCGCGGTAGTCGGCGAGGACGAGGAAGGGATCGTCCTCGAGAAGGTGTCCAAGGACTGCTTGGGCAGCCTCTTCCTTGCCGCCGGCAATCTCGCCAGAGATCATCGCGTCGATCGCCGCCCGCAGGTCGGCATCGGTTTCGTAGAACTCGCGCGGGCGGTATCCGGCTTGCTGGAGCTCGGTGACTCCATCGACGTCAAGGCCAAAGAGGAAGAAGTTATCGGCACCTACGAGGTCGCGGATCTCGACGTTCGCACCGTCGAGGGTCCCGATCGTCAGGGCGCCGTTCAGGGTGAACTTCATGTTTCCGGTGCCCGACGCTTCCTTGCCAGCCATCGAGATCTGCTCGGATAGCTCAGCAGCTGGAACGATGTCCTCATTCAGGATGACGTTGTAGTTCGCCGGGAATGCAATCTTCAACTTGCCGCGAGTTGCTGGGTCTGCATCAATTGCGGTCGCAACGCCGAGGATGAGCTCGATGGTCTCTTTGGCCATCCAGTAGCCAGGCGCTGCTTTTGCTCCGAAGATGAAGCTGCGGGGCACGATGTCGGCGTGTGGATTTGCCTTGAGGCGCTGGTAGGCGGTGACGATGTGCAGCAGCTTGAGGACCTGTCGCTTGTACTCATGGAGCCGCTTGACCATCACGTCATACATCGTGTCGGGGGAGAGATCGAGGCCATCGCGAGTGACGAGCGCATCGGACAGCCGCACCTTGTTGGCCCGCTTGATCGCAGCAAAGCGCTCGCGGAAGCTGGAGTCGTCGGCTAGGGGTTCGAGTCCGCGAAGACGCTCGAGGTCGGTGAGCCAGCCATCACCGATCGCTTCGGTAATCAGCTCCGACAGGCCCGGATTCGCAACTCGGATGAACCTGCGCGGCGTGATCCCATTGGTCACGTTAGTGAACTTGTGTGGTTCGTACGCAGAGAAGTCGGTCAAAACGCGGTCGCGTAGGAGTTGGCTGTGCAGCTCGGCGACGCCGTTGACCTTGCTTGAGCCAGCTACTGCCAGATGAGCCATCCGGATCCCGCGGAACGGCTCTTCCTGGATCAGCGACATCCGCTTCACCATGTCGTCGTCGCCGGGGTTCGCGGCCGCGACCTCAGCCAGGAATCGGTCATTGATCTGGTAGATCAATTCCATGTGCCGGGGCAGCAGGCGTTCAATGAGGTCGACCGACCAGACCTCGAGTGCTTCGGGCATGAGGGTATGGCAGGTGTAGGCGAAGCACTGTTTGGTGATGTCCCAGGCTTCATCCCACTCGAGGCCGTGGACATCGATGAGGACCCGAAGGAGTTCCGGCACGCTGATGACAGGGTGGGTGTCGTTGAGTTGGAAAATCACGCGCTCCGGCAGGCGGCGAATGTCAAAGTCCACAGGTGTGCCGTATTCGATGAAGTCATTGATCGACGCAGCGCTGAAGAAGTACTGCTGCGACAGGCGCAACTCCTTGCCCTGCTCCGTTGAGTCCTCGGGGTAGAGGACTTTGCTCAGGACCTCTGCACGTACCTGTTCACGAACTGCCTGCTCGTAGTCGCCAGCGTTGAAGATGTCGAGATTGAACTCGTCAGGTGATTGGGCTGACCACAGGCGCAGCGTGTTGACAGCGCCGTCCCCGTAGCCGGGGACGAGGTAGTTGTAGGGCACAGCTGAAACATGACGCTCAGGAACCCACTCCCGGACCGTCTTGCCGGCCTCGTTTGTCGCGTCTTCGACGCTGCCCCCGAAGCCAATCGTTTGGGACATTTCTGGATGGGCAAACTCCCACGGGTTCCCCATCGCGAGCCACTTGTCGGGTACCTCAACCTGGCGGTTATCGACGAAGGTCTGACGGAAGATCCCGTACTCGTAACGGATGCCGTAGCCGATCGCCGGAATCCGCATCGTGGCCAGAGAGTCCACGTAGCAGGCGGCCAATCGGCCGAGTCCACCATTGCCGAGGCCGGGTTCTGGTTCTGCCGCGGCGAGATCGTCGAGGCTGAGCCCAAGTGATGCGAGGCCTTCGCGAACGGGAGCTTCGAGATCCTCGGCGACGAGCGCATTGATCAGCTGCGGGCCAAGCAAGTATTCCGCCGACAAGTACGCGACGGCCTTTGGTGCCTCGTCAATGTTGCGTGAGAGGCGAACGAGCCAATCCTCCATGAGGTGGCGCCGGACGAGCCGCGCGAGCGCTTGGTACTTGTCGTTGTCGGTTGCTCGCCGCAGGTCGATGCCCTGGCTGTGGGTGAGTTCGTCGAGGAATCCCTCAGC
>CAUJEJ010000254.1 GCA_963169255.1 Actinomycetota bacterium | reverse complement strand
TTGTTCAGCCGAAGGTAGGTGTTGAGCGCCGCGAGATCGACGCCCGGAGGTGCTTCTTCGTTCGCATTGAGGTCCGCCACGTTTTGAGGTTATCGCGCGTTAACCAAACCGCAACCGCCGCGGGGCTGACTTCCTTTCCCCACCCCGCAGCCGTGGGCCGCAACCTGCCGCGCGCGTGCAGGCGCCGACTACTTGACCGTGACCGTTAGCTTCTTCGACGCGTTCGCTGGGCCGTTGGTTGAGCTGGCCGTGAACGTGACCTTCGCTGTGCCCGCCTTCTTCGCGGTCACGGTGGTGATGGATGTTCCGGGAGCGTCGGGTTGTTCGGCGGGCGGTGCCACGTACTTGGTCCCGGATACCGTGACGCCCCCTGAGGCCGACGCTGACCATCGTTCGTTCGGCTCTGTCGGCAACTGGACCACGATGCGTTGGCCGACGCTCGCGGTGACCGAGTCCGGAAGTGCTGCCACAAACAGCGGCCCAGGAATCTTGGTGGGCGTGGGTGTAGGCGTCGACGTTCTGGTGTAGGTGGGGCTCGCGGAGGTGGGCGAGGACGTCGCGGACTTGGACTTCTTGGTCGGTGACGGGCTCGCGGATGCGTCAGTTGCGGTCGACGCTTCGGGGGAACCGCAGGCAGCGAGCATCGCGACAAGACCGAGCGAACCAGCCAGAGTTGCAGTGCCTCGGACAGTTTTGCGTCGGTTCAGGAATGTGCCGCTCATTCTGGTGAGTGTGCCGCACATATGTGGGTAATTCGGGCAGCGGCCGCAGGTGTCTCGCCAAGATTCGTCACCGACTTGGTGCAGTGGGTAGGTGCCGCTGCAATCCGCCAACGACTGCAGGCGCTACATGGTGACCAGAACGTTGCCCACCTTGCGGCCGGTGTCGACGCGCGCATGTGCCGTGGCGATGTCGGCCAACGGGTAGCTCGAATCGATGACTGCCCGCAACTCCCGATGGGCTGCCAGCTCAAGCAACGTGGTGAAGTCCGCTGCACGTTCCGAGGCCGGGCCTGCTTTGACTTTTCCGTGCGCTTTCAGCGTCTGACCCAAACTTGCGACGGCCAGCAGTAGCACACCGTCGCTGGTGAGCATGCGACGCCCGGATTCGATGGTGATGTTTCCGACCGCATCGAATACGACGTCGAACTGGTTACTGATCGTTTTGAGTTCAGTGGTGGTGTAGTCAATGACCTGTTCGGCGCCGAGGTCTCGCATCAACTGCACATTGCCCGTGCTGGTGACAGCGGTGACGTGGGCGCCGTAGTGGCGGGCGAGCTGAATTGCATTCGTGCCAACGGCGCCCGAACCCCCATTCACGAGCACCGTCGTGCCTGGGGTCACGGCAGCCTTGTCACGTAGGTAGGTCAAGGCGGTCGTTCCGCCGAACAGGATTCCGGCTGCCTGGTCGTCGGCAACGGGCTCGGGGATGGCCGCGACCTTCGTTACCTTGGCGCAGACGTAGTCGGCGTGTGCGCCGAACTTCGCGCCGGTCATTCCGCACACGCGGTCGCCCACGGCGAAATCAGTAACTTCTGCGCCGACTGCGTCCACCACACCGGCGAACACTGCGCCAAGCACAGTTCGGCGAGGAGCGCGAATCCCAAAGATCAACCGAGCCAGCATTCCAAACCCCTTGGGGAAGTTCGCTGCCCGGATTCGGCTGTCCGCAGCCGTGACCGCTGTGGTTGCAACCTTGACTCGGACCTCGTTCTTCGCCGGTGAGGGAATGGGGTAGTTCGTGACGGTGACGACGGACGGTGGTCCGTATTCGGTGAAGACCGCTGCTCGCATGGGATTCTCCTTACAGGTGTAAGTGTGCATCGACCACGATAGCCGTACATCTGTAAGTCTGGCAAGATGGGGCCATGTCGAAGGCCCCTGCACTGAGCCGCGACCGGATTGTCGAGGCGGCCGTCGCCGTCGCAGATGGCGGTGGGCTTTCGGCGGTGAGCATGCGAAACGTCGGCGACCAGCTGGGTGTCCGCGCGATGTCGCTGTACCACCACGTAGCAAATAAGGACGAGATCCTGGATGCGCTTGCGGACTGGGTCTTCGGACAGATCTGGTTGCCCGCGCTCGATGATCCCTGGCGCCCGGCAATGGCGGCACGGGCGGATTCATCACGTGCTGTCCTGTTCGAGCATGGTTGGGCGCTCGGCCTCATCGAATCGCGCCGCAATCCGGGCCCCGCGCTCCTGCGCCACCACGACACCGTGCTCGGCTGCCTGTTGGCCAACGGTTTCTCGATGCGACTGGCATCGCACGCGTTCTCGGTCCTCGATGCCTACATCTACGGATTCGTGGTCACCGAGTTGAGCCTGCCATTCGCCCCCGATGAGGGCGCGGCGGAATTCGCGGCCGAGCTCGACCTGCCATTCGAGGCCTATCCCCATATGGCGCGCATGCTGACGGAGCTGGTGTTCACCGAGTCCTACGACTTCGGCGACGAATTCAGCTATGGCCTCAATCTAATCCTCGACCAACTCGATTCCCGCCTCTCCTCGCCCCCTGCCTGAGGGTTTTGCCAGTTAGTGGGTGTGTGTTTGTCCCTGAGGACGAAACACACACCCACTAACTCCTGTGACTCGTCCGCGAGGCGAGATTCACCCGCGTGAGGTCTGCGCAATCGATGCCGCCGTTGTTCGGTTATGCACCTGCTCGTCGGTGGGGCAACTATCTGCTTCAGGTCAAGTCCAGGTGCAACTTTTGGAGCGGTCATGCGTAATCGGCGAGTGATTCAGGCGGTAGCGGTGGTTGGTGCGGGCATGCTGCTCGCCGGATGTGGTGCCGCGACGACGAGCACCCCGACGAGCCAGATTGATGGTCTGGATGACAAAACGGCGGACTTCATCGCGGTCGCGACGACTCAAGACGGTGCGACCGATGTGCTGCTGTTGACGGGTTCGGCCGCGCATGGCAAGGGTGCCGGTGAGGCGAGTGTCCTCGGGACGCAAGCGCACCCAAATCACGTGTTGTTCGACATTGAAAATGGCAAGGCAACCGTTACTCTCCCGCAAGGCGGAGAGTTGACCATGACCCCTGACAGCGATGGGCGGCTCACGGGTTCGGGAAGTGTGACGGACAAGGCTGGAACCAGTGTTCCTGTGATGGTCACCGGTTCGTGGAACAGCCGCCAGGACGACGCGATCCCAAACAGCACCAGGTGTGGACATCTTGACGAGAAGGTCCTGACGATGGGGAACCCGCAGGGCGCCGTGGTCACGGAGTTGCAGAAGCGCGTAGAACCAATTCCGGCGGCGATGTCATTGTCCGAACTTGCTAATCAATGGCCGGACTTTGATGCGGTCATGGTGAACCCGCAGGTGCAGGGCGCGCTCGTGTCGCCGATGACGCGCGCGTTCATGCAGGGGTCGAAGTGGGTGATCGTGACCTCGCCGGAACTCGCGTCACAAGACGACCTCAAGCAGTTGATGCCAGTGGTCTCTAACGGGGTGTGGAAGGACTCCTGGGTCGTCGCGATTCGCGCTGGTGACCCGGGCGGATCATGGAATCAGGAATACCAAACCGTCCCGATGTACAAGTCCACGAAGGACCCAGCAGCGCCACCGACCGAGGCCGAGTACGAGGCATTCGTCAAGGAACTGCACGCCCGCGGCGATGAGTGCACAACACCCGCGCCGTCCCCAACGGACCCGGAATCCAGCGTCCCGATACCCACGGCAGAACCGGTACCCGCCAACGCCGAAACGCAGCCCAAGGTCCAGCAGGCGCAGGTGCATACGGCTGACTATGACGCAGGAACCAGGGCGCAAACGGTCGTTCTTCCCGCAGCAAATGACGGTGTCACCGATCGAGCAAACAAGCCACTGGATCTGCCCGCGAACGTCTACGGGTTCTCTAGTAGTACCCACTTAGGCGAGCAGTACGAACTCCCGCCTTCACGTGTTTGGGCAGCGCACCCGAACTGCAAACCGAATATGTACTACGTCGAAATGGCGACGATTGACCGATGCCCTGAGTACACAAAACCGCAGGTTGCTGAAGTCTCCGGAACAGACACCATGTTCGCCTTCCTGACCATCACGCGGCCCGCGACTATCGATCGTTCCACCAAACGTCATCCAGATGGGCTCGACACCGCTGATGTTGATGTTCGATGGGTGGTGATGCACCAACAGAACTCCACGGTCAACGCATCAATCAACAAAGACAAGAATCGCTCACACACGCTCGCATACCCAGACACAACCAACGGGGCAGTTGCGCGGACATGGCTGTTTGGGATTCGCGGTAGCGAGGAACCGCTACGGGAAACGAGCTGGATGGCGGCACGCGCCCACACGGACGTGACGCTTGGGAAGACCCACGCCGGTACCACCAAGTTCGCGACTAAGGACGAGTCGTCGTTCCCGCTCAAGACGATCACCAATACAAACCAGAGCAAGAGCGTGAGCGGGAGTTGGTCCGGCAGTGCTGGCGGGGGCACCTTCGCGGCAGTGCCCGTCTTCAACGTCGGTGCGAGCTACTCCTCAAGTTGGTCTGAGGACACCTCGGCATCAGTGCCGAACTGGGAAGTGGTGCCGAGCTACGACAGCTCAGGTGTGAACATCGCCTGGAATACCAACACGACGAAGGCAGGAAAGCCGGCGTCTTTTGAGGACTACCAAGCGGGCAAAGTCAGTACCTTTGGATTCAACCCGTTGAACGTGAGCGGGCTCGTCGCGGACTCCACATATGCCTGGCAATCACCGTGCATGTTCGGCAAGACGGAAGTCACGGTGGACCGTCAGGTCTCGTTTGCAGCCGTGTTCAACGTCGCAAACCTCATTGATATGGGAGACGGGAACCCCCGGCGGTTTCGCCAACCTCCCGGCTACGGAAACCAGTTAGGAACGCTGAACCACATCGACCAGTGGGATCTCAAGAGGATCAAGTACCACCTCGACTTCGATAGTCCAGTTGTTGCACTGTATCCGCAAACCATCGCTGACTTCAACGGCATAACGCCTGACAACCAGCCCATCGAATACAAGGTGAAGGGGTGCTCCGGCACGTACCCGATGCCGGCGTCCCTGAAGGCTGAGATTGCCCACAAGGAAGCAAAGGCAGCTGCTGCGAAGGCGCAAGAGGCAGCGAAGGCCAAGGCTGAGAAGGAGGCCAAGGAGCAAGCTGACGCTAAGGCAAAGGCTGACCGCGAGAAGGCCGCCGCAAAGGCCAAGGCCGACCAAGAAGCCGCCGACGCAAAGGCCAAGGCGCAGCGCGAGAAGGCGGAAAAGGAGAAGGCCGAGAAGGCGAAAGCCGAAAAGGAAAAGGCTGACTCGCAAGCGTCGACCAACGCGAAGTACGCCCACATCAAGCGTGCAACGGGCTGCTACAAGCTGCCCACCGATGACGAGATCGACGAGTGCCTCGACGTCCTCGAGAAACGCGACAACGACTAGGTCCGCCCAATCGGTCGACGCTGTCGCCCGACGTACTTCACCACCACCCCAACCCCCTGAACAGTGGCTCAGTCGACCCTCGAGAGGTACCTCCAATGCGTACGAATAAACGGCACCAAATGAAGTACAAGGGACGGTTGCGCACGGCGCTCTTGGGATTCGCAGCCCTGGCGCTAGCCATCGTGGGAATCAGCGTGGGCGTCTCGTCGGCAAGTGCAGCGGACCCCTACGCCAACCTCAAGGCGAGTGAATTCAAGTGGGAGAAGTGGTGGGATCAAGGAGGGCGAGCAGAAGCCAAGCCCATGACCGAGTCCACCCGATTGTTCCTTGAGCAGCAGGGTATTCGCTGCGAAGGCGGCGTGTGCCGACCAAGCGGTGAACGGCCGATTCCGGAGACCCTGGATCTGAGCGGGCGCGACTTGCGGGACGTCACGTTCAGGGACTTGGTGGTCACGAACATGATGACCAACGCCACGAATCTCACGAACGCCAAATTCGAGAATCTGCAACTGAACGGCACCTGGAACGCGGTCGAGCTGTTAGCGAAGAACATGGTGGTGACCGGCGTGGGGGCGGGAACCTCACAGGTCCCTACGGGTCGCTTAGAAGGCACGTGGACGCGGTCCAACGTCGAGGGAATGCGGTTGTCCAACCTTGATCTCAGCAACCTAGCGATGGACAAGGTCAAGGCTCGCTGGACCCACGTTTCGGAATCTGTGATCAACCACGAATCGATGCACGCGCTCGTCAAGAGCGGGGTCGTGCAGTTCCCGTCGAATGTGATCGTGGAAGAAGACCGCCGCCGCGCTGCTGAATCTGACGGCGTTCCCCAGGGCGAACCTGCGCGCGGGCTACTCCCTGAAGGTCGTCACGAAGGACTGAATCTGGAAGGCACTCGGCTTGAGGGCAGCCTACGAAACGTCGAGTTCCTCAACTCCAATCTGACCGGGCTTGAAGTCCGGGTTCCGCAGCGGCCAGAGAATGCGCAGTGGACGAAGGCCTGGGAGAACGTGTCAGTCAAGGGCGGTTTCATCAGCGATGCAAAGTTTGATCTTCATTCCTCAGACCGCATCTCGCTTGCAGCGCTCGAACAGGACAACGTCAGCTTTACCAGCCACGAGACGTCATCGAACTTGCGCGTCGAAGGTCGTGCGATGGTCCTCCGGCTGGCAGGCAACTACGAGAACGTAAACCTGTCGGGCCTGAAGCCGGAGTTCACAGCGGCCGAGAATCTCGCGAACCTGCCGCACATCGTGGATCAGGGGCAGATCCGTGAAGTGTCGACGGGCCGTGCGTTCCTAGATCTGTCCAACTCGCGGCAGGTCAAGTTCGTTGCCCCGAGCAACATCAGCAACTCCAAGCTCAACAACACCGAGTTCGTCAACACCGCGTTGCCGGAGAACCTGCGGGCACACAACGTCGAGGCGCACGGAATGAAGTTCGAAAGCACCGAGCAGAACACCAACAGCATTGGCAAGAACGCCGACTTCCGTGGTGCGAACTTCAACGCCGCGAACCTGAACGGCCAACGAATTCGTGGAGCGAACTTCTCTGAGGCGACGCTGACCGATGTCACGATGGAGAACGCCATCCTGGACGGCAACACGAGCTTTGATCGCGCGAAAGTGTCGGGCCTGAACGCCAGCAACAGCGAGATCAGCAATGGCAGCAAGCTGTCTGCGCTTGGGGCAATTTGGAACAAGATCCTCAAGTTCTTCGGATTCGAACCGCAGAGCCGTGCAGCACTCGATGGCAGCAAGTTCGAGGGTGTCATCGACTTCAGCAACACCAACGCGAAGGTGCTCGCGGGAATGAACTGGCGCGGTGTCAGCTTCAGCCCCGGCACCGAGTTGGTGTTCAAGGATTCCGCGACGACCCTTGAGGCGATGACAAAGGTCATGCAGGGCCATTCGACTAACACCGTGCACAACCTTTCGATCAGCTTCCTCGACGAGGCAGGTGATCGAGTGACGCTGGTGCGACAGGGACAGTCCATCGATGGAATGGCCGCTCGCCTCACTGGCCTGAAGGTTTCTCAGACGCTGGCTGAACAGTTCGAGGGGCAACTACAAGAAGCTCTCAGAGCGACCGAGGGAGCGACCGACCACCTTGCCACCACGCAGGCCGGGTTGACTGATTCCGAACGGGGGGTTGCGAAGGCTCAGACGGTGCTCGAAGTCAGAGAGAGCATCGTTCGGCAACTCACCAACGATCGCGCTACTGCCCTGGACGAGTCGCGCAAGTACGTCGAGCGAAAGAGCCAGGAGCTGGACGGAATCAAGCGATACCTTGAGACGACCGGTCCACAACGCATCGCTGAATTGCGGCAAGAGCTGAGCCTGGTTCAGGAAAAGGTCCGGTTCCCCGATGCCAGTGACGCCGACCGTAATCGAATCATCGAATCCGTAAAGAACGACATCTCCCGAGAGCGCAGGAACGTCAGTACCGCGCGATCAGAGCTGTCCGAACTAAAGCTGGAACAGGCTTCCAACTGGCCAAAGAACCCTTGGACTCAGCGGGCAGCAAACATCGGGGCAAACCTCCGCGCGGCGCAGAAGGCCGTCGAGAACGGGAAGGCCGAGCTCGCGACCGCGCAAAGCCATACGGAACAGTGGCGTGCGGACCATGCGACTGCGACCAAAGCGCACGAGGAGCAAACGCGGAAGGCCCGCGAGGCGAAGGAGTACGCCGATGTCACCAAGAACGCGCACGAGACGGACGTTCGTGACCACCACGAGAGTCTCGAGAAGCTCCCCGATGACTGGCGTGATCTGCTCTCGGGAGAGGTCATCAAACTCGATGCGGATCAGCGGGCTGCACGATTCGACACGGCGATCGCTGAGTCGGGTAGGCAGATCGCGGAACTCAAGGCGCGGTCAACTGTTCTGGAGTCGAACCTCGCCAAGGCTGAGGCGACTCTCGAGAAGGTCAAGGCAGAGCTGCCCCACGTGAAGGAAGTCGTCACGAAGAACACCGAGCGGCTTCCGGGTCTGCACGACGAACTTGACGATGCCGAAGATGTCATGGCGAACCTACAAGCGAGAGCACAACGGGAAGTCACGAACTACGACGAGCGCATTGATCGAATCAAGATTGAGCTCGGCCCTGAAGTTCCCGCGCTCAGGCGGCTCGAGGCGGAGCGGCAGTCTCTGATCGAGAAGTTCGAATCAAAGCGCTACCGATTGGCCACGGACATCAGGGGTTTGCAAGCGGAGATCAGGCGAACCAGCTCCGCTCTTGAGCAAGCCAAGACGAAGGTGGCCGAACTCGAGCACAGCGAGAAGCAGGCCGAGCGAAGCAAGCACGAGGCCAACGCCGAAGCGCAGAAGCTCCGGACAGAGATCGCCAACGCGGAGAAGACCCTGGAGACGTTGAAGACAAATCAGGCCCACA
Organism: Actinomycetota bacterium; assembly: GCA_963169255.1. Lineage (GTDB taxonomy): Bacteria > Actinomycetota > Actinomycetes > S36-B12 > UBA10799 > UBA10799. The sequence continues at coordinate 4,584 of CAUJEJ010000254.1, read as the reverse complement.
CGGTCAAGGGTCAGCAGGATCAGTTGGTCAAGGACGCTGGGGATCGTGCGAAGCAGGAGGCCGAAGCGCGCGCAGAACGTGAGCGTGCAGCCGAGGTGCTGCGACGGGACAAGGAACGAATCCTTGAGAAAACTGCGCAAGAGGCAAGAAACCGCGCGCTCCAGGAACAGGAACGGCAGCGTGCCCAGCAAGAAGCGACGCAGCGACTCGAGGAGCAACAGCGCGCTCGCGAGCGCGCAGCGCACAGGTAGCGAACACCGTTGAGGCAGGACGGTGGATAGGTGCCCAAGTCCGGCACCTATCCACCGACCTAACTGTGGTGCTAGCTCAGGCGCAGGAACGCCCCGGCGGAATGGACCTGCCATTGGTGGTTGAGTTGGCTTGGCTGGAACACCAGGCCGCACCATTGGCCGGAGTTGTACATGACCTGGCCGCTGAAGTCGATGTCTGGGTACCCGACTGCGCTGCCGCTGAAGCGGAAGATCTCGCGGGCGTTGCCCGTCCAGTTTTCGAACGTGAACGTGTCGCCGGGTTGGAGCGCCACATTGCGCGAGCCATCGCCGTTCGTTTGGATCGACACCCGCAATGGATAGGCGGTGTTGTTGTTGATGTTGAAGGACTCTCGGTATTCGCCGATGACGGTGGAGGTGCTCGCCGGGGGCAGAGCGGTCACTGTCGCTGTGGCAGCAGTTGAGATTCCGCCGACCGCGAGCAGTGCGAGTCCAGCGGCGGCAACGATGCGAGTGATTCTGCGTGAGTTCATGACGGTTCCAATCCAAGTAGTGGCAGATCCACTCGGTTGGGGCACCGGAAGCGATTGGTAGTCCGTGGTGGTGGCCAGGTACTACCCGAGGATCGGGTCGTCAAACATCGATGGGCGGATGAGTCTTCTTGGTGTGGCGCGGGATCGCTGGCTGTGCGGGGGAGAGATGGTGGGCCCTGCGGGACTCGAACCCGCAACCTACGGATTAAAAGTCCGCAGCTCTACCAATTGAGCTAAAGGCCCGGGGATACGAACAATAATGTGTTGAATATTCCCGTTGGTTTGTTGCAGGGGTGAGACTACCGGACTGGCGGTAGTCGTTTGCTCGCGTGATTGGCAATTAGACCCGTTGACGTGGGTATCGGGCGTCATCGAACACCGCGAATCGTCTTCTGGGCGCCACGAAAAGCCAGTCGTCGGCCCGCGAAAGAAGGTGCGTGGCGCCCAAAGGATGCGGAAACCTGTGTCAGCAGCACTTCTTTCGGGCGGCGTGTTCAGCTAGGTCGGCGTGCTCGGTCGGGTCGACGCTTTGGACTTCAGCGATGAACGAGTCGAGGTCGATCTTGTGTCCTTGCACCCACGTTCCGAGCACCTTGACATGGTCAGTCAGTGAGGCAATGTCGACGCGGTACGGGTCGGCTGAGAGCTCAACGAAGTCAGCAAGCTTCCCGACCTCAATCGAACCGAGATCGTGTTCGCGCCGCAGGTGGTACGCGGCGTTGATCGTGACAGCCTTCAACGCATCGTCCACGGAGACCGCTTGGTTAGGTCCATGAACTTCGCCAGTCAGGGTCTGGCGAGTGACCATGCACTGGATGTCGAGTAGGGGGATCGCGGGAGCGACAGGGCTGTCGGAGTGGAACGAAATCCGCGCGCCCGCCCTAACCGCGTCACCTGCAGCGCACACTTGACTTCCGACGTCGCTGGCGAACAACTTCCCGTCGTACACGTCATCCTGATAGATGAACTGATACGCCGCTAGTGGTGTAGCTACACCGAGTGCAACCGCCCGTGCGAACTGGTCGGCGCGCCCCGTGGTCCAGTGTTCGACGCGCCAGCGGTGGTCGGTCCCGAGGAGGCCGTGCCGCGAGAGCGCGGCTGCGTAGCCGTCGAGCACGAAGTCGATGGCGACGTCGCCGTGCGCGTGGACGGCTAGTTGCATGCCTGTCGCCGCTGCCTGATCGAGGATGGCGTCGAACTCCACGCGGGTGTAGTTCATGGTCGAATCACCACTTGGCCCGAGCGGGATCTGAGCAGCCCTTGTCGTGTCGCTATCCAGGTAGGCAAACGATGATGCGATCGTGCCATTGACTGGAGTGCCGTCGGACCACAGCTTGATTCCTGCTTTCCATAGCCGGGTCTCAGGGGCTTTGGAAGTGAACGGCTGGGTAAAGCTCGGTTCCGTCGCCGCGTGGTACAGGCCGACGCGGATCGGGCTGTCAGGCATGGACGCGAGCGCCTCGTAGGCGGTCGCTAGTGAAGATGAATATGCGTGCTCACTGCTGGTCGTGATTCCGGCTTCGGCGAGCTTGCGATACCACCGAGCAGCAGACAACAGCGGGTGGGGGATCGCTGCCGCCTGCACCGCGTTTGCGGCGGCGACGACGGCAGCCGTTTCGTATGCGCGACCGTTCGACGTGCCATCGGGATTCCTCCCGAAGCGCGCTGCTGGAGGGTCGGCGGGTGGCTTGCCATCAACCCAACCATTAAGTGTGATCGCGGCTGAATTGAAGTAGACCTCATGCCCAGAGATGTCCATGACAACGACGGGGCGAGTGGGAAAGTACTCATCCAGATCCGTGTTGGTTAGTTCCGGGGCGCCGTGTCCGGGCCGTTCCAATCCATAAAACACCAACGGCTGCTCTGGCGGCAGGCTCTTGTCGAGCTCGCGCCAGAGTTTTTGAACTTCGGCATATGTGGCGACTCCCTGACTTCGGGCAATCCAATGCGCGGGTTCTTGGGTGTACACCCCTGAAATGACTGGGTGACTATGCGCCTCGATGAAGCCCGGCATGAGGACTTGCGAGCCGAGATCCGTCGGCTCAACGCCAGGCGCTGCCGCGCGGCATTCCGCTAATGACCCGACAGCTGCAATGACACCAGTAGCGCTGTCAAACGCAACTGCCTCGGAGCGCGGATTGGTCGGGTCCATCGTGATGATGGAGGCTGCCTTAAGGATCATGTCGGCGGTCACGGGTGTCCTCATTCGGGTCTATGCGTCACCTGACCAGGTGCGCTCGGCGGATGAATTGCGCGCACATGACGCTAGCGCGGATGATGAATGGGAGTCAATCGCAACACCACCTGGCACCACGGCTCGTTGGGATCCACCACGCCATTAGTACCCACAAGTCGCGGCTCAAACTCGCAACCATGCAGTCGTGTGAGACATAGGGAGCATTCGATTCATCTTCAGGGCGCGGACGCTGGATGATCACGTAGCCAGCACCCCGACGATCAAGCGATCAATCGTGCAAATTGAGACGGTCGTTGTCGGACACGCTTCCGCAGTCGACCCTCTCGAAGTGCAAGATTGGAAAGAGGTTCACCTTGCAACCGCGCTGTCCGTCACATTGCCGCGAGCGTGGCGATCAGGAGTTCTGCAAACCGTTCCGGGTCACCCTCGCAAGAGGCGATCTGGTCGTCGCGGAGGAGAACCCGCACGTCGCGACCATCCTCCAGCACAACAACTGGTAGAGCCGTTGCTGCAATCTCCTGTAAGTTCGCGGGGAGTTCATTGCGATGCAGCAGCACAAACTGGTACGGCAAGGTCCGGACCATCGCGTCCCAGGCCTTCTTCCGGCGGACCGGTGAATGGGTCACGTCGCACAGCGAGCAGTGGGCCTGGCCGAGGAGCTTCCCGGCGATGTACTTGATTTCACCGACGGTCCCGCCGTCAGCGTTGTAGACGCCAACGAGTCTGGGAGTGGGCGTTCCAGGTGCGTCCTTCACTCGGGATCCTCGCTGTCGATTGTGCCTGGGCAGTCAGTAGGACTGGTGCCACCGAGCATGCCACGGGTACGCGATGAGCTACTGGCGACCACAGGCGCGTGGGGCAATGAGGCGAGCCATCCGCAGCGTGTTGACGATGCACGGGTCCAGCGGGCAACGCGTTGGTTCAATCAACTGACAGTCGGTCGCAACGGGGTCTCAACTCTGCGACGCTGCAAACGAATAGCGTGAGCAGCGATGCGCAAGCTGCCAACAACCCCAAGGAAAGAGGGAAACTGTGAGCGTTCACGTTTTGCATTTGGCCGATGAAGAACCAACCTTTAGCTCTGAACTCGGCTCGATGACGATCGGGGATAAGAACACCTTCCCCGTGCTCGACACGATGTCGATCGCTCGGATCACCCTGGCTCCAGGCGCCTTCCGCGAGCCGCACTGGAACGTCAGCGCGAACGCCCTCGGCTACTGCACCGCTGGCCGACTCCTCGTGACGATCTTCAATAGCGGGAACTCCCACGCGATATTTGTCATTGATCCTGGTCAGATGTTCTTCGTGCCCGCAGGTGCGCTTCACACCATCGAGAACCTTGCGCAAGAAGAAGCCGCGTTCATCGTCACGTACTCCGAACCCATCAACGAGGGGTTCGGACTCTCCGGCAGCGTCGGCACGTTCACCCGCGGCGTCATCGGGAACACCCTTGGCTTGGCTGTCGACAAGCTTCCAAAGGAAATGATTAGCGAAGCCCGCGATCTCGTGATCGGTCGCGTTGACGGCGAGGCTTTTGTGCCGCATCACGCCGAGTTCGGCAACCCCTACAAATTCGCGGTCGAGGAAGTTCCCGCGCAGCTGCAGACTGAAGGCGGTTCGGCGA
>CAUJEJ010000253.1 GCA_963169255.1 Actinomycetota bacterium | reverse complement strand
GAAGGATTCTCGAGTTGGTACAGCACGAGTTCAGCATCGGCCAGAGACTTCTTTGCCGACGTGACCTTTGCGTTGAGCTCCTTCGCATCCAACGACGCGAGCTTCTGGCCAGCCGAGACAACCTCCCCAGGTTTGACACGGACCGACTTCACCGTCCCAGACGTTGGGAAGGCGACTGCCGCCTCGCTGACGGGACGCAAGGTTGCTGACAGGATCATCGACTCGGTGACCGCACCCTTTGAGACTGCAACGAGTCGATACTGACTCTGCGCGCTTGACGCGGTTGATCCGTAGAAGAGCCCACCTGCGGCCAGTAGGACGACCGCCCCGACACCCGCTGCGATGCGCGTGCGCGGCTTGGATTCCTTCATTCGAGTCAACGCAACGGCGCCGCGGGTGCGATTGGCATCCGGTGTCTCTGGTGAGCCGGTGACCAACGCTATGCCTGCGTCGGCACCGGATTCCGATGTGGGGCTCGTCATCGCGGAGCTCCAAGGCGCATACCGCACGAACCGTCGACTGGTGCGCTGACATTGATCGAGGTCGCGGCAATCGTCCCCTTCTCATCCGCAGTGCCCAACGCCCGAGCGCACTGGCCGACGACTAGCGCGGAGGCCGATGACTTCACGTCCTTCGTGATCGTCGTCGTTGCCGCCGTAGCAATTGAGATCGCGGTGTCGGCAGGGGCCGATGATGGCTGCCCGGCACTTGGGCTCATGATTCGCCCGTTGACCGACAAGCCGTTCGCAGTCACCCCTGTGACGGTGCCTATCGCAAAATTCATGCCGGCCATATCCGGTGCACCGCTCGGCCGTTCGCCACCACCGGGGATCCCGCTCGGCGGAGTGCCGCCACCTGGAGGCCCTCCCTGACCGCGACCTGCGCCGTCGGGTCCGCTCGCCGAACACGAACCGTCGACAGGTGCGCTGACTCGCAGAGACGAAGCGGTGAGGACGCCGCCTTCCTCCGTGCCGGTTGCCGTCACGCAGTCACCCGACTTGACCGAATCGAGGGCAACGGTGGTGGTCTTCGTGATCGCAGTTGAGCCTGCATAGGTGACGGCAGTCTGGGCGTCCGTCCCTTGGACCTGCAGGGTGGCTCCCGCGACACTCGCAATGAGCCCATCTGCCCCCGGGAACGATCGTTGTTGACCTCCGGTTGGCATCTCGGCTGGTGCCGAAGTCGCTTCGCTGCTGGATCCACAGGCGCTCATCGTTAAGACGGTGGCGATTGCGACAACGCCGACTGACAGCGCACGTAGATTTCGAGTCATTCTGTTGCTCCTTTGATTAGTCGGTGCGTAGTGCATCGATGGGGGCCATTCGGGCGGCGCGGTCGGCTGGGTATACGCCGAAGATCACGCCAATTGCGATTGCGACGACTAGCGCGCCAGCCGTCGCCGGAATTGAGATGCTGATGGTTTGCTCGCTAAGTAGCGGGATGCCGAAAGCTAGGCCGATGCCGATAGCAACCCCAGCCGCTCCACCGGCAAGTCCGAGGACGGAAGCTTCGAGCATGAACTGACGGCGGATGATTCGAGGTGCTGCTCCGAGGGCCTTTCGCAGCCCGATCTCGCCAATCCGTTCGGTGACGGAGACCAACATGATGTTCATGACGCCGATCCCGCCGACGAGCAGCGAGATCGCGGCGACTGCGCCAAGTAGGAGAGTCATGGTCTTGTCCACGGACGTGGCAGCCTCGACGAGGGAGTCTTGACTGGTGATCGTGAAGTCCGCATCGGTCGGGTTGGTGGTGCCGTGAAGCGCGAGCAACAACGTGTTCGCCTCCTGGTAGGCAGCAGACAGGCTCGCTTGATCAACCGCTTGCACATAGATTGCCTGCACGCCTGTGCGGCTTGTTCCTCCGAAAAGGCGTTGTCCAGCAGTGCTGATGGGGACGATCGCTTGGTCGTCGTTGTTCGAGGTGCCGGTGGATCCACTGGCCTCCAAAACTCCAACTACTGACAGCGTCGTACCGTTCACGACCACCGTTTGATCGAGTGCACCCCGAGGTCCGAATAGCTCCTGAGACGTCGTCGCGCCGAGCACAACGACGGCCGCTTGAGTAGCAACATCCTCGTCGGTGATGAATCGGCCAGAGGCGAGCTTCTGCGACCGCACATCGAGCCAACTCTGGGTCGTGCCCACGACCGAGGTCGTCCAGTTGGTTGTGCCGGCGGTCAACGAAGCAGAGGATTGTGTCTGGGGTGCGACGCCAGCGATGTCGGGGGCAGCAACCTTGGAGTTCAGCGCCTCGGCATCGGCAATCGTCAAGGTTGAAGCCGACCCTAGTCCTCCGCGGATCCCGCCGGAGCTGGTACTGCTGCCGGGGGAAATCACCAATAGATTGCTGCCAAGCGAGTCGATCTGTGACTTGACTTGGTCCTGGGCCCCTTGCCCAAAACCGACGGTCAAGATGACCGCAGCTACGCCAATCATGATCCCGACCACCGTCAGCGTCGAACGCATCCGGTGTAGCCGTAGTGCTTCCAACGCGGTCCGCAGGGACTCTGACCAACTCATAGTGTTGGGCCCCAGCTCTTGGTCGCCTTGAGTGAGCTTGTGGACTGCAGGTCGCGCTGATCGTTCTGGCCTGCGTCTGCGACGTACCCGTCTCGGACGACGATGATCCGTTGGGCACGGGCAGCGACGTCCGGTTCGTGGGTGATGAGCACGACGGTCCGTCCGAGGGCGTTCACCTCGTCTAGGAGCGCGAGGACGTCGGCACTTGCCACAGAGTCCAGGTTCCCCGTCGGCTCATCCGCCAAGATGAGGTCCGGTTCGGTGACCAATGCCCGAGCAACCGCGACGCGCTGCTGTTGCCCACCGGAGAGTTCACCTGGGCGATGCTCCGTTCGATCCCGAAGCCCGACCTGCGCGAGGGCTTCGACTGCACGTTCCCGGCGTTCCAGGGCCGGCACGTTCGCGTACACCAACGGGAGCTCTACGTTGCGTGCAGCGGACAGCTGAGCCATCAGGTGAAACCGTTGGAAGACAAAGCCAATTCGCCGGTTTCGGATGTGGGCTAGGTGCGCCTCATCCATCATGCTGACGTCGTCGCCGGCAAGCAGATAGGCACCAGTGCTCGGGATATCCAGGCATCCCAAGATGTGCATCAGCGTCGACTTTCCTGAACCTGACGGTCCAGTGATGGCGACGTACTCGCCCGCGCGGATGTCGAACGACACGGACCGCAGTGCCTCAACTGAGAGCTCCCCTGAGGTGTACGTCTTCCCGATGTCTCGAAGCGCGAGGACGACGTCCGTGGTCGCAAGCGTTGCTGACCCGGGAGCAAGAGCCTGGCTACTCATTGCATTCCACCCATCGGGAAGCCGGCAGGTGGTCCGCCCGCGGGCAGGCCACCACCGCCAGGGAATTGCCCTGCGCCAAACGGAGACTCACCCTGGCCGCCGGTCCGGGCGCCGCCGGTGACAGCAGCAGGAATCGTGACCTGTACCTGATCGCCGTCCTGCAATCCCGTAAGGATCTGCGTCGTTGCTCCGGCAGTTACTCCAGTGGTCACTTCACGTTCCTCGATGCCGGAGTCAGTCACTAGCTTCACCGATTTCTTGCCACCGTTGTTGCTGATCGCCAGGCTTGAAACTTGGAGGACGTCGTTGAGTTGGCGGTAGACGATCGATACGGTCGCCGTCGAACCAGCGTGTAGGCCCGTTGGGTTCCCGGTCACGTCGACAACCACCGGAAAGCTTGAGACTCCGGACGAGGTTGTCGCAACGAGGCCGACGGAGGAGACGGTGCCGAATGCCCTTTCGGTTGAACCATTCACCGTGATCGTCGCTTGGTCGCCTTGGGTGAGTTTGGAGATCTGCGTGTCATCCACGCTGGCTTCGACGACGTAGGAGCTGGTGCTAATCACCTGTATCTGCGGCGAGGAAGTACTCGATGTTGTCTGTGGCGAAGTTGCGCCACTCGAGGTTCCGGTCGAGCCCCCGGACGCGGTCGCGCCACTCGATGACGAGCCAGCGGAGACGTACTGACCGACCACGAGGTCAAGGCTGGAGATCGTTCCCCGAATCGGTGATCGCAATGTCGCGCTCGCCAGGTTGGCTTCGGCGACGGCCAGCTCGGACCGCGCTGCCGACAACGAGGCACTGTCGGCATTGAGCTGGGCCGATGACGCATCGGCATCTTCGTCACTAGCGAGTTTGGACTCAGCGGACGCGACTGACGCCTCCGCCTGTGCGACCTGCGCCCGAAGCGATGCGGAGTCGATCCGAGCAAGCACGTCGTTCTTCCTGACGGTGTCGCCTTGTTCGACGTTCACCGCGACGACCTCACCGCTGACGGAGAAGTTGAGATCCTCGGTTGACTTCGCCGCGACTGTTCCCGACGCACTGACCGTCTCTTGCATCGAGCCAGTCGTGACCTGGACGTTCCTGGTTGTCAACTCCGTGCCCTCGTCGCCAACCGCGCGGGTGACCCCGACGGTCGCTGCAATCAGGACTGCACTAAGGGCTGCGACCACCAAGGTGTTACGTCGTTTGTGAGTGGACCATCGCTGAGATATGCGCCGTATCGCCATGGCAGCGACTATCTGGTGCGGAGTTTTGAAGATGCTGTGAGAAACCTGTGGTTTCGCTAGCAACTCGGCGGTGGACCGAGATCGTGCACCGCGAGGGTAATTCGCGCCTGCGAGGACGGCAGGTATGGTGGCGCAATGCTTGATACTGCAATGCTTGTCGTCGACTGGTTGATCCGAGCACTTGTCGTCTGGGCGCTCATCGACTGCATCATGCGGCCCGCCGCGGCGTTCCCGGCGATTGAGCGTCAGACGAAAGTCGCGTGGATAACGTTCCTCGCGCTGGCGACCGTGTTTGTGATGTTCTTCGGTGCGATCTCCCTGATCGGCATGCTGGGCGTCGTCATCGGCGTTTACTACCTCGTCGATGTCCGCACGAAGGTCCTAGAGATAACCCGTCGCTAGATTCGTTCGCTCCTATGTGCGAACCGGGGCGTCCTTTCTAGCGACCCTGATTCGCAACTGCTTCGGCTGCTTCCTTCGCCGCGGCGGGGTCAAGGTAAGTGCCGCCGCGTTTGGTCGGCTGCAGTTCAGAGTCCAGTTCGTAGATCAACGGGATCCCCGTCGGGATATTCAGGCCAGCGATGTCGTCATCACTGATCCCATCGAGGTGCTTAACCAGTGCACGAAGCGAGTTCCCGTGAGCCGTCACTAACACAGTTTGACCCGTCAGCAGATCAGGCACGATCGCGTCATACCAGTACGGCAACATCCGATCGATGACGTCGGAGAGGCACTCAGTTGCAGGAATCAGTTCAGGCGCCAGGTTCGCGTAGCGCGGGTCGTAGGTCTGCGCGAACTCGTTCTCGGGATCGATCGGCGGCGGTGGAGTGTCGAAGGAGCGACGCCACGTCATGAACTGTTCTTCGCCGTACTCAGCGAGCGTCTGCTTCTTGTCTTTGCCCTGCAGCGCTCCATAGTGCCGCTCGTTGAGGCGCCACGAACGACGAACAGGGATCCACAGGCGGTCGCACGCGTCGAGCGCGAGTTGCGAGGTGGTAATTGCCCGGCGCATCACTGAGGTGTGCAGAACATCTGGGTGCAGACCAGCCTCAGCGATCATCATGCCGCCACGAATGGCTTCTGCGGTGCCCTTCTCCGTCAACTCAACGTCGACCCAGCCAGTGAACAGATTCTTGGAGTTCCACGTGCTCTGGCCGTGGCGTAACAGGATCAGGGTTCCAGGCTGCGTCGTCATAGGAGTAATCCTGCCGTATTTGGCCTAGGCGTCAGACACGTCCCCCGCTGGTGCGGCTGTCTCGTTGGCCGGTAATGGGTCCGCGAGGTGGGTAAATGCCGCGAGGTTGCGGGTGGATTCACCGCGGGAGAG
>CAUJEJ010000252.1 GCA_963169255.1 Actinomycetota bacterium | reverse complement strand
ACCAAGATTGTCAAGAGCCTCGGAGCTTCCGCCCCGCCCGTGCTGAATCTCGGCGAGGAACTCGGCTTGAAGACCGGAGTGAACCCGCACATCTGGTACTCCCCGGACTACGTCGTGGCGTCGTCGCAGAACATCACGACGAAGATGAAGGCCGTTGAGGCCGGTGCGGCGTCGTACTTCGATGGTCAGGCCGTGACGTTCAGTACCGCGCTGCAGCCGTACCTAGACAAGGTTGCTTCGATCAAGAGCCAGTTCACCAGCACGAAGATCGGTGCGACGGAGACCGTCTTTGACTACATGGCGCAGGCGACTGGGCTCGTCATTGCGACGCCGCCAGGATTTAGCAAGGCGATCACCACGGAGTCCGAGCCCACTGCGGAGGACGTCGGCGCGTTCCAGACGCAACTGTCCAGAGGCGGCCTCAGGGCGCTGATCTACAACAGTCAGACCGAAGGGAGCCTGACGACGCAGTTGAAGTCAGCCGCCGAGAAGAACAACGTTCCCGTGGTTAGCGTCACCGAATCCATCAATCCCCCCGACGCCACCTTCCAGGCCTGGCAACTGGCCCAACTAGACGCCCTAGCCATAGCCCTTTCCGCCTAACCCCTCAAATTTTGGTGCGACACGGCGGCCCGTCGCGCGTGTCGCACCAAAATTTCGGAGAAAGCCGGACGTGAGCTTGATATCTACATGGATACTTAGGCGGTGACTTTGACCGAAGAGGCCACCGCCGCTGAGGCGCCTGAGAAGGAGCGGTGGCGTCCCGGTGGACTAGAACTCTTTGTGGTCCTGTTGCTCGTGGTTGCAGTTTTCAGCCAGCAGATCGCGTCACTCGCGTCGAACTACCCCGGCGTGCAAGCCGGGGCCACCATTTTCGTCTCGATCGTGGTGCAGGCGCTACCGTTCCTTGCGCTCGGCGTGATGCTGTCGGGGTTCATCACTGCCTTCGTTCCGCCCTCCTTCTGGCGCAAGGCGTTGCCGAAGAACGAGGCGCTCGCCGTGCCGGTGGCATGTGCATCTGGGGTTGTCCTGCCGGGGTGCGAATGTGCGTCGGTGCCGGTGTCGGGCGGCTTGATGGCGCGCGGTGTTGCGCCGTCGGCAGCGCTGACCTTCCTACTCGCAGCGCCCGCGATCAACCCGGTTGTGCTCGTATCGACGTACGTTGCGTTCCCCGGCCAGCCCGAGATGACGCTCGCCCGGTTCGTTGCTTCGTTCACGACGGCCGTGTTGATGGGCTGGCTGTGGCTGCGCTTCGGCAAGACCCAATGGCTGCGCATCCCGGATCGCTCGCACCTGGTCGGCGATAACAAGTGGCATACCTTCCGCCTGAGTGCGGCACACGACTTCTTGCACGCTGGCGGATTCTTGGTGGTCGGCGGGTTGGCGGCGGCGGTGCTCAACGTTGCCGTTCCGCCGTCGGTGCTCGATTCGCTAGCGTCGAATCCGTTGACGGCGATCCTCGTGATGGCCGTGCTCGCGGTGGTGTTGTGCATTTGCTCGGAGGCCGACGCGTTTGTTGCGGCGAGCTTCTCGCAGTTTCCGATGACATCCAAGTTGGTATTCCTTGTCGTCGGGCCGATGGTTGACCTGAAGCTGGTTGCCTTGCAAGGCGGGACGTTCGGCCGCAGGTTCGTGACGCGGTTTGCGCCGGCGACGTTCATCGTTGCCACGCTCACTGCATGCATCGTTGGGTGGTTCCTCCTGTGAAACGCGACGTCCAAGCAGTCTTATTGATCTTCCTTGGCACCGCGCTGGTGCGGATCTCGCTGACCGACCTCTACCTGCGGTACGTGAAGGCTGCGATGCAGCCGTTCTTGATTCTGACCGGAATCATTTTGCTGGTGCTGGGCGTGTGGGCGCTGTGGGACGTGATCCGTGATCGTGGCCATGAACACCCCGACGATGACCTCGGCGCCGAGGCCCACGACGGCCATGGGCACGGGCAGATGCGGATCGCCTGGCTGCTCATGCTGCCGGTGTTGTCGATTCTGCTGATCGCCCCGCCCGCGCTCGGTGCGTACTCGGCCGAACGCGGGAACTCTTCGGTCGCGGCTCCGGCGAGTGACCTCGGATTCGACCCGCTGCCTACTGGCGATCCCGTCACGATGACCTTGAACGAGTACGCGACCCGCGCAGTGTGGGACAACCTAGGTTCGCTCGAAGGTCGCACGTTCGAACTCACCGGATTTGTGACGCCGGTGCCGGAGGCGAAGATGCCCAAGGACCTGCCCGCCGATGCGCAAGCCAGTTGGTGGCTCGCGCGGCTGTCGCTGGCGTGCTGTGCGGCAGACGCGAGCGCGACGAAGATCCTGGCCGTCGGTGCTAAGCCGCTGCCCGCGAACACCTGGGTCAAGGCCACCGGCCGCTGGATCCCCGGCGGCGGAACCGAAAGCGCCACCGCAATCCCCTGGCTCCAGATCGAGTCCCTGGAGTCGATCCCCCAACCCAAGGAACCCTACGAGTAACCCGAGTCACTGCCCTCGCGTCACCGCCTCCTCCCCACCTTCACCGCCGCGCAGTCCCGCGTGCCCATCCCTCGTTCCGCGTGAAGGATCGTCGTCGATCGTGGGGGCTATCGGCCCGGCGATCGACCACAATCCGCCACGCAGTCGGCGCAGATCCAAGGCGCAGGTTTGGGGCGGGTGATTCAGAACACTGTGGGGGTGTGAAACGCACTCGTCGGGGGGTTCGTCTAGGTAGGCGTGAGTACATCGGAGCACGTTGTGGCGGCAGGGGCCGCATCGCAGGAAGCCCTTTATTCACAGGGTGTTTCCCGGATTACTCCGCGTGATGAGGACGCTCGCGTCATCGACCTAACGACCCACCGCACGATGTGGGAACTCGCCGGCGTCTTGTCGGCCCACGGAGGCCGCGCGCAGATCGACGCCAGCCGCCGCATCTGGTCATCCCTCTCCGACCGCTAACCCCAAAATTTGGTGCGACTTGCCGGCGGGCCGCGCGATTCTACCGATTTTTGGGGTGGGTGAGGGCGCGCAAGAGATTGTCGGTCGCGGCTGCGGTGCCGATGTAGGCGGCGTGGGTTGCCAGGCAGGTGACCATCGCGTCGCCGGTCCAGCGCCAGGGCGGCGGAGTTCGACCGAGTAGCGGGAACATCGACAACGTCATCGACATCAACGCGCCACCGAAAAACAGGGTCGCGCGCGGCTCACCAAGCTTCGATCGCAACACCACGTGTGCGATCCCAAACACCGACCCGTACGACCACCGAATCGCCAGCGTCATCTCGCCGGCTTGTCGATCCGTCAGCGACGGCAGGTGCAGAATGTTCTCCGCAATACGTCCCGGAACACCGGTGTCGTCATAGTCCAGTCCAACTTTGCCACCGATCCCCGCGGCATCCGGAACTCCAACGGCGCCGGGACGCCGAGCATGCAGGTACGAGTACACAGCCGTCATCGCTGCGGTCCCAGCGAAGCCAGCGATCACCCCACGGATCGGCCACGGAACGTCGCGCGTCAACAGTGCCATGGCACCAGGGTGCGTCAGCAATCGCGCTGCTCGCCAACCGTGTTGGCCCGAACGATTCGTTCACCTCAACTTCGACCCGAGTTGGTGCGCTTGCCCCCGCGCGGTTCACCACGATGGGTCACGCTTGCCGCGAATGAAGATGAAGAGGATGAGTAGATCAGCGGGCTGATCAAGGCAGAAGTAAGTACGACGACAGAAACACTTGAGTCACCACCTGAGGTGTTGACAGCGGTGCCAGTCTCGAATCGACCGGCGCATATTGATATTTCCATCTACGTAGATTCGGTCTCCGACGAATATTCCCGGGGCCTGCAGATGCTCGCCAACGTTGGGCCGTGCGTGACCGTCTTCGGCAGTGCCCGGACCAAACCGGGAGATCCGACGTACACCGACGCGATGGCCGTCGGGCGCGGACTCGCGATGTCCGGCTTCGCGGTCGCCACCGGCGGCGGGGGCGGAATCATGGAGGCGGCGAACCGGGGCGCGGCCCTTGGCGGCGGCGGGTCGATCGGGATGCCGATCGCGTTGCCGTTCGAAGAGTCGGGCAATGAATTCCTCGAGCTATCCGTAACGTTCGACCACTTCCCGGCGCGTAAGACGTGCTTGATCTTGGCGTGCGACGCGGTTGTGCTGTTCGCCGGTGGGTTCGGGACGCTCGACGAATTGTTCGAGGTCCTGACCCTGATTCAGACCGGCAAGATGGCGCCTGTGCCGATCATTTTGGTCGGCTCCTGGTACTGGACGGGACTGTTGCAGTGGCTTGCAACGGACGTACTCGATGCGCGCTGCATCAGCCCGCACGACCTCGACTTGTTCACCATCGTCGACACTCCCGAGGCCGCCATCAACGAAGTCCTCGCCCGCACGTAGTTCCCATGAAGGATTGTGGCCGATCCGAGCCGCTATAGGGGCATGGATCGGCCACAATCCTTCACGCGAGTTGGATTGTGGCGGATTGGCCGGTGTCGGTGATTGCTAGCTGAACTACTGGGGATTTCGGGGCGGGGGTGAAGTCGAAGACCAGGGAAACGGGCTCTGTCTTACCTGCACCGATCCCTTGGCGGAACGCCGGATTGGTGCCATTCGCAATCACCGAATCGTTCTCTTGCGCTTGGACTGCTTGCCCGCTCGCGGTGGTGGCAGTGAAGTTGGAGGCGACGACGTTTGCCGCCGCACTGCCGTTGTTGGTGACCTGCATCTTGATGACGACGAACTCGCCCTGCGCGAGTGATTCACCCTCGTCACTCGAGAGCGTCTTGCCGATGTTCTTGACCGATTCGACCGTGTAGGTGAATGAGCCGACGGTCACGGGCGTTCCCAGTTGACTGCCGCCCGGTGTTGCCGCCGAGGTGTTCGCGGAAGGAGGCGTGGCGCTGGGCGTCGAAGACGCGGCATCGCCGCCTGACGAGCACCCGGCAATCGCGAGCCCACCTGCAACCGCAACCGCCGCAATCACGACTGACCTCGAACGAGCGCGCCCCACACCAAGCTTCTGCATGCCGAAACTGTACGCCGCCACCGCAAACCCCCACCCAGGTTGGTAAACACGCCCGGGTGGATTCAAGCGGTGGTTGCAACGGCCGGTCTTTCCGGCGGGTTTGAGAGTAGCTCGCTGAGGCGTTCTTCGGGTGTCTGGAAGTCGAGGGTTTTGCGTGGGCGTGCGTTCATTTCGCGGGCGACAAAGTCGAGGTCGCTGCGGGTATGGGTACTGAGGTTGGTGCCTTTGGGGAAGTATTGACGGAGTAGACCGTTGGTGTTCTCGTTTGAACCGCGTTGCCACGGGCTATGTGGGTCACAGAAGTAGACAGCCATGTTGGTCGCCATGGTGATCTCGAGGTGGCGGGCCATCTCGCTGCCCTGGTCCCAGGTCACTGTTTTGCGTAGCTCCTCAGGCATTGACTCGATAGCCCGGATCATCTCGTCACGCACCGACGCCGAGGTGTGATCGTGGGGAAGGTGCAGCAACATGACGTAGCGAGTGGAGCGTTCCACGAGAGTGCCGATCGCGGACTTCCCATACGCACCCAGAATCAGGTCACCTTCCCAATGCCCGGGAACCGCACGGTCGTCGACCTCTGCTGGACGCTGCGAGATCAACACTTTGTCTTTGATCCCGGACCGGCGTTCATCCGCGCGTCGTTTCGGGCGCCGGACTGCGCGCCCCGTGCGCAACGCGACGTCTAAATCCCGGCGCAGCGAGCCGCGGCCTTGCACATAGATCGCCTGGTAGATCGTCTCAGGGCTGGCACGCATGCGTTCATCATCGCTGAACAACCGTTTCAACCGGCCACTGATCTGCTCCGGACTCAACCTTTGACGAAGCATGCCTTGCACCACGGTGCGTAGCAGACCGTCATCGGCCAACTTTCGTGGCTTCGGGCGCAACGCCCGCTTATGCGCCAGATGATGAGCCCGCCACGGCTGATAGCCGCGCGTGTTACTGACCGTGTTTCGTGAAAGCTCCCGGCTAATCGTTGACGGGGACCGCCCAAGCTGTGCGGCGATCGCCCGCATCGACATACCGGTAGCGCGCAGCATCCCGATCTGCGTGCGTTCCTCCAACGACAAGAAACGCTTGGACTGTTCACGATTCACATCACGTAACGGCACCCCGCCAGCCTGAACCACCCACAAACTCCCCAACGACTGCGACACCCCCACCTGCCGCGCCGCCGTAGACGCATTCAGACCAGCCAGCCGTAACCGCCAAAACTCCCGCTGAACCTCGACACCAACCCGAACACCACGAGCCATCCCAACGCCCCAAATCTGAAAGGTGTTGCAACCACCCCTAGAACCCAAGCCGCCCTGCCGGCGTGTTTTACCAAACGGATGAGGTTGGAGGGGCGGGCTACTGGAAGAGGGTGGCGATGACGGATAGGCGCTCGGGGTTGACGCTGAACCAGGCCCAGGTGCCGCGTTGTTCGCGGGTGAGGATCCCGGCTTGCGTCAGCACCTTCAGGTGGTGACTCACGGTCGGCTGACTCAGCCCGACCGGCTCAGTGAGGTCGCAGGCGCACGTCTCGCCATCGGGGTTTGACGCGATGATTGACAGAAGTTGCAGCCGAACGGGATCAGCCACCGCCTTCAGCAACTGCGCGAGGCTGTCGGCGTCTTCGCGCGAGATTGGCGCGGACAACCCGTTGCTGCAGCATTCAGCCAGGCCATCGACGAGTGGTAGCAGCGGCGGCGAGTTCTTGCTTGGCACAGAACTCTCGGTCGCCGCAGAGTCGTCGGCCCGAACGGAGGCCTCAGCGCGTACGGAACTTTTCGCCGACACAATCACTCCCTAGATATTGACAGTCATCGATATGTTTGCCAGAGTGCATACATCGACAGTCATCAATGTATGCGGAGGCACCCCCAATGTCCAGAGTTCAGCTCGCACTCAACGTCTCAGACCTCGAAGCCTCGATCGCGTTCTACTCCGCGCTCTTCAAGACGACTCCCCACAAACTTCGCCCCGGATACGCCAACTTCGAGGTTGCCGAGCCCCCGCTCAAGCTCGTGCTGATCGAACAGGCTGCGGCCGACCGTGGCAACGGCCCGGCCGGTGCGCTCAACCACCTCGGCATCGAGGTCGAAACCACGGCCGAGGTCACCCAAGCGGCAGCCGCGCTGCACGAAGACGGCATGAAGACCGTCGAGGAACTCGCCACCACTTGCTGCTACGCCGAACAAGACAAGGTCTGGGTATACGACCCGGCCGGCGCTCCGTGGGAGGTCTACACCGTGACCAACGACAACCCCGCGCTCGTGACCGCCAATGGCGAGCCGATGCCACTCGCGCCAGCAGGTTCAGCGTGCAATAGCTGCTGATGCCTGACAACCAACCAACCGACAACCAGCCAACTAGCAACGCCGCGAGCTCGATGCCCGAGGCCGTCACCGTTCCTGACGAAGCTGTGATGGCTCGGCTGTCGACCCTTGACCGGTTCCTGCCGTTGTGGATCGCTCTCGCAATGGCCGCAGGTGTCCTACTCGGCCAGCTGATTCCGAGCCTTCAGACAGCGCTCGATTCGGTCCGCGTCGGCGATACCAGCCTGCCGATCGCGATCGGCCTGCTCGCCATGATGTACCCGGTCTTGGCCCGCGTGAAGTACGAAGACATCGGCCACCTGACCGGTGATCGCCGCCTGCTCGGCCTGTCGCTGGTACTCAACTGGATCATCGGCCCGGCACTGATGTTCGTGTTGGCCTGGGTGTTCCTCGCGGACTACCCGGCATTCCGCACGGGTCTGATTGTGATTGGCCTCGCCCGCTGCATCGCGATGGTCCTGATCTGGAACGACCTCGCCTGCGGCAATCGCGAAGCCGGTGCGCTCCTGGTCGCGATCAACTCGGTCTTCCAGATCCTCGGCTACGCACTCCTCGGGACCTTCTACCTCACGGTGCTGCCCGGCTGGCTGGGTCTCGATACCCAAGATGTCGCATTCTCGACCTGGGAGATCACCAAAGCCGTGCTGATCTTCCTCGGCATTCCGTTGGTCGCCGGCTACGTGACCCGCCGCATCGGGGTCGCGCGGCGCGGGAAGATTTGGTACGACGATGTCTTCGCCCCGCGGATCGCGCCGATCGCGTTGTGGGGCCTGCTGTTCACCATCGTGGTGCTGTTCGCGCTGCAAGGTGCGGCGATGCTCGAGGCGCCCACCACCGTTGTGCGAATCGCGATTCCGATGCTCGTCTACTTCGCGCTGATGTGGTTCGTTTCCCTGGCGTTGTCGCGCGCGGCGGGTCTGCCCTACGACCGATCGGCAACGGTCGCCTTCACGGCCGCCGGCAACAACTTCGAACTCGCGATAGCCGTCAGCATCGGGGTTTGGGGTGTGACGTCCGGCCAGGCGCTCACCGGCGCGGTCGGGCCATTAATTGAGGTCCCCGCCCTGGTGGCTCTCGTCTATGTCTCGCTGTGGCTGCGCCGCAAGTGGACCTGGGCGAAGCCATCCGAGGCCGCACAACCTGTACCGAAAGGAACCTGATGACCACTCCAACTGACGTCACAACGCCGAGCAAGCCGAGCGTGCTGTTCGTCTGCGTTCACAATGCTGGCCGCTCGCAGATGGCTGCGGGCTACCTGCGAGCGCTTTCCAACGGTGCGATCGAGGTCCGCTCTGCGGGTTCGGCCCCGGCTGATTCCATCAACCCGGCCGTCGTCGAGGCGATGGCCGAGGAGGGCATCGACATCTCCGCCGAGGTGCCAAAGATCCTCACTGTCGCCTCGGTTGAGGTCTCCGATGTCGTCATCACGATGGGCTGTGGCGACGTCTGCCCGATCTTCCCCGGCAAGCGCTACGAGGATTGGGTGCTCGAGGACCCAGCCGGCCAAGGTGTCGCATCGGTCCGCCCGATCCGCGACGAGATCAAGGCCCGAATCGCAGCCTTGGTCGCCGACCTCACCTAGCCCGCCTGCCCCAACCGGGTAGGAACGTGGGTCGATCGTGGGGGCCATAACCCCGACGATCGACCACGTTGCTACCCGCTCAGCAACCCAGCGGCCGGGGCTTGGGCTGCTCGCGTGGGTGGGAGGGGTGGTTCCAGCGTTGGGCGGGGTGCGCAGGGTCACGTTTTCGACGGGGTGCGAGGGGCACAACGGAAGTATGGGACTTCTACGTGACCGCGACCTGGACTCCGGTGAGCTGCGCCCGGTGGGCGCTACGTTCTCGCCGACGGCAGCCCGCGCCCAGGAGTCCGCGCACTCGGACCGCATTCGCCAGTGGGTGCAAGCCCACCGCCCGCCGTATCGGATGACCGACCGCAGTTGGTTCGTCATGTTGACCGCCGTGTGCGTTGGCATCGCGATGGTCTTCGAGCCGACAATTTTCATCACGCTGGCCGTCATCTTCGCGTTCACCGCGTGGTGGTGCCGCGAGAGCGCGCGCCAAGGAATCTTCACCGTCGCACTGGCCGCGCTGGCCGCAGGGGTGTTCCTGTCGCTGTTGTCGATCGTGGTCTACGTCATCGGCAGCTTCTAGCGCGGTTTGGATCAAGCCCGCCGCGATCTGCAAACGTCTCCAACGACCTGCACAGCCCAGGAAGTCGGAGTGAATCAGGGGTTTCGGCCACTTCGGTCTGCCGGTCTAAGTCCGCAACGTTGCGACAAGGGCCAATCGATCGTCATCCCGGAATCCACTTCGGCGTTGTGGCCTAATTGGCGAGTCCCGATGGCCGCCGTGCGTACCCAGACCCAGGGCGGTCATCGGCCACAACTCGGCAATGACCTCCACCGCGATCCACATCTCGAACGATCAATCGTCGCCAAGGTTGTGGTCCGGCCTGCTGCAGGCCCGCACTAGCGAGCCCGCGTCAGCTACTTACGGGTCGACGACTCGCGGACAATCAACTTGTGCGGCAATGTCGCCGACTGCGGGCTCCCCTGGGCAATCAGTTGCCTGATCGCTGCCAAAATTGCCGCGGCAGATCCGAGAGCATCCATCGAAAGTGAACTCACTCGCGGGCGCACCTCGGCCTCAATCGTGCCTTCAGCTCGGTCAACGACGAGCACGTCATCGGGTACGCGTTTGCCGGCGTCGGACACCCCGGCCAGGATCGCGCCAGGGAACGGGAACATCGCGAAGACAGCATCGGCACCTTCGCGAACCACCGCCGCCGTCCGGGACTGAACAGCGACTGGATCTATCGCGCTGGCGATGACCTCCACCGCCAATCCTTGACGACCGGCCGCCTCGGCAACAGCCTCGCTGCCGATCACGCTGTAGTTCGCGTCGGCGTCCTCACGCAGAACTGCGAGTTTGGTCGCGCCTTGAGCGACGAGGTGCGCCACCAACTCGTCGGCATATGCCGCATGGTCGTGGTGGAAGCTCGCCTTCGGTACCTGGCCGTCACCCGGTTCGAAGCCAGCCGCGAGGAACGGAACGTCCGTCAGTAGCGCCGCGAGACTCGGGCTCAACGTAGGGCGCCCTAGGACCACAATGATCGAGGTCGCCGGCAAGTTGTCGGCGTCTGCGTCGAGGTAGCTGACCGGCACCCCGAGTTGTGCGAGGCCCGAATTGAGCGTTAGTAGTAACCGGTGGGCAAATAGCCGCGAGACGTCGTGAACGTCGTCTATGAGCGAAGGGTCGACCACGATCCCGACCGGCCCGACGGTCCCACCGCGAAGACTCCGTGCAGTCAAGTTCGGGCGATAACGCAATTGCTGCGCGGCCTCGCGCACTCGCTCGCGGGTAGCTTCAGTGACGCCCTTGCGTCCACTCAGTGCCAACGAGGCAGTGGAGGGTGACACAAACGCGGCTCGGGCAACGTCGACGATCGTCGCTGGCCGCGGAGTTTCCACCTGATCAGCGTCGGCACCAGACGGTCCGTCGACCATTCCGAGGCGATCCGTTGATCGTGATGTCACCCAATGACAATGGCGAGTGGTTTGAACGTTTGCAACTCTGTCGTCCCCGGCCCGCGCCGAGACCGCCCGAACCGCTCAAACCAGCGACTACCAACCCGGGACGGTCACGATCGCGCGGATTGCGTTGTGATCAGAGATGAACGGCGTCTTGTAGCGCTTGACCTTCTTCTTGATGACCCGGCCCTTCTTGCGGACCTTGACCTTCTTCGTCACCAACCGAACCATCGTCTCGGCGTACTGCACCGACACCTTGCCCGACACGTAGATCTGGTCGGGTCGGTATCCGCCATACCGCGGTGTCGCCTGTAGGAAGTTGAACGAGTTGTAGTTGGCATTCACCTTCGATGCCGCCAGATTGAAGACCTCGCGGAGGCCGTACCCCTGGTAGACCCGCCGAGGCGCGTCGTACACGTACTTCTTCGCCGCGTTGGAGTTCATGTCGCCCGCTATCACGAGTGGCAGGCCGGAGGTGTTGATCGCGCTCAAGCGATCGACGAGGCGTTGAGCCTGCGCGTTGCGCACATCGCTCGCCGCCCGCCCGTCCAGGTTCGATAGGTGAACGCTGGTGAAGAGGAAGTGCGCACCGGACGTCCGGTGGTAGAAGTCTTGATAAAGCCCAAAGCGAGTCTTGCCGCTACTCGGCGTTGGAAGTTCGATTGTGCCGCCGAGCGACCCAGGCGTCAGCACGTCGGGCTTGTAGAAGATCTGCCCGCCGGTGGCGTTTCGGCCCTTCGAATCACCGAGCAGGGAGTACGTATAGGTCGGGCGCAGGCGCGGGACCAAGTTGTCGCGCATCTCGGTCGCGGACTCTTGCAGGCCTACGACGTCGAACCCGCCCCGCCGGATCTCGCCCGCGATTGCGTTCAGTCGCGAGGCGCCCTTACCCAGGCCACCTTTGCCATGGTTGATGTTGAACGTTCCCACCATGACCGCGGCCGGGCTGTTGCGTGGGGTAGGCGATTGCGCGGCGCTTGCGGCGCTCGTGGCTGCTGTTGCGGCTGACGTAAACGCCGGTGCCGCCAATGTGGTTGCTGCGATTGCGGCAACCGTGAGCATCCCGATCGCTTTGCGGTGTCGTTGGCGCGACCCCATCCCGGGTCGGTTTCCGCGCGCCGAATCTGCGGGCCGATCGCAGAATGTGGCGGTCATGGCTACTCCGGTCGTGGCAGGGTGCAAATGGTGCATCGGCAGAGAAAGTGGCGAACTTGAGCCCGAACCCGAGTTGCTCGGTTGGGTTGCGATGTCACTGGGTCTGCAATGGCGCTTCGTCTGCGATGTAACCAGTCGGCACGAGTGATCGCTACTTGAAGCAGGCAAGCCCGCGCGAACTTACGCAGAGTCTCGAGGGCAGTTACGTTGCTGGCGATCGGTGCAAGGCGGCGCCGTGACCAGCTGCCCGGGTTTAGCCAGCAGTGCGCTACTTGCCGCGGAGGCTGGCGCGCAGGTTCGTGCGAGCCGTGCGGGCCTTGCGCCGCCACCCGTCTAGATCGGGGTGGCCTGTCGGATCGTTCCAGTCAACGACGCCGATTGGCTTGGCCAGGCGGGCAATAACTTGAGTGACGAATGCGGCCGTGATCTTCTCTTTGGGATCCACGAGTTGAATCAACGCCGCGGCGATCTCACCGTTCATCATGGTGATGGCCATCGGACCAACGGGCGGTGGCGCAGGTTGTTCGAGCCATTCATCCCATCCAGCACCGGTGACGGCGTTTGCCAGCTCCCTATTGCGATCGGCGAACCGGGCCAGCAACGCTGCCGTCATCGCCTCGGTGAGGCCAACCTTTCCGCCGGCGGTGGTTGCCTGAACACGCCGCGCGACCGCCGCGCGTTGCCGGACCATCGGCCGTTTGTACGTTGCTCCGGGCTTCGGGAAGTAGAAGTTGATGGTCCGCAAGACCTGCAGGCCATCGGTCCCGAGACTGTGGTTGCTCCGGTCTTCGATCGGCTCGACCCACGGCGTGCGCGGCTCGATCCCAACTGCAGCGCAGAAGTCGGCGACCATCGCGTCACTGTCGTTGCGGTACCGCTCAAGGTAGGGCCGCGCGGTGACGTTCTCTGCGCCAACCACGTTTCGCCAGCGAGTGAGCAATTCCAGGTGCGCAAAGTCGTTGAGGTGGCGCTCGACGTACCTCATGTCGAGGTCGCGGCTCAGGCCTTCCTTCACCGATTGGGAGTAGGTGCTCGGCACCATGAACTCTGGGCGGCGGTAGTAGACGACGACCTTGACGTTGTCGAAGTGCTGCTTCAGGAACGAAACGCACGCACCCACCTCGGCTTCAGAGCGCAGCCGCGACGCGAAGAATTCGGAGCTGAAGATCCACTTGCCGCCAGGCTTCACCAATTCCGTGAACCGCTTGTTGTACTCAGCGACGAGCTCAGTGTTCGCTGCTTCGGTGGTGAGGCCTTCGGCCCGGTGAATTTCTGTGTCCTTGTTGGCGGCGAAGGGCAGCACAATCTTGAGGTGGTTGCGGAAATCCAAGAAGTCCGGATACGTCCAGCCGGCATCCGCGAGGACCTGCTGGTTGTTCATGAGCAAGGTCTGCAGGAAGGTGGTGCCAGTCTTCTTTGTGCCGATGTGGAGCACGGCTAGCGTCGACATACGTCCCTTCGTACCGATCCGTTGGTCGGATGAGCACCGATTTTCAACGTCAGTTGGCCCTAGTTTGGCTCTAGTTTCACCGTTGCCTAGGTGTGGCCTCCCCGGGATGCTACCGCGCGGGACCGTATCCTGACCCCTATGCCCGCAGTCGACGATCGAACAGCAGTGCTGGCCGAGTTGGAGTCCGAAGCGATCTGGGCAATGCGTGAAACCGCCGCGGCCTTTGCCCGGCCGGTGTTGTTGTACAGCATCGGCAAGGACTCGACCGTGCTGCTGCACCTTGCCCGTAAGGCCTTCCATCCCGGGCCGATCCCTTTCCCGGTGCTGCACGTTGATACCGGCTGGAAGTTCAAAGAGATGATCGCGTTCCGTGATGCGGCCGCTGATCGCCTTGGCCTCGACCTGCGCGTGGCAACGAATCAAGCGGGTCGCGACGAAGGTGTGAACCCATTTAGCCACGGCGCGCAGGAGTACACGCGCATCATGAAGACGGTCGCGCTGCGTGAGGCGCTCGATGCGGGCGGATTCGACGTCGCGATTGGCGGTGCGCGCCGCGATGAGGAGCGGTCGCGGGCCAAGGAGCGCGTCTTCTCGCTGCGTGAGGCCGGGCATCGTTGGGATCCGCGGAATCAGCGTCCGGAGTTCTGGCGGACCGTGAACTCGTCGCTGGTTGAAGGCCAAACGATGCGGTCGTTCCCGATTTCGAACTGGACCGAGCTCGATGTCTGGCGCTACATCGAGGCTGAAGGTCTGGATGTTGTGCCGCTGTACTTCTCCGCTGATCGTCCGGTGGTGTACCGCGATGGCGTGCCGTTCATGGTCGACGACGACCGGTTCCCGTTGGCCGAGGGCGAGACGCCGGAGGTCACCTCGGTGCGATTCCGCACGCTGGGTTGCTACCCACTGACTGGTGGCGTGACATCGCAGGCCCACACCGTTGACGAGATCATCACCGAACTCGCGACGAACAACCGCTCCGAACGATCCGGGCGCACCATCGACGGTGAGGGTGCGGCGTCGATGGAGCGAAAGAAAGCCGAGGGCTACTTCTAGTGAAGCCGCTAATCCGCATCGTGACGTGTGGCTCTGTTGATGACGGCAAGTCGACTCTGTTGGGTCGATTGCTGGCGCAGACCGGAAGCCTGCCGACCGACACCGTTGAGCTCGCGCGCACGACGCGTCGGCCAGGGTCGGCGATCCCCGTTGGAGACATTGACTACTCGCTGGTGACCGACGGCCTTGAGGCTGAGCGTGATCAGGGCATCACCATCGATGTTGCCTACCGGCATCTTTACCTGCCGTCTGGGCGGCGCGCGATCCTCGCCGATGCGCCCGGGCACGAGCAGTACACCCGAAACATGGCGGTTGCCGCGTCGACGGCGGACGTTGCGATTCTGCTTGCCGATGCGATGCGCGGGACCCGGACTCAGACTCACCGTCACCTCACTGTGTGTGCGCTGATGGGTGTGTCGGTGGTGATTCTCGCGGTCAACAAACTCGACGGTGTCGACTGGAGTCAGGACGTTTTCGACTCCATTTCGGCGGAGGTTGAGGCGACGGCGCAGCGGGTTGGACTCACCACAGTGATCGCCGTTCCGGTGAGTGCGCTGACCGGTGACAACGTGACTGAGCCGAGCCCGTCGCTGCCCTGGTACTCCGGGCCGACGCTGCTCGAATTGCTAGACCAGGTCGAGATCGAACCCGATGTGGATGCCGGTGCTCGTGTTCGCGTGCAGACGATCCTGCGCACGACAGAGTTCCGCGGGTACGCGGGCGTGCTGTCGTCGGGGAGTCTGCGGCCCGGCGATGAGCTGAAGGTGTCGGCGACGGGGCAGACCGCGGTTGTGACGCGGTTGCTTGCGCTGAAGGGTGAGGAGCCGGTCGAACTTGACGGCGCCGTACCTGGGCAGAGCGTTGCGGTTGAGCTGGACCGCGATATCGACATCACCCGCGGTGACTTGCTGTCGGCGGTTGCCGATGCGCCGGAACCTGCGAACCGATTCTCGGCTGACGTCGTGTGGCTCAGTGAGGAGCCGCTCGCGCACGGCCGGTCGTACATTTTGCGGTCGGGGCCGTTGGAGGTGCCGACGGTCATCACCGCGGTGCGCCACCAGCTCGACGTGACGTCCGGGTCCGAGCTGGCCTCGCGTTCGCTCGGGATCAACGACATCGGCCGGGTTGAGCTCGCGACGAACAACGCGGTCACCTTCGATCCGTACACGCGCTGCCACGACACGGGCGGATTCATCCTGTGCGATCGGGTGACGGGCGAGACCGTTGCTGCTGGCTTGACGCGCTTCGCGCTGCGGCGTTCGACGAATGTCACCGAGCACATCTTCACCGTCGACCGCGCAGCTCGCGAGACCCTCAGCGGGCACGCTGGTCGGGCGATCTGGTTCACCGGCCTGTCGGGTTCGGGTAAGTCATCGATCGCCAACGAGGTTGAGCGCCAGCTTCACGCGCTTGGGATCCGCACGTTCGTGCTCGATGGCGACGCTGTGCGCAGTGGCTTGTGCAAGGACCTGGGCTTCACGGAGGAGGATCGCGCCGAGAACGTCCGCCGCGTCGCCGAGGTGGCTCGGCTCATGGTCGATGCCGGCGTTGTTGTGCTGGTGTGTTTGGTGTCGCCGTTCCGGGTCGATCGCCGCACCGCACGCGCACTGTTCGCCGAGGGTGAGTTCAGCGAGGTGTTCGTCGACACTCCGCTCGAGGTCTGCATCGAACGCGACCCGAAGGGCCTCTACGCCAAGAGTGCCGCGGGCAACCTCCCCAACATGTCCGGCGTCGGCCAGACCTACGAGACCCCCACCGCTCCCGAGGTCCACCTAGACGGCCGAGCCCCCATCAAAACCTCAGCCCAGCAGGTCCTATCCACCCTAGACGTCCACAAGTAGCCCCCTCGCTCCCCGTTTCGCGCAGGATTTGGGCACAATAGGGTCCCAAAAGGGGGGCCAATGTGGCCCAATACAGCGCGGGGGGGTGGAGAGGGGGGGGGGGGGAAGCAAAAAC
>CAUJEJ010000251.1 GCA_963169255.1 Actinomycetota bacterium | reverse complement strand
AAGCTCGGTGCCCGCAACCGAGTCGAGGTCGCTATGTGGGCCTATGAGAACGGTCGGATGTGAACCGCGTGGTCGGGTGTGGGTTCCGTGGCCGCGGTGAGCTGCTACCGAGGTTTGGGAGCGATCGAATCGGCAAAGACCACAGCTACTAGGTAGAAGATCGTGCCGGTGGTGTTCATCTCCGACTGGGGCAACGATCAACTTTCGCGGGAAATTTGGCATCGTTCATGGTGTGGTGATTGCGGCGAATCAGCGCAACCCGCTCGCCCTGGCGCGTCAAAATCGGCGTCCCTTCATCCCGGCCGGACTATCGGGACGCCACCCCGGCGCGCTGCAAGCGATGCCCTAATTGCTCCGGGGACCAACAAGAATCACGATGTAGTTCTCCCCGTAAGCCTTCGCGCATTTCGGACATGTGGTGTACCAGAAATACAGCTGTTCGGCACTGATTCCTTTGAGTTCAGCGGCCGCTACGGCAGCCTTCGAAAACTCTGGAATCTGCCGGTAGGTCCCCTCGTGCACGGTTGCCAGGAACGTCCCCGGAATCTTGACCATATCCTGACCGGGAACCGCGCGCGTTACGGCCAGAAAGACATCTGCGCCCCAGGCCGATTTCTCATCGCAAAGAACGAGTCCATCCGGGTCGATCGCGTCACCGATCGACCCAGTGCTTCTGGATATCACTCTGCCGAAATCTAAGGGTATGTGCATCACGCTGTGGACCCGATCATGAACAAACAATCTTGAATCCAAGTCAACTAGGCGTTCATACCAAGGCTCGGGGTCAAACCGCGGACAACATCCTGTTGCATCGATCGTCGGAGCCTGCGACTTCTCGTCTGTTGACATGTTGACCTCCACTAGGCGTCTGAGCCTTGAGTGCTCGCTTCATGTTCAATGGTGGGGGCCTCAACCACAACGAGCAAGCGTCAATGGGCATGTTGGAACCCAGACATTGGACCTGAGCCTCGTCGGCATGCGCCAACGGATCACGAAGTGCGTCTCTCGGTCAGAGTGTCCCCCGTCGCATTCAGGTTCCATTCGTACTCAGCATGACGCTTCGTCTGTTGAGTTCCGCGCCCATGTGAAACCGCCATGCGCAGCCAACTGCCGATCCGAAAAGTGCTTTGGGCAAGCGGTGCGATACGCGTCACCGACATGGTCCTACTCTGAGTGCTGGAATTGACTGTGCCCAAAGTTGCATCAGATGCAATGGGGCCCCGTATTCGCTGTAGACGGACATCCAAAGCGCGTCCACTTCGGACCCAGAATGTCCCCGCAACTGGACGGCTGCATCCGGCGCCAAAGGTCGGGTTGTTGGCATACGAGCTGAACTGCGGGCACGCGCGCTAAGTGACCGATACCCACGATTCTCTCCGCGTTCCGGCCTACTCTTTCGGCGCCAGAGGTTCACTCATCAAGTTGGCACCGAACTGCGATGCCAACAAGCGGCTGATCTCGAGGTGTCGCACCAAGAAGTCGCGCTCGTCGAACCGCTTACGGCGCATCCAAGCGGTCACCTCGCTGTTGCATTTGCTTGCGGTGCACGGACCACACGCCGGAACAATATTCTCGAGCGTGTAGCGGCCACCACGAGAAATGGCAAGTACACAGTCACGCTGCAAAGGTCTATCGGTCGAGCCGCAATACGCGCAGCCACCCCACGCTTCCTTGAGGGCAGCCCATTGTTGATCAGATAGATCATGCTCCACACGATTCATCCGGCGCTTGCGCCTGCGTGCACCTCTCGCTTTGCGACTCTGATCGACCGTCACTCCTGCAGCGTAGGCGCCGGCCGACCGCACTGCCCACACTCCAGCGCTCCAGGTCCAAATCCGAGGGCTTCTCGATACCTTTTCGCCTGCGCGCGAGCGCAATTTTCGCTGCTCTTTCGGCTCTGATGACTCAATCCTTGCCAGGAACCCAGGCCTGTGGATCCGTGATGGTTGCCGTCACCGATCGGACGGGGTGCGGCGCCGGGTCCACCACAGCACCGGGATTAGCAGGAGCGACAGAACGCCGCCAAGCAACGCCAGCATCGAGTAGCCGGTCGCGGCCATGACGATTCCGGAGGCAGCACCTCCGCCAGCACCAGCCAAGGCGACGAGTACATCGATCGAACCTTGAGTTCTGCCGCGCTGATCCGGGGGCGTCGAGTCGACGACGAGCGCGGTGCCCGCGATCACGCCGAAGTTCCAGCCGAGGCCGAGCAACGTCAAAGCAACGATCAACAGTACGAGCGAGTGGGTCGGAGCCATGGCCGCAACGACACCCGCCAGCAACAATGTGACGGCGCCAGCAATCGACATCGGAATGCGACCGACCCGATCGACGAGGATTCCTGTTATCGGCGAGGGCAAGAACATCGCAGCGACATGAATGCTAATCACCAGCCCGATGTCGGTCAGGCTGTACGAGTGCTCGCGCATGTGAACCGGAGTCATCGTCATGATGGCGACCATGGCGATCTGCGTCAGGACCATGACGGTCGCGCCGATCACTACGCCATTGCGAAGGGTCGGGATAGCTCTGTCACCGACCTCGCCAGTTGGGGCGGCCGAAACGATCTCGTCATCAACCTCGTCACAGGGCAGAAGTGGAGCGACGTCGGCGAATCGTTCGGCCAGCACATAAGGATCAGGCCTGAGGAACGCGAAGAGGGTGGCCGCCGCAGCCAGGTAGGAAATCGCGGCGAGCAGAAATGGCCCGGCCAGCGCGGGGATACCAAAACTCAGCGCAAGCCTGCCCAGCGGTTCGATCAGGTTCGGTCCGGCGACGGCGCCCAATGTCGTGGCAACCATCGCGATGCTGACTGCCCTACCTCGCTCAGCCGGAAGCGCGAGGTCGGTTCCGGCGTAACGTGCCTGCAAGTTGGCGGCGGTCCCGGCGCCGTAGATGAATAGCGCGATCATCAGCGTCGCGATGTTCCCGGTGACAGCTGCCAGCACGACCCCGGCAGCACCGAGGCCACCCACAGCGAAACCCAGACTCAGACCAGTGCGACGTCCCCACCTCTGCGTGAAGCGACCAATCAAGAACGCCGCAAGCGCCGAACCCAACGTAAACAATGCGATCGGCAATCCGGCCAGACTGTCGCTTCCAAGCATCTGCTGCGCGAGAAGTGCGCCAACTGCAACTCCGGCGGCTAACCCTGCGCCACCAAGGATCTGACTGAAGACGACAACCTTCAGGGTTCGACTCTGAACCCGTAGGCGTTCGAGCTCCTGCGGGTCAGCCGTCACCAGTCCAGCAGGCGTCAGCGACTGTTCCACTGGAGCATCTTCCACCCCCAGGCCCTAATGCCACCGCCGATTTGCCGGATCGCACGCATATTCAGGCATCAGGTTGGTCGATCGTGGTCGGAAACCGTCACCGACCCAAACGTCGCCACCACCATGCCCCACGCCTGTTGAGCCACCTCGC
>CAUJEJ010000250.1 GCA_963169255.1 Actinomycetota bacterium | reverse complement strand
ACCGTCGTTATCGGCGCGCATAACGATGAGGACGTATTTGATCGAGACGATGAGCGTGAGCGTCCAAAACACCATCGAGGCCGCACCATAAACACGGTGTTCGACAGCCGGAATGTCGTGAACCCCATCGAAGATTTCTTGGAACGCATAGAGCGGACTCGTACCGATATCGCCGAACACGACGCCGAGGGCGCCAAGGGCCAAGAGGGCCTTACGTTTCGACCGCGGCGTGCCGGTTGTGGTCACGGCGACATCGGTTGCGCTCACAGGCGCTGAAACTACTCCTCAAAGGCGCGGCGTTGCCCACCACAAGGGTTCCACATCACGCGACTGGGCCTCGACAGTTTCCCAGGCAGGCGCTACTGCGACCCTTCCAACTGCTCTGCAACAACCATCCACTCGGTCTCGGCGTCGTTCTTGCGTTCAAGGACCGCAGCCAACTCGGCATTGAGTTCAGCGCACTTAGCAAAGTCGCTGGCAAATTCAGACAACTGCTGATGCAACAGCGCCTCCTGTTTGTCTGCAGCGACAATCGCCTTCTCCAGCTTCGAAAGCTGCTTGCGAACGGCGCGCAAATCCGCGGAACTCAACGCGGGCCCGGACGTGGCTGCGGCGGCGGAATCACCGGAAATAGCACCCGACCCAGTGTTGACCAATGCCACGTGATCGCTCGCCTGCCGAATCTCCAGGTATTCCTCAATACCGCGCGGGAGGTGCCGAACCAGTCCGTCGCCCGTCAATGCGTACACCTGGTCTGTTACCCGTTCGAGGAAGTACCTGTCGTGCGAGACCACGATGATGGTCCCGCCGAACGAATCCAGGAGGTCCTCAAGCGCAGTCAGGGTCTCGACGTCGAAGTCGTTTGTCGGCTCATCGAGGATGAGGACGTTCGGGCCATCCATCAGTAGTCGCGCAAGCTGAAGACGCCGACGCTGGCCGCCCGAAAGATCGCCGACCGGAGTCCACTGACCGTCGGAATCGAAGCCCAGCCGTTCTGCTAGCTGCGAGGCCGTCAACTCGTTGCCCTTACCCAGTTCGACGCGGTGGGCGACTTGCTCAATCGCCTCGAGTACGCGCCAGCGAGGATTGAGCTCGGCCAAGTGCTGCGACAAGTACGCGGGCTTCACCGTCTTGCCGATGATGACGTCGCCGCTATCGGGTTCGAGTTGCTTGAGCACCACCTTCAACAGCGTCGTCTTACCCGCACCATTCACGCCAACAAGCGCGATGCGGTCACCGGGCCCAACATTCCAGGAAAGCTGCCGGAAGATATCGCGCGAACCGAACCGCAAATTGATGTCTTCAAGCTCAAAAACAACGTTGCCCAATCGCGACCCGGCGAATGCCAGTAGTTCTACCGAGTCACGCGGCGGCGGCTCAGCTGCGATCAGCTCGTTCGCGGCATCCACTCGAAACTTTGGCTTCGTCGTGCGCGCAGGTGCACCTCGGCGTAGCCATGCGAGTTCCTTGCGAATCAAGTTGTTGCGCCGTGCCTGCTCAGCAGACGCTTGACGAGCTCGTTCCGCCTTGGCCAGCACAAACGCCGAGTAGCCGCCGTCGTACTCCTCAACGTTGCCGTTGACGACCTCCCAGGTTCGGTCGCTGACTTCATCGAGGAACCACCGGTCGTGTGTGACCACCACGAGTGCCAGGGAACGTTGAGATCGCAGGTATCCGGCGAGCCAGGCGACAGCCTCAATGTCGAGGTGGTTTGTCGGCTCATCCAGGATCATCAAATCGATGTCATCCAGCACAAGCGCTGCGAGCTCGACGCGGCGGCGCTCACCACCGGACAGCTGACCGAGCGTGCGGTCGAGGCGTTCGTCATCAAAACCGCCGAGCAAAGCGGTGAAGCAGTCGCGCGCTCTGGCTTGCGATAGCCATTCGTAGGCATCGCGGTCACCGGCGATGAAATTGCGAATCGTCTGGTCTGGGTGCAGATCCGCGGCCTGGGTCAACACCCCAACGCGTGTTCCACCGGTACGAGTGACACGACCTGAGTCCGGCTCGATGTTGCCCGCCATCACATGCAACAGCGTGGACTTGCCTCCGCCATTGCGCCCGACGACGCCAATTCGGTCTCCCACCTGGACTCCGAGCGAAACCGCATCAAGCACGGGGTCATGGCCATAGGCCTTCGAGACAGTCTCAAGATTCAGCAAGTTGCGTGGTGCCACCGCAACACTTTGTCAGACGCGACCTGGTTCGCGATCCATCGGCTCCAGGCTTTAGCCGTAACCAAGTTCGTGCAGGCGTTCCTCATCGATACCGAAGTAGTGACCAACCTCGTGCGTCACCGTAATTCGCACCTGTTCGATGACTTCTTCGTAGCTGTTGCAGATCGCCAGGATCGGGAGTCGGTAGATCGTGATGGAGTCTGGCATTACTCCGCCGTAAGACGTCGCACCCCGTTCGGTCAACGGAATGCCTTGGTAGAGCCCAAGCAAGGTCGGGCCACCGGCCGGCGACTCGTCCTCGATCAGCATGGCGACGTTGGAGATCTTCGACGCGAGTGCGTCAGGGATCAACCTCAGCGCATGTTCCACGAGGAGCTCAAAGTGGTCTCGGTCTATATCGATCAACGTCTGACCAACCTTCCTATCGCCGCGAATATGACCCAGACCAAACGGATCACCAACCCGACCGCAACGCCTGCGAGCAAGCCGATCACGTTGGTCTGTATGTCATAGAAAGAACATGTGCGGCCCAAAGATTCCATCGAGTACTGCGCGTACTCGATCGCGACCGGCATCACGAGAGCGATGAGGAACGCGCAACACACCGCTATGACGGGCCGTAACCACGTCAAGAGCACACCCACTGGGAACAGCAGTAGGAGATTCATGCTCACATCGGTTGGCTGCAGTAGGTCCGCTCGCGTGGGTTGACCAAATTGCAGGTAGCAAGATCCTGCCTCGCCAAATGTCCGAACTCTCGGTGTGAGGGTGAAGACCAGTACGGCGCCGAACGCGGCAAGGAGTAGGCCAACGATGATCGGATTACTCCGGAGCAGCTTTGCCACCGGAATAGCGAGTACGAGAGCCACGAGTGCGGCAATGACCAATCCGGCACGGGCCCAAGGCGTCTCGACGTACGCCTGCTCGACCCAATACAGCCCGCGGTCCAGATTGTTGAACACGTACTGAGGCTACTTGGCAGCGGTCGTCAGGTTAGTGGCTACTACCCGCGTTGCGATGACTGGAACCGCTTCAACTGCAAGCGAGCGAGGCGCTGCATTGACAATTCTGGGACGACGGGAACGTAGCCCACGACTTTGCCGGGTAGACCGAACGCTTGAGCTGCCCAGGCGTCGAAATCGAACACGTCGGTGTGACGAATGATTAGGCCTTCCGCAAAATCGAAGGTGGCGTCAACAACGTTGTGCACTTTGCGACCTGTCGCGAAGGTGTAGTCGGCGACCCAATGTGCGTGACCGCGACCATGTGCGGCATCGATCTCGCTGGCTTCGACTTTGAGGTCCTTGCCCGCTCGGCACAACATCCGCCACATATCCCCCGCCGAGTCGCCGCGCAGGGTGCCAAAGCCGGGGTCGGTGAACACAATGTCGCGGTGGTAGCAGGCGACCATTGCCTCGGCGTCGCGCTTTGAGAACGCCTCGTAGAAGCGTTCGATCAGCTGTTCATCGGGGTTCTGCGTCGATCCAGCGGTGCCTGCGGAGTCTGTTGAAGGAGCCATGAGGCCTACCTTGGCAGGAGTGTGCTGCACCCGCAAACGAGGGGGTCTATTCGTCCCACTCGTAGAAGATGCGTTCCACGACACTGCGCGCCAACCGGGTAATCCGGAGGTAGTCCTGTGTGAGCTGCGAACGTTCGTCGGGCGGGTAGCCGAAGAGGAACGCGACGCTGGACAACACCGTGAAATCGGTCGGCACTTGATCGCTCGGGCGCCCTGTGGCGAGGTACACGGCGTTGCGCATCCTCGTCGCCAGACACCACGCCTCTACCAGTACGTCGCGATCTTCGGCCGCGATGAGGCCAAGGTCCACGCTCGCATGCAGCGCGGTAAGCGTCCCGGTGACCCGCAGTGCCTCGAATCCAGGCTGGCCTGCGTGGCGCATCTGTAGAAGCTGAACGACCCACTCGACGTCCGACAGGCCGCCGCGACCGAGCTTCACGTGCAGCGTGGGATCCGCGCCCTTGGGTAGCCGCTCGGACTCCATCCTCGCCTTCAGACGGCGTACTTCAAGAACGTCTGCTTCGCCAATTCCGGCAACTGGCCAACGCAGTGGGTCGATGAGCCCGATGAACTCGTGGCCAAGCGATTCGTCACCGGCCAACGGCCGAGCGCGCAACATGGCCTGCGCCTCCCACGGTGACGACCAACGTGAGTAGTAGGCGGCGTAGGACGCGATGGTTCGCACGAGTGCGCCTGAGCGCCCTTCGGGCCGCAAGTCGGCGTCGAGTTCTAGCGGCGGGTCGGCGCACGGCAACGTCAAGAGGCGGCGCAATTCGTTGGCGACCGCAATAGCCGCCTTCGTTGCGGCCCGTTCGTCTGCTCCTGGCAACGGATCATGCACGAAGAGCGCATCCGCGTCGGACGAGTAGCCAATCTCGTAGCCACCAAGGCGACCAAGCGCGATGACCGCAAACCGGGTCGGTAGGGGCTCGCCGCTATTCGCCTCGACGGACTCGACTGCGACCGCAAGCGCAGCGCTGATCGTGGCACCAGCAATGTCGCCGAGTGCCACCATCACGGCAGGCACTTCAAGGAGCCCGTTGATGTCGGCCGCCGCAACACGAAACAGTTCCCGACTTCGGACCGCGCGGATCGCTTGTGCGGCTCGGTCGGGTTCGTCGTAGCGCTTCGCCGTGGCGCTCATCTCGCGAAGGAGTTCAGCACGGTTCTTAGGAGTCAGATCGCGCACGTCACTGAGCAACGACACCGCTTCGGGAGCCTTCAGCAAGAGGTCGGTCGCGAACTTCGATGCCGACAACAAGTGTGCCAGGCGTTCAGCCGTCTCTGACTCATCACGCAGCAGTCGCAGGTACCAAGGCGTGCCACCGAGCTCCTCCGACACGCGACGGAATCCGAGCAACCCAGCGTCAGGATTCGGTGCATCGGCGAACCACCCAAGCAAGACGGGCAACAGCGTGCGCTGAATCGCCGCCCGCCGACTAATCCCGGACGACAGCGCCTCGATGTGCCGCAGCGCACCTTGGGGGTCGACGTATCCGAGCGCTGTGAGCCGCTGGGTGGCCGCCTCAACGCTGAGGCGCGCATCACCGGAATCCAGCCGTGCGACTGCGTTAAGTAGAGGACGGTAGAAGAGCTTTTCGTGGAGCCGCCGGACCGCTACCCGGTGCTTCTGCCACTGTTCGATCAGCTCGTTCTTTGCGTCGGTGCGGAAACCCATCGAACGCCCGAGCCGTCGCAGTGCCTCGTCATCCGTGGGCACCACATGCGTGCGTTGCATCCGGTAGAGCTGCAACCGGTGTTCCATCGTCCGCAGGAATCGGTACGCGGCCGACAGCGTTGCCGCATCTTCGCGTCCGACGTATCCCCAAGTGGCCATCGCCTCGAGCGCACTCATCGTGTTTGCGCTGCGCAGCATCACATCGGAACGACCGTGGACCAGTTGCAGCATCTGCACACTGAACTCCACATCGCGCAATCCGCCCTTGCCAAGCTTGAGTTCCCGGTCAGACTTGTTGACCGGGATATTGGCCTCAACCCGGCGGCGCATCTCTTGCACCTCGCTGACGAAGTTGGCGCGGTCCGCCGCCGACCACACCAACGGGGACAGCGACTCAACGTACTCGCGTCCGAGTTCAGCGTCCCCCGCCGAGAAGCGCGCCTTGAGTAGGGCCTGGTATTCCCAGGTTTGCGCCCACCGTTCGTAGTAGCCAACGTGGCTGGCCAAGGTTCGAACAAGTGCGCCCGCCTTGCCCTCTGGGCGAAGGGCTGCGTCAACCTCCCAGATCGAACCCTCGGGGGTCGAGTCGTTGGCCGCACGCATCACGCCCCGCGCGAGCAGCGTCGCGGTCTGGAGCGCGTCGTCCTCATCGGCGAGGGTGCCGTCTGGGAGCTCACCTGGTTCGGCAACGAAGATCACATCAACGTCAGAGATGTAGTTGAGTTCTTGGCCGCCGCATTTTCCCATCGAGACAATTGCGATTCGGCAAGGTGCCGCGTCTGCAGGAAGTTCACACCGAGCGAGTTCAAGGCATGCCGCGAGGACGGCGTCGGCAAGGTGAGCAAGTTCGTGGGTGACTTCCGAGAACGATGAGTGACCCGATAAGTCACGAGCAGCGAGCGCCAAGAGTCGCCGCCGGTAGGCGATGCGCAAAGCGGTCGCACCATCGAGCCACGGAGCATTGTCAGTAGCCGTGCAACCCACCGATGCCACGAGCTCATCGCGCAGCACATCCGGCGTCGGGGGGTGATCCATCAGGTCGTGATCAACCAACACTCGGTATTGCTCGGGATGACGCACGAGGAATTCGGCCAGAGCTTCACTGGCGCCGAGCACGAGTGCGAGTTGCAGACGAAAGTCGGAGTCGGCCAAGAGGTTGCGGGCTAGCTCGTCCCTGATCCCGTGTTCGGCAGCCGAAGCCAAGATGCGTTCGAACGAAAGCAGGCCTTGATCTGGGTCCGCACACTGACTAAAAACTTCGAGAAGTTGCCGGTCACTCGTCAACCCGTCAAACGCCGGTGATTCAAGCAGGGCGATCGCGCGTGCGCTGTCGATGAAGCCGAGGCGCGCGAGTTGCCCAGACAGCGAATGTTGCCGAGTGTTCACAGTTGTCTCACTTTGGGATTGCCTTGGGCCAGATCAATCGGTTAGAGCACGGGCAAGTACTTGAGACGCTCGAACTCGGTGACTTGTTCGGCGTACTCCTCCCACTCCGCGCGCTTGTTGCGCAGGAAGAAGTCGAACACATGCTCACCGAGGGTGTCAGCGACGAGTTCGCTGCGTTCCATCGCTTGGATAGCCCGGTTGAGGCTGGTTGGCAGCGGTTCGAGGCCCATCGCGCGGCGCTCGGACTGCGATAGCGACCACACGTCGTCCTCGGTGCCTGGCGGCAAGTCGAGGCCGTCCTCGATGCCCTTGAGGCCAGCGGCGAGTAGCAAGGCCAGGGCCAGGTAGGGGTTGCACGCGCTGTCGAGGGCGCGGTATTCGATCCGAGTCGAGTTCCCCTTGTGCGGCTTGTACATCGGCACGCGCACCAGCGCCGAACGATTGTTGTGCCCCCAGCAGATGAAGGACGGCGCCTCACCGCCCCCGACGAGCCGCTTGTACGAGTTCACCCACTGGTTGGTGACCGCGGTGATCTCCGGAGCGTGACGCAACAGACCCGCCATGAACGAACGAGCAACCTTTGACAACTGCATGTCCGCGCCTGGCTCGTAGAACGCGTTCCGCTCACCCTCGAACAGGCTCATGTGAGTGTGCATGCCTGAGCCAGCGAACTCCGTGAACGGCTTCGGCATAAATGAAGCCTGCAGCCCCTGCTCCAGCGCAACCTCTTTCACGACCAGGCGGAACGTCATGATGTTGTCTGCGGTGGTGAGTGCATCCGCGTAGCGCAGGTCGATCTCCTGTTGGCCGGGAGCAGCTTCGTGGTGACTGAACTCCACCGAGATGCCGAGCTTCTCCAGCATGGTGATCGCCGTACGACGGAAGTCTTGCCCGCCGCCCTGAGGCGCGTGATCGAAGTATCCGACGTCGTCGACGGGCACCGGCGGCTGACCGGGACGCAACGGCTTGGCGAGGTCGCGGTCTTTGAAGAGAAAGAACTCAATCTCCGGGTGGGTGTAGAAAGTGAAGCCCATGTCGGCAGCGCGCGCGAGGGTTCGCTTGAGCACCCAACGCGGATCCGCGTAGGACGGGGAGCCATCGGGCAATGTGATGTCGCAGAACATCCGCCCGACCGCCTGAGTCTCGCCTCGCCACGGCAGGGGCTGGAAAGTCGCGGGGTCCGGCTTGGCGAGCATGTCGGCTTCGCTGATCCGAGCAAAGCCTTGAATTGCGGAACCGTCGAAGCCGATGCCCTCGCTGAAGGCTCCTTCGAGCTCCGCCGGAGCGATCGCCACGGACTTCAACATTCCGAGCACGTCCGTGAACCAGAGACGCACAAAACGGATGTCTCGTTCTTCGATTGTGCGCAGGACGAATTCGGTCTGCCTATCCATGCCGCACATCTTCCCACGGCCAGTGTGTGTGGCGCAGCGGGTAAGGCGCGGAAGATGCGCCGGGTTTGGCGCGCCGCCAGATACGCTCCATCCGTGCCAACCGTGCGAATAGCGAGCGCCCAGGTCAACACGACCGTCGGCGACCTACAAGGCAACGTCGAGTTGATCCTTCGAGAGTGCCACCGCGGTGGTGCTCTCGGCGCTGACGTCATTGCCTTCCCGGAGATGGCGATCACCGGCTACCCAGTCGAAGACCTCGCGTTGCGGCCGTCATTCCAGGCCGCCGCGGTCGCGGCAACAACGGAACTCGCCACCCAACTCGCGCGTGATGGCCTCGGCCACATCGCGGTGGTGGTGGGGTCGCTCGCGACGGCACCGGGTGGGCGACCACAGAACGTGGCGTCAGTCCTGCGCGCAGGAGTCGTCGAACGTACCTACGCCAAACACCATCTGCCGAACTATGGCGTGTTCGATGAGCGCCGCCTGTTCGAACCGGGCAATGAACCCTGCGTCATCGACGTTGGCGGGATCAGCATCTCGATCGCCATCTGCGAAGACTTGTGGCGGGCAGACAGCCCGCCGGAGATCGCCGCGCGTGCAGGAGCGGACGTATTGCTGGTCCTGAACGCATCCCCCTTCGAGCAGGGCAAACACCACCAACGCGTCGAGCTTTGCCAAACGCGCGCAGCCGATACCGGCGCGACCGTTGTGTACGTCGCTGCCGTCGGTGGACAAGACGAGTTGGTATTCGACGGTGGCTCGATGGTCGTGCGTCCGGATGGGACGCTCGCGGCGTCATCGCCGCGATTCAACACCGATCTGTTGATGTGCGAATTTGAAGTTGATGTTCCAAGCGTCACCGCCAACTCTTGGCCCGCGCGACACCGTGGGATTGCCCAGCCCGGTGTCATCGCCGACGAGCCCAGCGACCTTGCAGAGGTCTACGACGCGCTCGTCATCGGGTTGCGCGACTACGTTCACAAGAATCGAATGCGAAGCGTCATCCTTGGCCTCTCCGGCGGCATCGACTCCGCACTTGTCGCGGTAATCGCGTGCGACGCAATCGGGGCTGACAATGTCCACGGCATCGCGATGCCCTCCAAATACTCGTCGCAACATTCCGTTGACGACGCGCACGACACCGCGACCCGCACGGGGTTGTCGATCCGGCAGGTCCCGATCGCGCCCGTCTTCGATGCCTACCAAGGCATCTTGTCGCTGTCGGGCCTGGCCGAAGAAAACCTGCAAGCCCGGGTTCGTGGCACCACGCTGATGGCGGTTTCGAACGCCGAAGGTCACCTTGTATTGGCGACTGGGAACAAGAGCGAAATCGCGGTCGGGTATTCCACGATCTACGGTGACGCCGTAGGCGGTTTTGCACCCATCAAAGATGTGCCCAAGACACTCGTGTGGGCGTTGTCGCAGTGGCGGAACGAGGTTGCGCAAACACGCGGGGAAACCCCACCTATCCCACCAAACTCCATCACCAAACCACCAAGTGCTGAACTGCGTCCCGACCAACTCGATTCGGATTCGCTGCCGGACTACGAGAAGCTCGACGCGATCGTGGCCCAATACGTTGAGGGAGGTGTGTCTGCCACGGATCTCATCGCAGCTGGCTTCGATCCAGAACTCTCACGGAAGATCATCAGACTCACCGATGCGGCCGAGTACAAACGGCGCCAGTATCCCCCAGGCACAAAGATCACCAGACTCGCGTTCGGCCGCGACCGCCGAATGCCAATTACTAATCGGTGGTCAGAGCCCGGCGAAGTCGGCGAGTAGTACGTCTCGAGGGCCTACCTGCACGATCTGTGTGACCCTCAACGGTCTCGACTGGGGCTAGCCCCGCGAGTGCCTGCGCAACAAGACGCGAAACAAAGTCCTTGCGGCCGTTCTTGCGCCCACCCGAATTGATGATGTTGTACATCAGGACAGGTGACACGAGCATGCTTGCCGTGATCTCCACGTCGACGTCTTCGGCGAGCTCACCGCGTTCAATACCGAGTCGCAAGGCCTCCTGGACGCGCTCCCAACGCGGCACAATGACCCGTTCGTGGCAGAGTTGGAAGAGCTGCGGGTTGCTCTTGGCCTGGGCGAAGATCCTCGGCAACAGCTCAGCGCCCGACGTCCGTGACGTCCGAACCCATTCGAGCATGTCGACCAAAACGGTTGCGGTGCTCGCTTGCCTGTCGATCGCGGGAAGGTCGTCGTTCAGGGTTTCCAGCGCGGAGTTGATCAGCTCGTTTCGGTCCGCATAACGCCGGTAGATCGTTGCCTTGCCGACGCTCGCACGTGAGGCAACTTCCTCGACCGAGAACCCCTCGATACCGCGGTCAGCGATGACCGCCAGCGTCGACGAAACGATCGCTTCGTCTACCTCTTCGCTGCGTTGCCTGGCCACGTAGAAACAGTAAACGTGGCACCAAACGGCAAACGGGTGACCCCACCTATTGTGACGTGCCTCGCCATCTGCGCTCCCGCCGAATATTCCAAGATCGACGAAGTGCATATTGACACGGCACCTGCTCTGGCCGTTTCAGGTGAATCCGTGCCACTATTGACCCGTCCGGGGACTGCACCACGCAGCCTCGAGATTGGAGAAGTGCCATGTCAGTCGAGAGTGCCCTGTATGGCGGGCAATCAGATCGTCCCGGCGGCCGTGTCCGCCGAGTGAATGTGAACGACCTCGCCAACGCTAAATCGCGCGGCGAACGATGGCCGATGATTACGTGCTACGACGCCCTGACCGCCGGCCTCTTCGACGAGTCGGGGATCCCCGTGATGCTCGTCGGCGATTCTGCGGCGAACGTGGTCTACGGCTACGACTCAACGCTGCCGGTAACCGTCGACGAAATGCTGCCACTGGTTGCTGCGGTGGTCCGTGGGTCAAGCCGGGCAATGGTGGTCGCGGACTTGCCATTCGGTTCCTACCAGGCCTCCCCCGCGCAAGCACTCGAGACGTCGGCCCGGTTCATGAAGGAGGCCGGGGCGCACGCCGTCAAGCTCGAAGGCGGTGCACGCGTTCTTCCCCAGGTCGAGGCGCTCACAGCGGCGGGCATTCCTGTCATGGCTCACCTTGGGCTCACTCCGCAGTCGGTTCATACGATGGGCGGATACCGGGTTCAAGGCCGCGGTGAAGAGGGGCAGATCCTGCTCCAAGATGCGAAGGCCCTGCAAGCAGCCGGCGCGTTTGCAGTGGTCTTAGAGCTGGTGCCGGCTGACCTCGCCGACATGGTCACGCGATCGTTGGCGATTCCAACCATCGGGATCGGCGCAGGAGCGACGACTGACGCCCAAGTCCTCGTCTGGCAGGACATGGCTGGGCTGACTCCGGGCAAGCCGCCGAAGTTCGTCAAGCAGTACGCGGATCTGCGGTCGGTGCTCGGCGGGGCTGTCAGCGCCTGGGCCGAAGAAGTCGTCGCCGGGACCTACCCGGGTGCCGAACACGAATATCACTAGGCGATCTGTAACGACTCAGGCTAGACGTCGGTAATGCGGACACCACCGTGCGCTTTGTAGCGCCGGTTGATCGAGATCAGGTTGGCAGTGAACGCCTCGACCTGTGCTGCGTTGCGAAGTCGACCGCCGTAGATACCACGTAGTCCTGGGATCCGATTGGCGAGTGCTTGCACCGTGTCGGTTGCTTCACGCTTGTCACCGAGCACGAGCACGTCGGTGTCGAGCGTGGGCACTGAGTCATCAAGCAGGAGCACCGCACTGATGTGGTGGAAGGCAGCGACGACGGTGGAGTCCGGAAGGAGTTCGGCCGCCTGTTGCGCTGCGCTGCCCTGCGCCACCGCAAGCGCGA
The DNA here is from genome assembly GCA_963169255.1 of Actinomycetota bacterium. Classification (GTDB taxonomy): domain Bacteria; phylum Actinomycetota; class Actinomycetes; order S36-B12; family UBA10799; genus UBA10799. Next base: position 166 of record CAUJEJ010000250.1, on the reverse strand, counting down.
AGGCACCTTGTTTGTCGAAGCCCAATGGGTTCACACAATCAACAATGATCTTTCCTGCGAGCGCTGTACGAAGCTCAGTCAGCAATGCCTCGTGGCCCGCCCACGGAACTGCGGCGACAACCACATCGGCACGGGCGGCACACACAACGTTGGTTGCGCCTTCGAC
>CAUJEJ010000249.1 GCA_963169255.1 Actinomycetota bacterium | reverse complement strand
CGTCGTCATAGGAGTAATCCTGCCGTATTTGGCCTAGGCGTCAGACACGTCCCCCGCTGGTGCGGCTGTCTCGTTGGCCGGTAATGGGTCCGCGAGGTGGGTAAATGCCGCGAGGTTGCGGGTGGATTCACCGCGGGAGAGCCGCCACTGCCATTCGCGGCGAATCGCGGTGCGAAAGCCCAATTCGAGCAAGTAGTCGAATGCGCCGTCGGAGTTCTCCAGGATCGTGCCGAGTAGACGGTCAAGCTCAAAGTCGTTGATGGACTCCAGTGCAACCTTGCCGACGAGGTACACATCACCGAGGTGATCAATTGCGTAGGAAACCCCGTACATCCGGCGATTTCGCTTGAGGAGCCATGCGTACACAGCTTCGTGATTCTCATCCGGATTCCGGACGATGAACGCATTGATTGAGACGGAATGGTCGCCAATGACGATCGACACGTTGGTCTTCAATCGGTGCTCGCCGGGCAGCACCACCACAAATGTTGTGTCGTCGGGTCGCTCGTTTTCGATCTCGTTTGCGTCGAGGTAGTGCGCGACGGTGTGAGCGACGGCCGCCGGGTCGCCCGCCGGGGACGGGCTCACGCTGAGTTCCTCGAGACGATCGATAGGCGCGGAGCACCAGCACGCGCGACCGCTGCCTGACGGTAGACCTCAAGGGTTGCCGCTGCAGTTGAATTCCAGCTGAAGCGCTGCGCGTGTGGCCGAGCGCCAGCGGCAAGTTCAGTCAGGAGTCTGCGCTGGGTAAGCAGTCGCTCGAGGTATTCGCTCCACCGCAATGTGTCGTGACCGGGCACCAGCAGGCCGGATTCACCGTCGGCAACCGCGGTATGGAGCCCGCCCACAGCTGCCGCCAAGACGGGCGTTCCGCAGGCTTGGGCCTCGATGGCAACGAGGCCAAACGACTCCGAATGCGATGGCACACAAACGACGTCCGCTGCTCGGTACAACTGAGCAAGAGAGGTGCGGGTGGTCGGTGGCACAAACCGAACGAGGTCAGCAACGCCGAGTTCGACGGCAAGCTTGCGCAGTTGGTCGAGGCGTTCTGGGCCTGCCCCAGATGGCCCACCACAGATCACTGTGACCAGATCGTCGCGCAGGTGCGGGCTTCGTTCGACGAGAGCAGCAGTGGCACGAATCAGCACGTCCGGGCCCTTGAGTGGTTGGATCCGCCCGACGAACAGCAGGACCGTGGAGTTGACGTCGATCCCGTGCAACCGCCGCGCTTCGGCCTGGTCTCCGGGGCTGAACTGTTCGAGATCGACTCCCGGATACACCACCGACGTCTGGCGTGCAGGTGCTCCGTAAAGCTGCTGAAGGTCTAGCGCCTCGGCGGCAGTGTTGGCGATGAGTTGATCCGCTGCGCTGACGACCTGCTCTTCGCCGAGTACGCGCATGGAAGGTTCCGGGCGATCGCCATCGGCAAGCGCGAGGTTCTTCACCTTGGCCATCGTGTGCATTGAGTGAATGAGCGGAACGTTCCACCGTTCACTCGCGACAGAACCAACCTGTCCAGAGAGCCAGTAGTGAGAGTGAACCGCGTCGTACCAGCCGCTTGGTCTATTCGCTTCGGTGCGCAAAACGCCTGCTGTGAGCGCGCAGAGTTGCCCGGGCAGGTCCGCCTTGTCGACGTCCTGGCGTGGTCCTGCGTCGAGGTTGTGGACGAGGACGCCGTCCGCCATCGGAACCACTGCGGGCTGGCTACGCGCAGTGGCACGGGTAAAGATCTCGACCTCTGTCCCTGCGGCGGCGAGGCGTTTGGCCAGTTCAACCACGTAGACGTTGAGTCCGCCAGCGTCGCCAGTGCCGGGCTGATCGAGCGGGGAGGTGTGGACCGACAGCATTGCAACCCGCTGGGGGGTTGCGGCTTTGCGAATACGGGAATGAGCGTTGTCAACGAAGGGGGATTGACCCGTCTTCATCTGCTGTCCCTCCGCTTGCAACGTGGCTGGTTGTGGAACAAACGTTCCAGTAACGCCAAACGCTCCCCGAGGGTGAGGATATTCCGTCGAGCCGAGATTGCCTACTCGACCCCGGCGGTGCTGTAGGGCTCGCCGGTAACGATATGGATGACTCGTTTGCCGATTGTCACGGCGTGGTCGGCAAATCGTTCGTAGTAGCGAGAGACCAGGGTGACATCAATCGCTGCTTCAACGCCGTACTTCCAGTCGTCGGACAACACCGCGCGGAACAACTGACGGTGCAGCGAATCCATTTCGTCGTCGATGATGCCGAGTTCACCGGCGGCGAGGAGGTCTCGCTCAGCTAGGACGTCGCCAGTGCGCTGGACGATGCGTTCGGCGACTTCGCCCATTTCGGTGATGACACCGCGCAGTTCCGCGGGAACGGCGCTGGCTGGGTAGCGCAGGCGCGCTGCCTTCGCGACGTGAACCGCGAGGTCGCCCATTCGTTCGAGGGATGCCGAGATGCGCAGGCCAGACAGCAGTACCCGAAGCTCAGTCGCGACGGGAGCCTGCAAAGCAACAAGTTCGAGGGCTTGTTCCTCGAGGTCGTGGGCAACGGCGTCGATTTCTTCGTCGCCAGCGATCACAGATTCGGCCAGTACGAGGTCGGCGTCGAGGATGGCGTTGGTCGCCTGAATCATCGCGTCGTTCACCAACTTCGTCATGTGTACGAGTTGGTTGTCGAATTGGTCGAGTTGTTCGTGGTACGCGCTTCGCATAATTCAGCACCATAGCCGTGCTCATGCGCAGCGTCACCGGATAGCGATTGAACGTTCTGCAAGGACTGGTCTGGTAATGCGGCCAACAGGTGAACGCGAGGTTGCGGGCAGTTGTATATCCACTTCGCCATGTACGAATCGAATTGATCGTGCCTATCCTTGGGACGTGGCAACATTTGTTGGCCTCGTGATCGCACTGCTGCTTGGCGTCGGAATCGGCGTCGCGGCGGCGAACTGGGTCTCACGCCGACGCCGGGAGCGTCTGGCACGCGAATTGGGTATCGGTGTCGAGACCCGAAGCCTGCTGTTGGCCGACATTCAGCGTCTCCTCACCGGTGTTCCTGGAGCAGCCGTGCTCGTCGAGACTGGCAGCGGACGGGTGGTTGTCGCGTCTTCAGACTCCTACGCAATGGGTGTTGTGGTCGGAGAACGGATTGTGGTCGCGCAGATCCTCGCGATGGTCACAGCAGTCCACCGCACCGCTGGCATTCGCGAAGAGACAATCGATATTCGCCGGCCCCCGTACGCCTCCGGGCGAATCGAATTGCTTGCGCGAGTGGCGCCGGTTAATGAATCGATTGCTCTAGTGATCGCTGAGGACATTTCCGGAGCTCGCCGGATCGAGGACGTCCGACGTGACTTCGTGGCCAACGTCAGCCACGAACTCAAGACGCCGGTTGGCGCGCTGTCACTGCTGTCAGAAGCGATTCTCGAGGGGGCCGATGAGCCTGACGAAGTGCGCCACTTCGCGGGCCGCATGCAGATCGAGAGTGCCCGCCTGTCGCACTTGGTAGCCGACCTTGTGGACCTCTCCAGGCTTCAGGGCGACGATCCGATGCAGTACGCCCACGAGGTCGATATTGACTCGGTTCTGCGTGAGGCCGTTGACTCGATGCGAACGACGGCCCAGGCAAAACACATTGAGCTCGTGGTCGGGGGCGATCGCCATGCGCAGGTCTATGGCGTCGAGAGCCAGCTGGTCACCGCGGTGCGCAACCTGGTGGCAAATGCAGTGTCGTACAGCGGCGAGCGCACGCAGGTTTCACTCGGTTGCCGGATCGCTGCCGACCACTGCGAAATCACGGTTACCGACCAGGGGATGGGGATTCCCTCCGCCGAGCTTGACCGAGTTTTCGAACGCTTCTACCGCGTGGATCAGGCGCGCTCGCGCGATACCGGCGGTACCGGTCTCGGCCTTTCGATCGTGAAACACGTCTGCCAGAACCACGGCGGAAGTGTTTCCGTCTGGTCAGTTGAAGGTGAGGGCAGCACCTTCACGCTGCGGCTGCCAACAGTGGGGCGTTCGATTCCGCGCGAACAGGGCGAACTGCCGCAGAGCGCAACCTCGAGTTCCGACTCGACTGAGGAAGCGTCGGATGCAGGCGCTGGCCCGTTGGGCCGGAGGCGAGCAAGGCGAGGTCTCTTCAAACACCGCGACACCATGTCATCAACCACCCAAATACCCACTCAACAATCTGAAGAGGAGCCAGTCCGGTGACTCACGTTCTGATCGTCGAAGACGAAGTGTCGTTCAGCGACGCCCTGTCCTTCATGCTGCGTAAAGAGGGCTTTGAGGTCTCCGTTGCCGCAGATGGCAACAAGGGCCTTGAGATCTTCTCGCGCCAGGGTGCAGACATCGTGCTACTCGACGTCATGTTGCCTGGCATCTCTGGCACTGAGGTGTGCCGGCAGCTTCGCCAGGTTTCCAAGGTTCCGATCATCATGCTGACGGCCAAGGACGGCGAGATCGACAAGGTCGTCGGGCTTGAACTCGGAGCCGATGACTACGTCACTAAGCCGTTTTCCAGCCGTGAGCTCGTCGCTCGGGTGAGGGCTGTGTTGCGGCGGCAGTCCGCGATTGAAGAAGCGGATCCAGGTGCCAGCGAATTGAAGTCGGGCCCGGTCGTGATGGACGTTGACCGCCACACGGTCTTTGTCAACGGCGAGGAAGTCAAGTTGCCGCTGAAGGAGTTTGAGCTGCTTGAGTTGCTGCTACGCAACGCTGGGCGTGTGCTAACTCGAACCCAATTGATCGATCGAATCTGGGGATCAAACTACGTTGGCGACACGAAGACCCTCGACGTCCACGTGAAGCGAATCCGGTCAAAAATCGAACCCGATCCGGCACACCCGCGGTACCTGGAGACGGTGCGAGGGCTCGGCTACAAGTTCAACTGATGTGGGGCCGTCCAGCTAGGCGCAGACGTGTCTAGCTGGAGTGAGCTTCCCCTTCGGGCTTCGCCTCAGTCACCGTCGGCGAGGGTGTCGGCTTCGGTGGTGGAGCGGGGACACCGTTAGGGGTGATTCCCTGGTAGATGCCCTCTGCCGGGACGACCAGCACCGAACCGGTCACGGCGCCCGCCCTGGCGAAGGTGAACGTCGTCGACACGTAGTTCGACGGCGCGATCAGGGCGCCGCTGAGGTTGACGTAGTACGTCGTGTTGTAGCCGGTGCGAGTCTCAGCAATCTTGGTCAGTGGAATCGTCCCGCCGGTGATTTCAACTGTGCCCTTGGTGTCGGTCGTAACTGATGTGAGCGCGTCAGGAGTCTGGCCATCGTTGACGAATGTCGCGCTGAGCGTGAAGTCCGTGGGGTTCAGTGGGCTGCGCACCCAGACGGCAGAGCGCACCTGGATGTCACCAACCTGGGTGCTAAGGCCGTCGCCGGACGGCGGCTGCACGCTCGTTTGGGCCGCAAACCCGTTGAAACACCCTGCAAGCAGGGGTACGGCAGCAATGCTGGCTGCCAAGACGGCGGTGCGCTTACCTGAGGCGTGGCGAGTGATCCCATTCACGGCGCGCAGCCTAGCGCGTTCAGTGGGTGCAAGTGAAACGCAAACCCCACTTCTTCGGCTTTTTGCATTCCGAGAGCCCCATTTGATGGGCCTTCGGAGTTTCCACAGGGCTGGTAGGCGAGCAATTACCGCGTGTTACCCTTGGGGGGTACGAAAGGGGCTATCTGCCACATGTCGTTCTCCGTTGGTGACACCGTCGTCTACCCACACCATGGCGCTGCACTCATTGAATCAATCGAACATCGAGTGATCAAGGGTGAGAAGCGTGAGTACTTAGTGCTCCGCGTTGCGCAAGGTGATCTGACCGTTCGAGTACCTGCTGACAATGTAGATCTTGTCGGCGTGCGTGATGTCGTGAATCAGGAAGGCTTGGACCGAGTTTTCAACGTCCTGCGCCAGCCTTACACGGAGGAGCCCACGAACTGGTCCCGCCGCTACAAAGCGAATCTTGAGAAGCTCGCCTCTGGTGATGTGATCAAGGTTGCAGAGGTCGTCCGTGACCTCTGGCGCCGCGAGAAGGATCGCGGGTTGTCGGCTGGGGAGAAGCGGATGCTTGCAAAGGCTCGCCAGATCCTGGTCAGCGAACTTGCGCTTGCCGAGCAGACGAATGAGGACAAAGCCGAGAGCCTGCTCGACGAGGTTCTGGCTTCCTAGTCCTTTTACCTGCCACAACACATGACTTCCAACTATGGCGACCGATCATTGCGATCGGTCGCCATAGTTATTGCAGCCGCTGGTCGGGGCGAACGACTCGGCGGTGAACTTCCCAAAGCGCTCGAGCAAGTTGCTGGTGTCTCGCTGCTCGAATACTGCGTGCACGTCATTGCGGGGATGAGAGGTCTGGGAGCAGTGGTGGTCGCTGCGCCGGACGGTTACCTTGCCGACGTCGAAGAGATCTGTGCTCGTCTGACGAAGCCGGGTGCGACGGTCGTTGCAGGGGGCTCGACGCGAACGGAGTCTGTCTCCAACGCGCTCGCCGTAATGCCAGACGGCATCGACATCGTGCTCGTCCATGATGCTGCGCGAGCGTTCACTCCGGTGGAGCAATTTCTGGATGTCATCGCCGCCGTCGAGGCGGGTGCCGACGCCGTGATTCCTGGGCTAGCTGTTGTCGACACGATCAAAGAGGTTGACGCGAGTGGATCTGTCCTGCGGACTGTCCCACGGGATTCGTTGCGGGGTGTCCAAACGCCGCAGGGATTCCGGCGCGAGACGTTGGACGCGGTTCATCGAGACGAGAACGTAGACGGCGCCACCGATGATGCCGGGATGATCGAGGCGAGCGGAGGGCTCGTGAAGGTGATCCCTGGCCATCCCGATGCCTTCAAGGTGACGACACCGTTCGATCGCCTCATCGCATTGGCGCTCGTCACCAGTCGAAGCGTTCAGTAGCGGGCGCAATCCCAACGATGGACCTGCCAGTACCCCTAGCGCAGCATCGCGCGAGTTGACCTCGCAACCGCTCGGACCGCCGAGGCGGCGTACTGCGGACTGGACCTGGGATGGTCCTTCCCGACCTGCCCAGCAAACGATGCGCAAAGTGGCGCCGGGTCGGTAGGTTTCCCGCATGACGACGCATGAGCACTCAATGCCAGTCCTGCCTGTTGTGGGGATCGGCACGGACGTACACCCGTTTGAACCCATCCGCGACCTTTACCTTGCGGGGCTGCATTGGCCGAGTGAGATCGGGTTATCGGGCCACTCTGACGGTGACGTGGTTGCGCATGCATGCTGCGATGCGATGTTGTCGGCCGCGGGCCTTGGGGATCTCGGTGCGCAGTACGGAACTGATCAGCCCGAGTGGTCGGGTGCGCGGGGAACCGCACTCTTGGCCGAGACCGCACGACGTGTCCGCGCCGCAGACTTCGAGATCGGCAATGTTGCAGTTCAACTGATCGGCAACCGGCCGAAGATCGGTGCGCGCCGCGATGAGGCCCAGCAGGTTTTGTCGGACGCGATAGGTGCCCGCGTGACGCTCTCGGCAACGACCACCGACGGCCTCGGTCTGACCGGCCGAAGCGAGGGCCTAGCCGCCATCGCCACAGCCCTCCTCTACCCCCGCCCCTAACCCTCCCACGCGACCTCTGAAGCCGCCCAATGCTCGCTTTGAGGGCGTGGTTGTTGCTGAGCCCGCTGCGCGAAACCCACCAACAACCACGCACTCAACGATGGTGGGTCGCGGTGAGGGAGGTGGGGGTCGCTGTTTTGAGGACCGATGACCTGAGGTTGTCGACGCAGAAGCCGGTGCTGGAGTTCGTCTTTCCAGGAGCGATTGAGATTCCTGAAGGAGACAGGACCGTGAAACGGGTGCCGGAACGACTAAAGGTTCCGTTCCACTTGGCGCTAAGCGAGACGTTCGTCGGGAGGTCGAATCCAGCCGACCACCTCGAGACGCTCGTTGCGGAGTTGTTCTTCACCATGAGGGTCCCGCACCAGCCGTTGACCCATTTGTCGTCGTAGCGGAACGTCACGCTCAGATTGGACGGTGACGGGTTGGTTGGAGTGGGTGATGCGGTCGGCGTCGCGGTCGCCGTAGGAGTCGGAGTCGGGCTGGGCGTTGACGTCGGTGTGGCCGAAGCTGATGGTGCGGGCGTCGGTGTGGCCGATGGTGTCGGCGCCGGATTTCCCGATGGCTGTGAGGCGGCCGGGTTCCAGTAATTCCCGCTCATCACGATCATGCTCTGCAGAATCAGACTTGATCCGTAGTACGTATCGATACCGGTGCCGGTCGCGCTCGCAGCGGTGTACTTCCAGATCGCATCCAGCCACTGCTGATGCGAGGAATCGGTCATCGCCGCTGGTCCAAACGTCGCGACGAACTCAGGGCCGAGATACGACTGGGCAGCAGTCCCGTCGAGCTTGTAGCCAGCGCGGACTCTCGTCGGATCATTGCCAACCTTCGACTTGATCCAATTGGTCAACCTTTGTGACTGCGTCTTGCTTGCCGCGTCGCCAAAGGTCACCGCGTCAGCGCCAAGGTGCCACGGGACCCTGACTGAGTTGTAGGAATACTGCCCGTCGGTCGGAGCTTCGAGGAAGTTTGCTGCGGCGGGTTTGGGGCTGGAGGTGGTGTTGACGACGAAGTCCGCGATCAGACCAGCATCGGGTGAGTAGGTCGTTTGTTGTTGGCTGATCAACGCCGAGGTTGCCGCGATCACTCTGTCCCACGTGGCGTCGCCTGGGGCGGCCTTGAACGCACGGAAGTGGTCGATCATGAAGTCCGATGGCCGCGTTGATGTGTAGTACTTATCTCCCGCGGATGACCAGTCGCCGAGCAGTGGCAAGAACGTTGTTGGATGAATCTCTTTGGCCTTGATTGCATTGATTCGCGATACGGCAAGGTTCTTGTAGTTATACGTCCCGGAACTTCCCCACTGCTTGTCGGCTAAGAGCAGCCCGTAGGCCACCGAGAGGTCCCCGTCAGTTGCGGAGTCGGCGCCATTCACCGACCTGCACGAACTGTCCTGCTCGGCTGCCAGCAGCCCTGGCGTGATTGAGGAGGGGTGCGCCAATACGAACGCAAGGACGGAGTCGAAGGATTGCTGTGCAGTCGGGTCGGCACCCGCCATCAACGCGAATACTTCGAGCCCGTACCCCTGAGCCTCAGCGACGAACGGGTGGTCGGCGTCTGGAGACCGAATGGCGCTGCCTGCGCCGCATGCGGAGACCAAGTAGCGCGACTTCCACTTCTGGTAGAAGTTCAGCGTTGCGGCGTCCAAGGATGTTTGTTCAGCCGAAGGGCGAATGGACCCAGCGGCATACGCCGTTTGGTGCGCACCGAACGGGACGGCTACGGAACTCGCAGTCGAGGAGGGCAGGCCGGTGACTGTCAGGGCGGCGAAGCACACCGCCGCAAGTCCGATGGGCGTGACGTTCCGTGCGTGGGTGAGTAGCTGTGAAGGACTCAATGTGTCTCCAATAGAAGTCGGGTCGGGCTCGCTTCCTAAGGGTCAGCCCGCCGCGTGATTGCCCTGGAGTAAATGTTCGGCGTCCCCCCACACCCTGCCAACTCGTGGCTTCGGCTTCACCCGTTCGCGCTACCGATGCGAGCGGTTCCGGTGCGTCAGACCCGGTCGACGGCCATTGCCCTGGAGAGCCTTCTGCACGCGCATGGAGCGTGAACCTCGCTATGTTGGCGCCATGGCTGCGCGAGACACTCCGGGCGAGGCGCGCAGAGCATTGATCGTGGATGACGAAGCCGTCTTCCGGACGTTGGTCGCAGCCGCAGTGGCCGATTTCGGATTTGACGTGGCAGCGATCGCAAGCGGCGCAGAAGTAGCTGACGCGCTGGAAGAATTCGACCCTGACGTGGTGATCCTGGATCTGGCCCTCGGTGAAGGTCCGAACGGTTTGGACGTGCTGAGGTTCATCGAGGATCACTACGACTGGGTGGCAGTGTTGATCTTGTCGTCGTATCGTTCACCGGAGTTGGTGGCCACACTCGACGGCCCGTTAAACGCGCGCGTCGGGTACGTCGTCAAGAGCGATGTGGTGGACCTCGAGGTCCTTCAACAGGCAATTGAACAAACCCTTGATGCGGAGCCACCTCGACGGAGCCGGTCTTCGGACCTGCCGACCATCACCAGGAGCCAGGCGGAGGTACTCCGGCTGATGGCGGACGGGCTATCCAACTCCGCAATCGCCGAACGGCGGGGTTGTTCGGTCCGGGCACTCGAGCGGATCATTGGTCGGCTCTACGCCGCCCTTGGCCTCAGCGATGGAGTCGACGCGAATGCCCGAGTGAATGCCGTGGGGATCTACCGCGATCGTCGCGTCGACGTGAGATGAGGCCGTCGATTCCTCTGCGCTTGAACCTCGACGTAAACGCGCTCCGGGGTCCGCGCGCGATTTCTCCACTCACGTACGCGATTGCGATTCCGGGACTATTCCTCAACACGTTTGAGGCGGAGTTGATTCTGCCTGGGTCCAGCTTGGTCGACGCATCAATTATCGCCGCGGTATCGGCATTGGCGAGTGGACTCGTCCTCCTTGCAGCAGACAAGACCGTGCTCCGAGGGAGGACGAGTCGCCTGCTGCCTCTTGCGGTGGTGCTCGGCGTCTACATCGTCTGTGGGATTGTCCGTGCCCTCGTTGCTTCCGCAAGTGCGGCCGCTGTCGACGCACAAGGTCCAGAGTTCACTGTTCGCTCCTTCGCCGGCGTCGTGCTCGTCGTTGCGTGGTTGTCGATCATTGCGGTCGCGCTGGACTATGCGGATCGCTATCGCGAGTCGACCGAGATACTTCGCCAACGGCAAGCTGAACTCACGTTGCAGCGGGACTACTTCGGGGTCGCACTTGAGCAGGGCCGCACCGGGATCGGTGCGTTGGTGGATTCGGTCGTCGAACCAGCGATCGTGCAGAGCGAAGTGTTGATGCGCCGGTTCGCGACTAGTGAGCTTTCGGATCCTGAGAGCCAGGCAGCGCAACTGGCGGACCTAGCGCGCGAGGTTCGGGACAAGGCCGAAGGTCAGGTCCGAACGCTGAGTCACGTCCTCGCGTCAGACGAACCGCAGTTCAGCGAGACGCAACTTTTGGCAACGATGCCAGAACTCAAACCCGCGCCGGGAGGTCACTGGTTTCGGCGAGCTGTCAAGCAGGCCAGCGTGGCAGACCCGATCCAGCCAATGGCTGTCACGTTGACCGTGTTGGTTGAAGCGATTCCGCTGTTCACATATCTGTTTGGGTTCCGTGGCTTGGCGCAATGCGCAGTTGTCGGTTCGGCCGTCACCTACGGGTTCCTATGGCTTGCGCGGCGTGTTGTTACGCCGCGGTTGGTGCAGTGGCCACAGGCCATCCGGATCGCTGTGTTGCTGGCTGTGGTGATCTGTGCGTCAACGCTTGCAACCGCGAGCCTGCGCTTGTGGTGGCCGCCGCAGGTGGATGAACTCATCGCGATCTGGTTGCGAACGTTCTGGGTGTTCCTCGTTGCAACGATTGTGTGGGCGGTCATCGCTGCGTGCGCTGCCCAGGTGGTTGGTAACCGCCGCGAACTCGCCGCAACGGTAGCCGCGATCGAGTGGCAGGTTGATGCGCTTCGTGCAGAGTTGTCGGCGGTTCAGCGCAGCGCTGCCGACCTCGTACATGGTCGTGTGCAAGGGCGGATCATCGCCGCTGCGATGACGGTTTCGCTCCAGGCGCGCAAACTGGAAAAGGGTGATGCAGATGCCCAAGCAGCCACACCATTGGTGCTTGCCGAGGCCGTGTCCATCCTTGGTAGCGCGCGGTCAGACTTGCGGGAGTTGCAGGCGCAGGAGGCATCGTCCAATGCCGCCACAATCGAAGACCTACTCGGAACGGTTGCGCACGCGTGGGATTGCGTTGTGGCGGTGGACGTGGACATCGAACCTGCTGCTGCGCGCGTCATCGATACGGACTCGGTGCTGCAGTTGCGAGTGACGAATGTGAGCCGCGAGCTCGTTGCTAACGCGGCTCGCCACGGCGCTGCGAGGAGCGTCCAACTCAGCGTTGCCCTGGTCGACTCGTCGATCGTCGTGACAGCAGTTGATGACGGACTCGGGCTGAAGTCGGGTGCGAATCCAGGACTTGGTTCGCGACAGATTGCCGATGCTGGTGCTTCCTGGGTAGCCCGCAACCGCCGCCGCTCCGGCGCAACCGTGACGGTGACGTTCCCGCCTTCACCTCAGATCTGACCCACCGTCCGTTCGCTTCCCTGGCTTCGTGCTGAGGCCGAATCGATTGCGTTGAGTGTGGACTTGTTGGGGTGTCTGAGCGCGAAAATGCCCCAACAAGTCCACACCCAACGCAGCAAGGGTCCGGTTCAGATGGCGGGTTGAAGAGGAGTAACGTCGGCGGTATGGCTGAGAAACTCTCTGATGATCAGAAGGCGCTGATTGGCGCTCCGAACTTCGCAGTGATCGCAACGATCAATCCCGACGGTCAACCGCAACTATCACCCGTGTGGTGCAAGCTCGATGGCGACGACGTGTTGGTGTCGACTGTCGAAGGCCGCCGCAAGCACCTCAACATGGAGCGTGACAACCGCGTCACGATTGTCGTCCAGCCTGCCGATGCGCCCTACAAGTACGTGGAGATCCGCGGAACGGCGTCGATGAGTCGCGAGGGTGGCCGGGAGCTGATCGATGGTCTCGCCAACGCATACATGGGTGCTGATCGTTACCCCGCCGACGATGGCACCGACAACGTTCGTGTCGTCGTGCGGGTCACTCCACGACGCGTCGTTTCGATGGGTATCTAGAGCGGCTCTAGCTACCTCGCGTTTGCCCAACGCCCGCTTCGCAGGGTGTTGTCTCGCTATCGGAACTAGGCAGGGTTGCGCTAGCTCCGATAGGCTCACACCTTGTGACATTGCGTTTGCACGACACCCTGGCGCGCCAAGTGCGCGACTTCGTGCCGTTGACCCCCGGCGAAGTCCTGATGTACCAATGCGGGGCGACGGTTCAGTCCGCTCCCCACGTCGGGCACATTCGCTCAGGCGTTGTGTTCGACCTGTTGTCACGCTGGCTGACTGCTTCGGGCTACCGAGTCGTTTTGTGCCGGAACGTCACTGACATTGACGACAAGATTCTCGCCCGCGCCGAGGCTGAGGAACGCCCGTGGTGGGCTGTTGCGGCGTTCTACGAACGTGCGTTCCAGGATGCCTACAACGTGCTCGGGTGCGCACCGCCGACGGTCGAGCCGCGTGCGACGGGCCACGTGACTCAAATGGTTGAACTAATGCAGCGCTTGATCGAGCGAGGGCATGCGTACGAGTCCGACGGCGATGTCTACTTCGATGTTCGATCGTTCGCGGACTACGGTGCGCTTTCCCGTCAGCACATTGACGATCTTCGTCCCGCCGCCGACAGCGGAGCCGATCCACGTAAGCGTGATCCCCGCGACTTTGCCTTGTGGAAGTCGACGAAGTCTCCGGACGAGCCGAGCTGGCCGACCCCGTGGGGCCCAGGTCGGCCCGGGTGGCATCTGGAGTGCTCGGCAATGGCCACTACCTACCTCGGGCCGCAGTTCGATATCCACGGTGGCGGGTTGGATCTGGTCTTCCCACACCACGAGAACGAGATGGCCCAGTCCCGTGCGGCCGGCGACGGTTTCGCCAACTACTGGCTTCACAACGCTTGGGTTACCACGGCTGGCGAGAAGATGAGTAAGTCGCTGGGGAATTCACTCGTCGTGTCTGAAGTACTGACGAAGGTGCGACCGGTCGAGCTGCGTTGGTACCTGATCGCAGCGCACTACCGTAGCAATCTGGAGTTCTCCGATGCCGCGATGGCCGAGGCTGCGGCGGGATACCGCAGGGTCGAAGGCTTTGTCACGAGGGCCGCTGCTCGCATCGACGCCGAGGACGTGAGCGTCGATTTACTCCCACCGGAGTTTGTCGACGCAATGAACGACGACTTGAGCGTGCCAGCCGCACTCGCGATCTTGCACGAGCACGTGACGACAGGTAACACGCTGATCGCGGCGGGAGATGACGTCGGACTCCAAGCGAATCTGGCGCAGGTGCGCGCCATGCTCGACATCCTGGGTGTCGATCCACTCAGCACACCATGGAACGCTGGTGGAACGAACGACGAAGCCCTCGCGACAGCGCTCGATTCGTTAGTGTCGGCAGAACTCGCCGCTCGCCAACTCGCACGTGCCAACAAAGACTTTGCAGCCGCAGATGAAATCCGGGATCGAATCAGTCAGGCAGGTATCACCATCGAAGACTCAGCAGACGGATCACGTTGGTCGCTCGCAGGTGACGCCTGATGGCCGGCAATTCGCGCCGGCAAGGCGCGATGAAGGACAAGTCGAAGAAGAAGCCGCGGACAGTTGGCAGCGGGGGAAATCGACGCCAGAAGCTGGAGGGCAAGGGCCCCACGCCGAAGGCCGAGGAGCGGACAAGCCACGTAGCCAAGCAGCGCAAAGAAGCGGCTGAGCGCGTCGCGGCCAAGGAAGCCAAACGCAGTGGAGCGCCGCGGCGGTCGGGCAAGGGCGCCGAGAATGTGGTCGCGGGCCGCAACCAGGTGCTCGAGGCCCTGAACGCAGGCGTTCCGGCAGTCTCGCTCCACGTTCAGCGGAACATCGACTCGGATCCGCGGATTCGCGACGCCATGGCACGCGCGCTCGAACGTGGCATCACGATCAAAGAGCACGGCCGCGACGACCTGAGCGACTTGGTAGACGGGGTTGTTCACCAAGGGATTGCGCTGACGATCGAGCCGTATCAGTACCTTGATCTGGTTGACGTGCTTGGCCTTGGTACTGATCGACGGCCCGCACTATTGGTGATTCTTGACGGGGTCACGGATACCCGTAACCTCGGCGCGATCGCACGGTCTGCGGCCGCGTTCGGGGCGACTGGATTGGTTATCCCATCTCGTCGATCGGCGACCGTTACCGCCGCTGCGTGGCGCACCTCGGCTGGTGCGTTCGCACATGTGCCGGTGGCGATGGTGCCGAACCTCAGCAATGCGATCGAGCAGGCGAAGCAGGCGGGGTTCATGGTGGTGGGGTTGGCTGGTGAGGCCGACTCCGACATCACCGCTGCAAATCTTGGGAACGAGCCGGTGGCGATTGTGGTCGGTAGCGAGGGCAAGGGTCTCGGACGGCTGGTTGCGGAGAATTGCGACATTCTCGCGTCGATTGCAATCAGCGACGCTATGGAGTCCCTCAATGTCTCCGTCGCCGCGGCGATCGCGATGCACAGCGTGGTCACTGCACGCACGTAGTCCTTTGGAGCGTCTCGCGACCGAGCCCACCACCCCGCGTTCGGCTGCAGCCGAGGCGCAGGGTGTCACGGGCTACGCCTGGAATGAGACCGCGACTGATATCCAGTTGGACGTCCGAGAGTCCGGATACAAGTGGTCCAAGCAGATCCTCCAGCCATACGGTGGCGAAGGTGAATTCACCGGGCACGACAAGGGCAACGCGGGCGTCGATGTATTCGGTAGCGCTACGCACGCCGACGGCAAGAAGATCTTCTTTGAACTCGACGAATCACTCGACTACGGGAACACTGCGCGAATCGGCACGGAAGCGCAAATGAAGAGCAACACCATGCAAGAGAAGTCATTCAACGTCGACGACCGCTGGACCGTCACAATCGAAGGTCACGCCTACACGATCGATCGTCAACGCGACATGAAGTACACACTGATGAACATCCAGTTCGACTCCTAGACCACCGAACCACACCACCGTTGAGTGTGAGGTTGTTGGTGGGTCGCCGGACGAAAACCCAGCACCAACCTCACA
Organism: Actinomycetota bacterium; assembly: GCA_963169255.1. Classification (GTDB taxonomy): domain Bacteria; phylum Actinomycetota; class Actinomycetes; order S36-B12; family UBA10799; genus UBA10799. The sequence goes on along the minus strand of CAUJEJ010000249.1, from coordinate 96 downwards.
CTCAACGGTCGATTGGGCGGGGTTGTGGGAGCGGGAGGGTGATTTCGGTGTCGCCAGGGGCTGAGCGCACGGTGTTCGTTCCGTGATGAGCGGCAA
>CAUJEJ010000248.1 GCA_963169255.1 Actinomycetota bacterium | reverse complement strand
GTGCCTGCGGCGACGTCGATCGTGGCGCCCGGCGACGCGACCGACACGGCGTGGCTGATCGTCAGGCACTTCTGCGCGGACGTGCACGGATTGGAGTCGCTGCCGGTCGTGGCGACGTAGAGCGTTGTCCCGTTTGCGTGCGCTGGCGAAGCTATGAGGGTGAGCGCGACCAGGCTGATCGACGTCAGTATTGCGCACGCCGCTGTGATGGGTCGGCGAATCAGGGTCGTCACGTCGGCCTCCGTTGGCGGCGCTTGCGGTTCGCTGATCGATCGTTACCGACGTCGCAGAATTAGTCCACGGTTTGGTTCGAAGATGAGCCGATTGGCGGTACGCCCGCACATGCATGGTGTCGAGCGAGATGGTCCGCAGGCGATTCTGCTCACCTCCGTCTGAGGTTTAGAAAGATCCAACTGGTGCCCAATGGACGTCAAAGTTTCGTCCACCAGTGCCGCAATCCGGTGACCCTGATTGGCGCTCAGAATGCTAGTTGGAAACGGTGGCGTCATGATCGCTTTGACGAGGGCTATTTCTGGCGCGCTGACAGGTGGATTGCTCGCGGCGAGTCTGGCCGGGGCTCCAGCGAGTTTCGCGGATTCCGCTGGCACTGCATCCGTGGAACCAGTGCCGGTTGCCCAGGTGTAGGCGCGGGAGTCAACACAGCAAGTGCCCACCGCCCGCGGAGACCGTACTGATCGGCTCGCGCGCTTTTACGCGCAACGTGCGGCGTGGTCGCAGTGCGCGGATGCCCCCGACTTCGAGTGCGCGACCGTTCGCGTTCCCCGTTCGTACCAGAAGCCTCGCGGTGCGACGCTGAAGATTGCGCTGCTTCGCAATGCAGCCAACAACGGCAATCCGAACGCGCGCTCGATCGTCGTGAACCCAGGCGGGCCGGGCGCCTCCGGAACGAATCTGGTGGCCAACAGCCTCAACACACAGTTCCCCGCCGAACTCGTGGACCGCTTCAACATCGTTGGCATGGATCCCCGTGGAGTGGGGCGAAGTACGCAGATCAATTGCGTGACGCAAGCGGCGCTAGCGAAGCGCTCGGCAGACTTGCCACGCACAGCCAAACAGCAGGCCGCGTTCCTTGTGAACAGCAAGAAGATGGCGAAGGGTTGCGCGACTCGAGGCAAGGCGTTGGTTCGTGTTGTCGGTACCCAGAGCGCTGCGCGCGATCTCGACGTCGTCCGGTCAGCACTGGGTCAGAAGAAGCTCTGGCACCTCGGTGTTTCGTACGGCACCTACCTCGGTGCGACCTACGCGTCGTTGTTCCCCAAACGCGTTGGGCGAACGGTGTTGGATGCGGGACTCTCGCCGACGGTGAACATGATCGGATGGGGGAAGGCTCAAACGACCGGCTTCCAGAAGGCGCTGTCGAGGTGGGCAGACTCATGCCCTGAACGTGAGGAGTGCCCGTTCCCGGGGGACCGCAGCGCGGTAGTCGGTGAGCTCAACGAGATGTTGGCGATGTACAACGAATTCCCATTGCCGAGCCCAAGTGGGAAGCCCATCGGCGATGGCACGATCCGAGGTCTGATCCAGACGGCGCTTCCCGGCGGCGAGAGTTCCTGGCCGCTGGTTGACGCGATCGTCTCCGCCGCTGACGACGGCAACACTGAGGTCTTGGAAGCGATCGGAAATGCCTTCGAGAACGCGTACGGCACGCCACCGACGAACTTGGTATCGGCGAACTCGGCGGTGAACTGCTACGACCGGCCGACGTCGACGAGCCTCAAGCAAATGCGCAAGCACGCGCGGGTGTGGGGTGCGAAAGCGTCGACGTTCGGGGCATCCATCGCCTGGTCGATCACGTCCACGTGTACCTATTGGCCGGTTCGCAAGGGGCAGGCCCCGCCCGCGGTCAAATCCAAGACGAAGCAGCGAATCCAAATGATCGGTGGCACCAAGGATCCACTCACGCCCTACAAGTGGACCGTTGAGCTTTCCCAGCAGATCAAGAATTCCCGGGTTCTGAAGTTCACCGGTGACGGACACGGTGGACTCGGTAAGGGTTCGCCGTGCGTCGACGACGCGGTCACGAACTACTTCATCACCGGCAAGGTGACACCGAAGGGTGCGCGTTGTAGCTAACTCTCGGCGGGGGACTGAAGCGTTGGAGGATGTGCCATACCGGGCGCAAGGTCTTTCTGCATGAGGACGACGTCAATCCATGCGTCGAGCTTCCAGCCAATCGATCGAAGTGTGCCGGACGTCTCGAACCCGAGTGCTTCGTGTAGCGCAATGCTCGGATCGTTGGGAACCGCGATCCGACCAACGGCAATTCTGAAACCTTGGGCAGCGAGGTGATCGAGGAGCGATTGGTACAACGCCCGTCCGAGGCCGCGTCCGTGGAAGTCCGGACTGAGGTAGATGCCCGTCTCACATGACCACTGGTACGCCTCGCGGGAGCTGAAATCCTTCGCGTTGGCGTACCCCGCAATCGCACCGGCCGATTCGGCAACGAGCCACGTGTGGGAATCGAGTGCGCTAGCGATCCGGCGCTCCACTTCGTAGAGGGTAGGAACGTCGTATTCAAACGTGAGGGTCGAATTCTCGATGTAAGGCCGGTATATCTCGCGGCAAGCGTGCGCGTCGGCAACAGTCGCTGCCCGGATCCTGAACTCGGTCATCCGTTGAGCGTACCGAGGTGATCCGGGCTAAGCGCTGGAATTTCGCGTTGTGCTTAGCGAGGTTCCTGGAGGTAGATCCCTGCGCCCGATCCCTTGGTCTGCATGAAGTAGGGGACGCTGGCGTGCACCACATCGGTGAGGTGGAACTCGCCCTTGTTGTAGTCGAAGTGTCCCAGGAACGCCACGTTCGGATCTCCGACGTAGCGAACAGTGATCTCGTTGTGTTGTCCGAAGTCGGCCGACAGCTTCCAGCTCTCGCGAACGTCGAGCGTCTTGCGGATGGGAACACCGCCGTCAGGGAACACAACAACGTCAATCGGTCGGCCGGTGCCGTTGAACACCGTGAAGTTGGCGGCGCTCGAACTGGGCACCACGCTGGCCTGTGCGCCAGCGGCGGTGGCGAGGAGCGCCGTGAACGCGATCGCGGCAATTGCGAACAAGGCTGCGAGCTTGCGAGGAATGGTGTTCATGTCGTTCTCCCGAGGTGTGGACTCTGTTGGCGATTCACACTCGGTTGGGGTACCGCGATGCGGTAGTCCGTGGTGCGCTGACGTCCTACCCCGAGCATCGAGGGCTAAACCTGGCAAGCGGCGCGTGGATGAGATGGCCTAGGGAACGCTTCCCGCCGACGCAACGGTGACCCCGCAAGTGGCACGATCAGGGGATGGTTGATTGGTTGCGCTTCGGTGCGGACATGGAAGATCTCGCGACGCAGGCACTGCGCACAGGCAAGCGCGTAACTGGCTTGCTTGGGCCCACGGTTATCCAGCCATATCGAGGATTCGTTGCTGATGGCATCGCCCACACGCGTGCGCGGGTGATGGAGAAGCCGATCTTCGATGATGTGCCGGGAGGTCTGCGGATCGACGCGACGCTGGCCGCGAACCTCTTGCGCTGGGTGGTCCTAGATATCGCTGGAATTGAGGTCACGGTGACTGTCGGGGATCACTCCGTCACGGTCAACAGCGACGAGAACGGCTTCGTTACGGCGAAGATTCCGGTTGGTGATATCGAGCCCGGCTGGCATTCGGTGCACTACTC
>CAUJEJ010000247.1 GCA_963169255.1 Actinomycetota bacterium | reverse complement strand
AAGATCGGGCAGCTCTCGTTCCACACCCTCGACGCTCCCGCCGAGCGGCCCTACGGGCACCCGGAACTGAATTCCAAGTACGTCGGTCAGTCGGGCCCGGTCGCGAGCCAGTACGAGAAGAACAAGGCGTAGCGCCTGCAGGCGATCGAGGTTGGCCCGCTGGTGCGACCCGGCAGGCCAACCTCTTGGCGGTCTGGAACATTAGGGTAGGTCCCACGCAATGGCAGCCTTCCCGAGCGGCATCGCCCGACACACAGGAGTAGCTCAGTGCCCAACGCACTCATCACCGGCATCACCGGCCAAGACGGCCTCTACCTCGCAGAGCTGTTGCTCTCGAAGGGCTACAACGTCTACGGCCTGATCCGTGGGCAGAACAACCCAAAGACTGAGCTCGTCGAACAGACGGTTCCGGCGGTGAAGTTGCTCGCCGGTGACCTGTCAGATATCCCGAGCCTGTTGCGTGCACTTGAGGTGTCGGCGGCGGACGAGGTCTACAACCTCGGCGCGATCTCGTACGTCGCCTACTCGTGGGATCAAGCTCTGCTCACAAGCGAAGTGACTGGTCGCGGGGTGCTCAACATCCTGGAAGCGCTGCGCCTTTACGAGCAGATCCACGGCAAGGCTCCGAAGTTCTACCAGGCGTCATCGTCGGAGATGTTCGGCAAAGTGCAGCAGGTGCCGCAGAGTGAAGAGACCCTGCTGTGGCCACGTTCGCCCTACGGCGTGGCGAAGGTATTCGGCCACTACACAACGATCAACTACCGCGAGTCGTACGGGATGCATGCGTCGTCGGGGATCTTGTTCAATCACGAATCGCCGCGCCGCGGACCGGAATTCGTGACGCGCAAGGTCTCCCGCGCCGTCGCCCGGATCAAGCTGGGCCTGCAAGAAGAAATCGTGATGGGCAACCTCGACGCCAAACGTGACTGGGGATTTGCTGGTGACTACGTCGAGGCGATGTGGCTGATGTTGCAGCAGCCCGAGGCAGACGACTACGTGATCGCGACGGGTGAAACCCACTCGATCAAGGAACTGCTCGACGCAGCATTCACCGTCGTCGGTATCGACGATTGGGCGCCCTACGTTCGCCAAGACCCACAATTCATGCGCCCGGCCGAGGTCGACCTCCTTATCGGCGATCCAGCGAAGGCTCGCGAGAAGCTGGGCTGGACGCCGAAGGTTGCGTTTGGCGAGTTGGTGCAAATGATGGTCGAGTCTGACCTCAACGAGCAGAAGAAGCTGCACGGGGTGTGAGCGCTCGACGCGCCCTGATCACGGGCATCACCGGCCAAGACGGCAGCTATCTCAGCGAGCTTCTGGCTGCCGAGGGGACCGAAGTCCACGGCTTTGTGCTGCCTGGTGACCCGCTCTTGCCGTCTCTTCAGGGGCTCGTTCCCGGCGTCGTCATTCACGACGGCGACCTGAGTAGTGCCGCGTCCGTTGCGTCGGCGATCGAGGCAAGCCAACCCGATGAGATCTACCACCTCGCAGCAGCGTCGTCGGTTGCTGCTTCGTGGGAGAACCCCGTCGTCACGAGCGACCTCAATGGGACGGGCACCGTGCGTGTCCTCGACGCGGCGAAGCGCTTCGGTGAGGCGCACGGAACGGCACCTCGGGTCTTGATCTGCTCCACCGCCGAGATGTTCGGCCAGCCGGAAGTCAGTCCGCAAAATGAGGAGACCCCCATTGCGCCAGTTTCGCCTTATGGTGCGGTGAAGGCTTTCGCTCATCGGATGGGTCAGGTGTCGCGCAGCAACGGCCAGCACGTCAGCAGCGTCATCTTGTACAACCATGAATCGCCGCGACGGCCAGAGGGCTTCGTCACCCGCAAGATCACCAAAGCGGCTGCCAGAATTGCGAAGGGTTCGCCTGACCCGCTCCAGCTCGGCAACATGAGCGCGCGGCGTGATTGGGGTTTCGCTGGCGATTACGTGCAGGCGATGGTTGCTGCCTTGCGCCATGACGAGCCGGACGACTTCGTGGTGGCGACGGGCATTTCACACAGCATCGAGGACTTTGTTGCAGCAGCGTTTGCGGCGGCAGGCATTGACGATTGGCGCGCGCACGTGGCGGTCGACGATGGCCTGTTGCGCCCGAACGATCCAGCCGACTTCGTTGGAGATGCCTCAAAAGCGCGGCGGCTGCTCGGATGGGAGCCAACCGTGAGCTTCGATGAACTCGTCACGATGATGGTGGAGGCAGATCTCGCTGCGCTTGGCGAAGGCCCGCGCTAATGGCGGTCTTCGACTGCTTCGAATTCGACGGCGATGTCGCTGCCCTCGTGCGGCGCCTGGAGGCGTTGTCCGAAGCAGTCGATCACTTTGTGGTGGTGGAAGTAATTAGTCGGTCGGCCGCGGAGAAGGCGGAGTCGACACTGCGCCAACGATGGTCCGAACTGAAACCTTGGGCTCGCCAACTTCGCCACGTGATTATCTTGGAGCCAAAGCCTGCGTCGCTCACATGGAGGCAGAAGGGGAAGGCGCTCCTGCGTTCACCCGATCCGCATGCCGGGCTTGCGCGCATCGGTCGCGGGTTGGCCGATCTCACCGCGGGTGACGTCGTGATCCTCTCGCAGATCCGCGACGTCCCCGCGCGCGCTTGGGTCGAGGAATTCACGCGCGATCCGATGAAGCCAACGGAGGTGTTCACGGTTTCGGACACCGCAGTTGGGCAGCCGAGCGCCAGCGTTGGTGGCGTCGCCTTGCGGGTAGGTGAGGCAACACTTCCATCGCCCTCACAGACCTTGAAGGCAGCGCTGAAGTCAGCGCCTCCGAACCGACCGGCGCAGCTGTTAGGCACGCGTAGCACCGCTGATGGCGATGGTCAGGCAACCGTCAACACCAGCAAAGACCGTCGCCCGATGATCATCTGTGCGTATCTACACGACCGTGACGAGGCGACCGTTCGCCAGGCATTCGGCTTGGATGATGAACGCGGTTCAAGGTTGCCATTCTTCCTCTGGCAAGACACCGAGAGGATCGGGCCGGAGCGCGCGTTCCAGCACTGTTGGAACCAGTTCCCTGATCGCGATGTGATCATCATTCATCCAGATATGGCTCCGATGCCTGATGATCCCAACAACACGTGGTACGAGAAATTGTGTGCGTACCGGGACCAGCTTCCTGATGCTGGAATCATCGGCTGTGACCTGATCTTCCCCGAGCCGACTCAAGATGGTGACATCGCGGCGCAGTGTGTCGGCGGCCGCATTCGGGCCGGAAAGATCAAGCACGTCGGTGGCCGGAACCACCCGTACAACGAGCGCTATACCGGAGTCCGTCAGATGGATTGGGCGACGTTTGGAGGCGTCCTGATCCGCCGCGAGGCGATCGACATGGTTGGCCCATTTGACGAGACCTACAAGTGGGCGTACGTCATGGACGTCGACTACTGCATAGCCGTCCAACTGCGAGGGATGCGGATCTACCAGGTGCCGGTGAACATCATCCACGCGGAAAATGGCACCACCAAGGACTTCCTCAAGAACCCTGAGTACAAGGCAACGATGTTCGCCAACTTCACGATCTTCGAGGAGAAGTGGGCCCCCCTGTTCCGCGGGAAATCCAGCTCCGGCGACGAGTCCCCAAGCTTCGGCCTACTCCCCAAGTTCCCCGGCGGCTAGCGGGCGTTGAGTTCGGACTGGAAGGCCATGCACTCTTCATATGTGGGCAGCAGTCCGGCTGCTGCCGCTTCGGCGAGAGTGGGTGCTGCGGCATCTTTTGGTGAGAGGTTGACCGGCCCGAGGTCCGGCCACTCGATGCCGATCGCTGGGTCGAGTGGGTGGACTTCGTGCTCCCGCCCGGGGTTGTAGCCCTCGCTGCACAGGTAGGTCACTGTGCACGGCTCAAGCGCCATGAACGCGTGCCCGAGGCCTTCAGCCAGGTACAGGCAATTGCGGGTCTCGGAGTCCAGGCGTACGCCACGCCACTGGCCGAACGTCGATGATCCGACGCGAATGTCCACCACCACGTCGAGGATCGCGCCGCTCACACATGTCACGTACTTGGCTTGGCTCGGCGGCACATCCGCGTAGTGGATCCCGCGAATAACTCCAGGCGTTGAGTTCGACTGGTTGACCTGAGCAAGGGTGAAATCGTGGCCGATCGCCTCGCGCATCACGCCACTCTTGAACTGCTCGGAGAACTTTCCGCGTTCGTCGCCGAACTGCTTGGGCGTGAACTCGATTGCGCCTTCGATATCGAGTGGCTCGACCTGCATGTGTACTCCCGAGTTGGTGGTCAGACGATGAGTTAGGACTTGAGGAGGCCGAGCAGGTAGTCGCCGTAACCACTCTTCTTCAACGGTTCGGCGATTTCAGCGAGCTGCTCTGCCGTGATGAAACCCTCGCGCCAGGCGATCTCTTCGATGCAGCCGATCTTTAGACCTTGGCGTTGTTCGACGACCTGCACGAACTGACTGGCGGCATTCAGCGAATCGATGGTCCCGGTGTCGAGCCATGCCGTGCCACGGTCGAGCACCGAGACGCTGAGCGTGCCTGCCTGCAGATAGTGGTCGTTGATCGAGGTGATCTCAAGCTCACCGCGTGCGCTCGGCTTAATGTTCTTGGCGACCTCGACCACCGAGTTGTCGTAGAAGTAGAGACCAGGGACGGCGTAGTTGCTGCGTGGCGCCGTCGGCTTCTCCTCGATCGACAGTGCCTTGCCGTCGGCATCAAACTCAACAACGCCGTAGGCCTCAGGATCGCTGACGTGGTAGGCGAACACCCGACCACCATTGAGGTCTGCGTTGCCCTTAAGGGCGGTTCCAAGGCCAGTGCCGAAGAAGATGTTGTCACCGAGAACCAAACTCACGGACTCGTCGCCGATGAATTCCTCACCGATGAGGAACGCTTGCGCGAGACCATCCGGGCTCGGCTGCACGGCGTAGGTCAGGTTGATGCCAACGCGGGAACCATCACCGAGCAGGCGGATGAAACCGGCCTGATCCTCAGGCGTCGTGATGATGAGGACGTCCTTGATGCCGGCCATCATCAACAGAGAGAGCGGGTAGTAGATCATCGGCTTGTCGTACACGGGGAGCAGTTGCTTGCTGACACCTTGGGTGATCGGGTGAAGGCGTGTTCCGCTGCCGCCAGCCAGGATGATTCCGCGCATAGTGAGTGCCTACTTCGTGTCGGTGGTGAACGCGCCGGATTCCCACGCCTGCGCTAGTGCATCGCGCCAGTCCGGCAACGGTGCAAGTCCAGTCGCCGCCCACGCATCGTGGCCGAGGACGGAGTTCGCCGGACGGGGCGCTGGCCGCGGGAATGCCTCTGTCGTCGTTGGTTGTACCCGCGTTGGGTCCGCGCCAATCTGTTCAAAGATCGAACGGGTGAATCCGAACCAGGTCGTGGCTCCAGATGATGTTGCGTGGTACGTGCCGGTGGGAGCATTTGCATCGCTGAGTTCGATGATCCGGGCAGCGAGGTGGCGGGCCCAGGTCGGTTGGCCATGTTGGTCGTCGACGACAGATAGCTCAGGTTTGCTGGCTTCGAGAGTGACCATCGTCTTCACGAAGTTTGGCCCAAACTCACCGTAGAGCCATGCGGTTCGTAGGATCCAGTGAGCGTCAGGAAGTTCGGCGCGCACCGCCCATTCGCCAGCGACCTTGGTCCGTCCGTAAGCCGACTGTGGGTTCGGCTGGGCGTTCTCGGCGTAGGGCGTGGTGGAGGTGCCATCGAACACGTAGTCGGTGGAGATCTGCACGAGCTTCGCGCCGATCTCGGAACAGCGGCGAGCCAGGACTGACGGTCCGGTCGCGTTCACCCGGAACGCGATGGCCTCGTCTGCCTCGGCATTGTCAACCGCGGTGTAAGCCGCGCAATTGACGACGATGTCGACGTCGGTCAGAACTTCTGCCACGGATCCCGGCTTGGTGATGTCGATCTCGGGAAGGTCAACGCCCCTGACGTTTCGCTCGGCGAGTAGCCGCATCAGTTCGGTGCCGAGCATGCCGTTTGCGCCGACGACCAACCATCGGACGTCTTGTGGGTCGCTAGTCATCGGCGGACTACGCCTTCGCCTTCTTGTGGGCTTCCCACCAGGTGCGATTGTTCTTGTACCAATCGACTGTGTCGGCTAGCCCTGTCTCGAACGGAACGAGTGGTTCGTAGCCAAGTTCGCTATTGATCTTCTCGATCGACACGGAGTAGCGGCGGTCGTGGCCCTTGCGGTCTTCCACTTCGCGCACTGAACTCCAGTCGGCGCCACACGCCTCGAGGAGGAGGCCAGTTAGTTCCTTGTTGGTCAACTCGGTACCGCCGCCGATGTTGTAGATCTCGCCTGCGCGGCCAGCAGTCAGTGCAAGTGAGATCCCGCGGCAGTGGTCGTTCACGTGGAGCCAATCGCGAATGTTCAGGCCGTCGCCGTACAGCGGCACCTGCAGGCCGTCGATCAGGTTCGTCACGAACAGCGGGATGACCTTCTCTGGGAACTGGTACGGCCCGTAGTTGTTGGAGCAGCGCGTGATGACGACGTCGAGCTTGTGGGTACGGAAGAAGGCACGGGCGAACAGATCGCTGGAGGCCTTCGACGCTGCGTACGGCGAGTTCGGAAGGAGCGGGTGGGTCTCGGGCCAGGAACCTTCGTCGATCGAACCGTAGACCTCGTCGGTAGAGACGTGCAAGAACCGGCCGACGTTGTTGCGTCGGGCAGCATCAAGCAGCGTCTGGGTGCCAACAACGTTCGTCATGACGAACTCGGTCGAGCCCTCGATTGAGCGATCCACGTGAGATTCGGCCGCGAAGTGGACGACGGCGTCGACCTTCGGCATCAGCTCATCGAGGAGCGCGGCATCGAGGATGTTGCCTTCGACGAACTCCAGGCGCTCGCTTTCGGCAACGGGGTCGAGGTTGCGGCGGTCGCCGGCGTAGGTGAGCGCATCGAGGACGATCACGGATGCGCCAGCGAGGCCGGGCATGTTGTCGTTGATGGTTTCGCGGACGAAGTGGGAGCCGATGAATCCGGCTCCACCGGTTACAAGTAGTCGCAAGAGGTGGTCCTTCGTTAGTCGTTCGCCTAAAGCCGTCCGTGGACGACGGCAAGTGGG
>CAUJEJ010000246.1 GCA_963169255.1 Actinomycetota bacterium | reverse complement strand
ACTCATCTTGGGGTCGCCCACCCCCACAGGGGCTGGGGCCACGCCTCTTTGAGTTTGACTAAGAGCTACCCGTTGTACGGCGTGTACGTCGGGTAGGTGTCCACGACGCCTGGGTTGCTGATGACGAACGCAATCAGGATGACGTAGAAGATCAGCACCACAATCATGAACGCGATGTTGATCCACGCGATGATCTTGGCGGCGGTCACGAATCCACTGCCAGTTTGCCAACCGCCGGACTGTTCGATTTCCTTCTTCGCCTTGCTTGCGAAGACGAGCGCGACGATCGCAGCGACGATCGGGCAAACGGCCCACGAGACGATCGACAACACCAGCGCGATGATCGCGTTGTTGTTGGTCTGAGGCATTGGCGTCTGCGGGACACCGTACGCAGGTGCAGGCGCGTAGCCACCGGCTGGCGGCGGCGGTGCACCGTACCCACCCGCGGGTGGCGGAACGGGTGCGGCGGGCGACGGCACCGGGGCAGCGGGCGGCGGCGGCATTGGTGGTTGCTGACCAGCGCCGTCGTTCGGTTGGGCTGGATCTTGCGGGGGTTGCTGGTCCGACATGAGTGCCTCCGTCGTGGAATGGGGCTTCAGCGTGACAGATATGGACATACCGGGTCAATCGGACGTCACGTCCGCAGCAATGGGGCGTGCCGTCAAAGTGCCCCTAGTGGAAGTTGACGGTGACTGTCCCGGAGTTTTCTCGGCCCGGGCAATCCAACGTGCTGGTCCAGTTCGTGTGGGTTTCGAGGGTGGTCTGGTTGTGGTCGTACAGGGCCGTACCGCTGGTGACGACTCCCCCAACCGATGCCGCTGAGGTCACGTCTAGCTCGATGATTGCGGGGTCGCCCGAGACCGGCGCAGGGTCGACACCCGTCGGGTAGTCCCCCATTTGATAGACGGCGATTGTTGTCAACGGCACCAGGATTTGCGTTCGTGCATCCCTTGAGTCGATCGGACTCGCCGGAATCCGCAAAGTACATCTACCTTTGAAGGGCGTCGACAGCTCGGCAACCACTGCTAACGGTCCAGCCATGCCTACTCCGTCTTGGGGCCAACTGCTGGGCCCATTGAGAGCTTGAACATGCACGCCCGTCAGATTTAGCGCGGGCAGCGACTGGTCTTCATCGCATGCGCTTAGCCCCAGTCCGGTGAAGGCCGTGACCATCACTACTGCGACTTTCGATCCGTATCGCATATCAACGCACCTTCCGGGCGATGCGTGCGCCGCTGAACATCGGCGCCCCGTCGCTGAACTCGCCTGAGACCGAGATAGCGATCGTCGTCCTCCCCGAGCGCTTGGGTTTGAAAGCGCATGAGCCTGTTGAGTTCTTGAGCTTCACTGTGCAGACCTTTTTGCCGTTGACGATGACCGACCCGGTGCCGGATGCGAGAGGCTTCGGAGCCACTGGCGTTCGTATCCAGGCCCGCGCTTTGTCGCTTTCTCGCAGTTGGCGATCATTCCGCTGACGAATGCCGCGTCAGTGAGAACAGCGGCGACGGTCTCTCTTTTTGCTTCCACTCGACTCTGGATGGTGAGGGCCCATCGCCGCGTTCATTGAGCGCCGTCGCAACGGAAGCCAACGCGATCGCCCCCGTCGTCACCCCACCGACCAGTAACGCACTTGAGACTGCAGCCGCACAACCAGCGACAGTGACCACGGCAACCCTGCGAACCATCTGCGCCCCTAAGTAGAACTTACGGTGCGCGGTCAACAGGTCCCCGTGCGTCGCCATCGTCGCACCATTCGCCCCGCTTAGTTGCCGAGGCGGCCGGTGGTCACCCATGTGCCGTCGGACTATTCCTTCACGTCGGCGAATTCTGGTCGATATCGTCAACAATCTGCCGACGTGCCTAGATCGAGGTCGCGTTGGCTTGGGTGATCGCGCGACTAATCGATGCGATCAATCGATCGGGGTGATCGGTGAGGTCCAGCCACGTGAAACGCAGCACCGTCCAGCCAGCGTGGACGAGGGCGTTCTGGCGATCGCGATCTCGTTGGAAACGCTGCCGGTCTGTGTGCCATGCCCATCCATCAACTTCGACCACAATCTTCAGCGTGAAGTGCACGCAGTCTCCGACGCCGAGCAGTTCATCAGTCGCCGACCGAATCTCGGCGTTGAACACCCACCCACTGAATCCCGCGCGTTTCATCAAGCGCTTGAGATGCCGTTCAGATTCCGCCAGCGTGCCTGACTGCGCGTCGGCCACCCGGGCCCGCAACGCAGGTAGACCACGATGAGTTCTAAGCCGCTCACACCACTGCTCAAGTTCTTGCGCCGTTGTCCAGCCCCGACGCAACACCTCATCGAGGATCGACAGACCGATGTTGGCTGGTGCCAAGCGAAGCGCATCGACGATGGATCGCGAGCGCGACATGACGAGCATTCCGTTGACCGAGTGCGTCTTCTCCAAGCGGTCACGGTCCCGGAGCAGAACCGCACCCGAGATCCTTCGGCTCGTCGACTCCGGCACTGAGATCGTCACTGGACCCACACCCAGGTCGAGGCCGTATTCAAACAGGGCGGAGTTGCCAGTGAGTCGCGCATCGGGACCAGCACGTAGAAGTGCCGCTCGGGTGACGGTGCGTGGCGACGGGTTCGTTGTTGTCAGAATCCACACGCCCCGGTATCGAACCCACTCCCCGTTTGCGCTGCCGGTGCGGAACTGGCGCTCAGACATTCCGTGCGCGAGCGCCCCCACCCGAGTGAAGACCCCACCACTGGCCCGCACGAACTTGCGGAACTCGTCCGAACTAGTCACCTACAGATATTGCGTCAAACTCAGCGCTAGCTGCTGACGCTGTCCACAATGGTGATAGGTCGGCAGATTGTTGTCGCTTTCGACCAGAATCTGCCGACCTAGGGGAATTGAGGCGAGACCCCCGCGATTAGAGCCGCGGGGTGCTTTCCGATGAAAAGCTGATCTCCATCGACTGGCCGGTCGCTCGTGCGATCCGATGCAACATCGGAACGGATGGTAAGTGCAGGGCGTCTTCGATGTGTGAAACCACTGACAGGTAGCTGCCCATCCGAGCGGCTAGTTCGTGTTGCGTTAAGCCTGCGGCCGATCGTGCTGAACGTACGAGCGATGCCACATGTTGGGTGAGTGCTGCTTCGTCTGTATTCGTGAATGCTGAGCCACTCCTGTCTTCACCGGACCGCGGCTGCGGAACTCCCTGCGCCTCGCGCAGCGTTCCTTCCATTGGTTCAACTC
>CAUJEJ010000245.1 GCA_963169255.1 Actinomycetota bacterium | reverse complement strand
CCGGCCTCGTCGAGGATGCGGCGGAACTGCTCGGTGAACTTCGTGTCGCGATCGAGGATCAGCCACTTCGCATCGCGCAGGAACCCATCAACCCGGTCGGTCAGGTTGCGCGCGACCTGCGCCATGAAATCAGCATTGGGGTTGGTGGTGATGCCCGCGATGTGCACCGCGCGCGTCGCATGGTGGATCACGAACAGCACGTAGTGCGTCACTAGCCCTCGCGGGGTCCACGCTTCGACGGTGAAGAGGTCGGTAGCCATGATCGCGGGCGCGTGGGCCTTCAGGAACGTGCGCCACGAGGTCGGCCGACTGGGGCTCGGCGGCACGCCGGCCTTCTTCAGCGTGTTGCCGATGGTGGTCTTGCCGACCGTGTGGCCCAGCTTCTGCAGCTCGCCTTGGATTCGGCAATAGCCCCAACCGGCGTTGTCTTTGGCGATGCGGACGATGAGCTCGCGGAGCGCCTTCATGAGGCCAGGCCTACCAACTCCCTTTCGCCCGCTCGTGAACTTCGCCGAGATCAGCGTGTGGTGCCAGCGCAGGATCGTGTCGGGGGGGCACGATCGTCGCGACCTTGGCGAGCAGGCTGCGGCCGAGCGCCTTTCCCTTGGTTGCGAGTCGGCGGCGTTGGTCGTCGTTGAGTCGCAACCGCCGGTCACCGAGGTGTTCGCGCAGGACGCGATTCTCCTCGACGAGGTAGTCGACGACCTGGGCCTGCTCGCGGTGGATCCAGCCGGCGAACAGCGAACAGAACCAACAGGAAGCGCAAGGGCTGCAGCGGGTCGGGCATGGAAGGGGCGGGGACGGTAGCCGGGGGACCCGCGAGCTGGCTCTCCTTGCACCACCGGGGCTGCCCGCGCCGTTCACGGCCAAGCCTGGCCTCGTGGTGGTGCCTACGAACGAGCACTTCCAGATAGTTCGTGCCGAGGCTAAGGAGTCGGGCAAGGTGCATGAACGGCACCGGATGGTGTCGGCGATGCAGGCTGCCGCGGCGAAGTGCGAACTCGCCCACGAGGAGATGGTTCGTCTCGCGGAGTTCCGACTTCAGCTCGAGCGCGATCTTGGGGCCTACTTGGCGCAAGTGGTGACCCGGGGTGGACATCGGTCAAAGTCACTCAGGAGTACTTTGCTCCCCCCTGGGGTCACGAGGAACCAGTCGAGCACCTACCAGCTACTGGCGGCCATCCCCCCGGCGGTGTTCCCTACATTGAAGGCGTGCGTGATCGGCGCAGGTTGCCGACCAACCGTGGTGCGCAGGCCTTCGCAGTCCAGCGTGGGCCGCGTCGTGAAGACCAAGCGTCTTGCCAGCGGCCTGCGCCCGCGGCTCGTGGTTGGCTGCAACGCTTGATGGGGCAACACAATACGACTAGCAAATAGGTGCATACCAGGCGCCTCTTGATACCATGCCTTGTCGCGCCTCTTGGGCTCTGGTCTAATGGCATCCATGGACGATCCTCGGCCACCGAAGTTCTGGATGACGCCGGAGTTTCCGCGGCGGCCTGGAGCAGAGTTCCTCTTCGCTGACTTCGATATCGAGAGCCTTGCAGGCTACAAGATCGAGTTTCAGCAGGATGGGGACGTATGGGGATCGCTTAGAGCGGGCCAGGACCCACCTGCCTCCAGTGAGCGGTGCGGCCCTGTCGTTCGCCTCAGGATCTTGCCGCTGTGACTTTTGTGGTCCCCCTTCCCTTCCCGATCAACCCATGACCTGTTGCGGTTCTTGCGGTTCGAAGAAGTCTGAATCCTCGGAGATGGACTGGGGGCCGCAGGGCTTCAAGATCCGGCAGGACGAGACATTCATGGTCCCCGCCACGTCGGAGTTCGCAGGGTGGAAATCCGCCTACAGCGAGGGGTGCGGGTGTGGCGGCAACTGCGGGAGTTCTTGTGGAGGCAAGTGCGGTGGAGCCTGCAGTGGTCGACGGGAGAGCGACGCGCTGGTTGGCCATGGCGGCGAGCGCGCTTGTCAGGGTGGCAATTCGAGCCGCGCATGTACTGGCGCGCTTGACCTGCGCTCGGGCCTCCAACCTGATGCGCACTCTGGCATCGAGTTTCTTGCCGACGGCACCTGGGACTGCGGTTACACCGGCGGCGAGTGGTCGCCCGGTGGGTGCGATTGCTCGTCCCAGCAATGCGAAGGCACACCTTGTGCGCCTACTCTTCCGGACTACGAGGGCGACATATGGGCATCTGGCGAGCGCTCGGTCGCTGATGAACGTGTCTTGTTTGCTGAGTCGGCTGTTCCGGATGGCTGGCTGCACACCGGCTACCTAACTATCGACCCGTCTTGTAAGGGGTTCCGTCTTTCGGTTATTCCGGAAGACGATGGGCCAGCTACCCCGGGAACAGCCGGGACAACTGTCGCTGCGGACGGGTTCCGCCTTGAGGGCAAGATATACAAGATCGACGGCACGCAAACTGTGAGGATCAAGTGCGTGCGGGGAATAGGTGGCTACAAGATTGAGATGACTTGGACACCGTCACTGGTTGTGAGACTTAGCGGAAAACCAGGTCTTTCGGAAGTCCCTGCTGGCACTTTCGGTGGGCCTCCGAAAGAGCCGGCAGCTGGAGATCCTGATCCCCTTGTTCAGTAGGAGATATCCCGCGAAAAGGGCTGTCTTCGTGTTTCATGAAAGCGATTTACTCCCGGGAGGCGAAGTCACGGATCACTCAATTCGTGAGGCGGGCTTTCTTCGGCTCCATGGCGGTAGTCGTTGTGGCTTGGGTCGTGGTCGTTGATCTGTTGGTCGCAGCGGCTTGGATTCGTCCCATGGCGTGCGCATTGGCGCTCGCACCGGCCACCCTCCTTGTTGCCTACTCGCTGACGCCGCTGTGTCGAACCCAAAACAGCGCGAAATTGGTATCTTTGGCGGCGTTGGTCCTGAGCGCGCTGGTGATTGTTGCGCCGTGGAACCAACGCAAACGGTTCGTAGCAGACCTCTACTCGGTGCGCCACGGTATGTCGGTAGGTGAAGTTGAGGCTCTGATGGTCGGATACATCCGAGGCGTGGGCAGAAGATGGGAGGTCCCGGAGGGGCCATTGCCTCTGGTGCGCGGGTTGGGTGATACGCAGGATACGTGCCCGACCACGCGTACCCCTACGGCTTTCGACACATACCGCGAGCCCGACTACCCCACCGGGGAGGCGCGCCTTCACGCTACAGGGGTGATCTCATATCGCTGGAGTAGGGACGCGAGTTACAACGCAGACTGGGGGCAGGTGGAGTTCCTTGACGGCAGGGTCGTGAGGGTTGAGTTCCTGCTTGACTAGTCCTCGAACCAGCGCGGTTTGACCCGTGTGGTTCCGAAACTGGTGCGCCGGGTCAAGCTCGGTCGAGGAGGATGATCGATGACGTAGCAACGAAGACGATCAGAAACTTCGAGATGGATCTCTGCAGGTAGCCAACCCTGTCCGGCCAAGGGCGGTCCCCAGCCGGAACCGAGTGATGCGCGAGTCCAACGGCGACGTTGGCCGCGAAGCGTTCACAGGAAGTGAATGGGCGTGGTGTCCGAAAAGTGGGCCGACCGAGTTCCGGCTCGAATTGGCCGTTTCGTGGTCGCTCCCGGCGGAATTGGTCACGCTCGTTTGCGTCGAAGTGAACACACCGGTGGCCCAGGTCGAGGTCAGGAAACTTCGGTGCTCACAATGTGTTTGGCCGTCATGCCGACCGTCGATAACTGCGCAGCAGCCCGCCGAGTCGTTCGTCAGCGACCACCACATCACCCATGGGTTCCTCGGTGGTGCTCGCCGTGGCCTTGGGGTTGGCGGTGCCGGATGCCTCAGGATCCGACGGCCGCTTCGAGCGCGGTGATCGCCTTCCGCACCGCCTCGCGCATTCGTTCGACCTCGGCGCTCCCCTGCGCCTGGATCTTGGCGACCACATCCTGGATCAACGCGTTGGCGTCCAGCGGCGCGTCTGCAGCCCGAACTCGCCTCGCCAAGCGTTCCCGGGCGGGAGTTGGATTGAGCCCGGCAGTGGCCACCACAGGCGTCGTAGCGTGCTCCGGATCAAGCAACCGCTTCGCCGCGTTGACGGTCGCCGCCGTGACCCGAATGCCCTGCTGGCTCGCCAGGGTCTTCAGATCGTCGATTGCGATGTCGGGGTTGTCCTGCAGCGCCGCGATGGCGAACAAGATCGAGTCCTTGGCGTTCGGGAAGCGGGTCTTCTGCGCGGCGAGGTTCTCGGCCCAGGGGTTGTTCTCGGTCGGGGTGATGATGGGTGCGGTCGCGGTCATGTCGGTCTCCGTAGATGTCGCCCGGGTTGGGATCCCGCGCCAGGCTCGTGCCTGGGCGTTCCCGTGGGCGACCGACATGTGCCCTCAGGTCGCCGAACACATCAAGGCGAAGCTCGGGAACGACCGCGTGGTTTCCTGCGCCCGCGCTCCCGGAACGCAGCAACAGGTGGTCCGTGGGGCCGCCGTCTCGCGGTACGGTCCGTTCGCCCGTCAACGCGACGCCCGCGCGCTGGGCGGCGCCTGCCCGGCCGGGCAGGGCCGAACGCGTAGTCCAAGCCGGCTTCGCTCAGGTGCCGTGTTCTTGCGCCGAACCCCGGGTGTGCCAGGTCGCGCCACGTTGTGCCAGCTTGTGCCCCGGTGTGACCGTGGCGATTGCACACTGAATTGCACACTCGCGGATCTCGAAAGCCGAACCGCGTCCAAACCGCGGTTTCTCCCCCGACTTCGCGCGACAAGAATGGTGGGCCGTGCAGGATTCGAACCTGCGACTTCGAT
>CAUJEJ010000244.1 GCA_963169255.1 Actinomycetota bacterium | reverse complement strand
CGCGCAGCTGCGGCGTACCGACTATCTGTCACCAAGACCACTGCCTCGGGCAGCAATACAGCCACCGCGTCACTCGAACTCAGACCGGTTAGCCACCGCACACTTGGTGCATCCGCAATCAACAGCGCGGGCGGCAAGCCCCCATTGATGAGCCGCGTGCGCAACTGATCCGCGCGCGCAGCAAAGTCAATCCCAACAGTCACGTCGAGCTCAGGAGGCAGTCGCGATGGCCGTGAGCGCCAGCGCGTAGGAGCGCTCCCCGAAACCCGCGATCGTTCCGTCTGCGACAGCCGAGATGACCGACGTGTGCCGGAACTCCTCACGTGCTGCCGGATTGCTCAGGTGCACTTCGATAAGCGTTGCCGTGCGCTGCGCACAGGCATCGCGTAGGGCGTAGGAGTAGTGCGTGAAGGCCGCAGGGTTTAGTACGACCGGAATCGATCCGTCAACGGCCTCATGTATCCAACCGATCAACTCGGCTTCGGAATCACTTTGGCGAACGTCAACCTCGAAGTTGAGTCGTTCTCCAACCTTGAGGCAGAAGTCGGCCAAACCGGCGTAGTCGAGGGTGCCGTACACATCAGGCTCACGGGTACCCAAACGGGAGAGGTTCGGGCCGTTGATCACCATCACACGAGTGGGCTTCGTTCCAGAATTCGTCATGGCTTCCTCTCACTACCTGTTCGTCGCGACATCCGCCACCGTGGTTTCACGAACACAAGCTCTCACGAACTGATTGCGCCGTATGCCGAAACGAGGATCGCAGGGTCGGGGCCTTCAAGGATCGCTGGTTTCGCAATGTCGGTGAGGATCACGAATCGTAGGACGTCGGCCCGAGTCTTCTTGTCTAGGCGCATCGCGTCATGCAACTTCTGCCACTGACCCGATTCGTACGTGACCGGTAGACCGACACTGGAGAGCACGTCGCGATGTAGTTGCACTGCGTCCTCACTGAGTCGTCCTGCGAGTAGCGACAGTTCAGCGGCGAAGACCATGCCGATGCTGATCGCGGCACCATGACGCCAGCGGTAGCCCTCAACCCGCTCAATCGCGTGCCCGAGGGTGTGCCCGTAGTTCAGGACTTCCCGGCCAATGCCTCCCCCTGCTGGACCACCGACTACCTCCATAAGGTCCCCGGCGACGACGTCTGCCTTGACCCGCACAGCACGCTCCACCAACTCTGCGGTGTGCGGACCGGCAGCCGTTGCCGCTGCAATGGGGTCCTCCTGGACCAGCGCCAGAATCCGTGGGTCAACGATGAACCCACACTTGATCACTTCACCCAGCCCAGCGACGAAATCCAACGGCGGCAAAGTCGCAAGATGGTCCAGATCGCAGACCACCAGAATCGGCGGGTAGAAGCACCCGACGAGGTTCTTGCCTTCTGCCGTATTGATGCCGGTCTTCCCGCCAACGGCGGCGTCGACCATCGCAAGCAACGTCGTGGGCACCTGAATGAGCGGTACACCTCTCAACCAGGTGGCGGCCACAAATCCAGCGAGGTCAGTCGTCGAACCGCCTCCGAAGCCGATCACCACGTCGGTGCGCGTAAAACCCGACTGCCCCAACACCGTCCAGCAGTACTCAGCGACTGCCGAGGACTTCGCCTTTTCTCCGTCAGGCACTTCGATGGTGATCACGCTCGGCTTCGACGCGGCGATCTCATTCCGCAAGCTCTCTGCTTGCTCACGCAACGTCGGCGGGTGAATGATCGCCACTCGAGCCGCTGACTCAGGAACGCCAGCAGCCACCCCAGCGCCCACACCGTGACCGATCACCACGTCATACGGAGCGTCGCCACGTACTGGGACCACTACTGGTTGCGCACTCACGGCTAGTCCTTCGTTGTTGGTGTCAGTCCGAGCGCCTCGACAATTGCGCCGCAAACTTGCTCGGGTGTCTGATCGGTGGTGTCAATCGTCGCGTTAGACACTTCGGTATAGAACGGCTTCCGCACTTCCGCGAGCGCCTTGAGTTGCCCGCGAACGTTTCCCAAAAGCATCGGCCGCGGCGCGTTGAGTCCAACTCGCTTCACCGCGGTATCGGATTCGACCGTCAACCAAACCGTCGGCACTGCACCCAATAGCTCGCGTGTGCCGGGGTCGAGCACGGCTCCCCCACCGAGGGCCAGCACGCCATCTGCAGAACTGAGTGCTTCAGCCACGACCTCGCGCTCAATTGCACGAAACGCTTCTTCACCGTCGTCAATGAAGATGTCGCTGACTGACCGCGCTTCGCGAAGCTGAATCAACTCGTCACTATCGACGAAGCCGACACCGAGGAGTTGGGCGAGCTCATGACCAATCGTCGACTTCCCAGCACCTGGGACGCCAACGAGCGCAACAACAACGGTCACTTGATCGTCAGGCTTTCAAGGTAGGACTGCGCGTTTCGACGAGTTTCGCCCAAGCTGTCGCCGCCGAACTTCTCCAGCGCGACGTCCGCAATCGTCAAGGCGACCATCGCCTCAGCCACGATTCCAGCAGCTGGAACCGCACACACATCGGAGCGTTGGTTGTGAGCGGTGGTCTGCTCTCCGGTTGCGGTATCGACAGTCCGCAACGCGCGCGGCACCGTCGAGATGGGCTTCATTGCTGCGCGAACCCGGAGTGTCTCCCCTGTACTCATCCCGCCTTCGGTACCGCCAGAACGCCCGGAAGCACGCCGGATGCCGTCTTCGGTTTGGAGGATCTCATCGTGGGCAGCCGAACCGCGCGTCGCGGCGAGTTCGAAGCCATCACCTAGTTCGACACCCTTGATGGCTTGAATACCCATGAGTGCGCCAGCAAGGCGCGAGTCGAGACGACGGTCCCAATGAACGTGAGAACCCAAGCCCGGCGGTAGACCGTGAACAACAACCTCGACGACGCCACCGAGGGTGTCGCCTTCCTTGCGCGCCAAGTCGATCTCCGCCTGCATTGCCGCACTCGCAGCGGCATCAAGGCACCGCACCGGATCTGCATCAAGCGCTGCGACGTCGGCGATGGTCGGCAGAACGGTCGAGGTGGACTTCACCGTCCCCAAGGAGACCACGTGGCTAACCACAGTCACTCCAAGTGCGGATTCGAGGAACGAACGTGCCACCGCACCAAGTGCAACTCGTGCGGCTGTCTCGCGTGCGCTTGCCCGCTCAAGAATCGGTCGAGCATCATCGAAGTCGTACTTCTGCATGCCAGCAAGGTCAGCGTGCCCCGGGCGTGGACGTGTGAGTGGCGCATTGCGGGCAATTCCGGCCAGGTCGTCGGCACTGACTGGATCCGCCGACATCACGACATCCCACTTGGGCCATTCGGAGTTCGCGACCTCGATCGCGATCGGGCCACCCTGAGACAACCCGTGGCGCACTCCACCAGCGAGCGTCACTTTGTCTTGTTCGAACTTCATTCGGGCGCCGCGCCCGGCACCTAAACGCCGACGTGCGAGGTCTTCGGACACCGAATCTGTGGTGACCGGAACGCCGGCCGGCAAGCCTTCAAGGATTGCAACGAGCGCGGGGCCATGAGATTCACCAGCGGTTAGCCATCTGAGCATGATGCTAAGTGTTTCACGCCCACCAGTGTTCGTGCCCAACCGATGTCTGCACGCGCAATCAAATTGCGGCGAGACCGCGCATCAGCGGGGCCGTAAACAACAATGCTGTGAGTGCGCCAACGAACATGAACGGACCGAACGGAATCGCCGTCTTGCGACCCGCGCGGCCAAACACCATGAGTGCAACTCCAACAAATGCGCCCACGAAGAACGCTGCGAAGAACCCGACGAACACGAATGGCCAGCCGATGTAGCCCAGGACGAGACCGAGAACGCCTGCGAGCTTTACGTCACCGAGCCCCATACCCGCGGGGTAGATCAGGGCGAGCAAGAAGTAGCCGACGAACATTGCCAACGCCCCAAGCCAAGCTCGCAGGTAGGCATCCCACTGACCGTAAGCCAACGCAGGAAGGAGTAAAGCTGCGCCCACAACGACGTATGACGGCAGCGTCAATGCGTCGGGAAGACGATGGTGCTGAATGTCGATGAAGCTCAGAATCGCTCCGAGCAGCGCCACCCACAGCCATGCAACCAACGTCCAGCGCGCTCCGACACCCCACCCAGTCAGTCCCGCACCGATGGCGGTTACGACGACATAGACAGCGCGCCTGTCCACGATGGTGAGCCCAGTCGTGCGTAGCGCAATCTGTGGTGCGTAGTAGCCGATCACAGCGCCAAGGAGGGCGGAGAAGAGGGTGATCGCGATTCGCACTCGTTCACCCTAGGGCAGGTGTGGGTGAAACTGCGCAGGTTCGTGGGTCCTGTGGATATCGAACGAGAGACGGACTAGCGGCCCATCGCTGTCAGTCCGGCGGCAAGCATGACGTCCAGTGGTGCGGATCGACCGGTCATGAGCTCGACCTGACGTCCGGCTTGTCCAACGAGCATCTCGAGACCCGACACCACCTGACCACCCGCCGCTGCCCATGCGCCAGCCAGTGAAGTCGGCCACGGCGAATACACGACGTCGAGCAGCACGCCAGGAGCCGAAGACAGCGCGGGCACCAGCGCATCAGCGACGTTTCGCGGCGTGGTCGAGACAACAACGTGACTCGCAAGCACAGATGCCGGGTCGTCCCACGAGTGTCCGAACACGCGGAGACCGAACGCCTCGGCAACCTCGCGGAGGTCGGTGATTGCTTCCGGGCGCCGCGCTACGACGTGGACTTCGGCAATGCCAAGGTGCGCCAGTGCCGCGACCGTCGACCTAGCCGTAGCGCCCGCGCCGACGATTCCCGCGCTCTCAACCACCGCACCGGCGCCAGCAGCTATCCCCGCGCGGTTAAGCGCCCAGACGATCCCTTCGGGGTCAGTGTTGTCAGCTTCGATTGACCCTCCCCGGAAGATCAGGGTGTTCGCCGCATGGGTCTTGCGGGCAACGTCCGAGGCAATGTCGGCCGCTGCCAGGCCGACCTCCTTCAAGGGCATCGTCAGTGAAACTCCACCGAACGTGGGGTCGGCCTGCAACTCATCCAAGACTTGCGGAAACCGGTCAACAGTGACGTCGATCGAGCCGTACTCCCAATCCAGCCCGAGCGCGCGATACGCCGCTTCATGCAGAGCAGGGCTCAGTGAGTGAGAGATCGGTGATCCCAATACCGCAGCACGGCGGGGCTGAGTCACTGTCCGGTGCTCTCTCGCCATTTCTGCTCGGCTTCCTTTTGTTCTTCGAACGTGTCCGAGAACTTGGTGAAGCTCCGATCTGACACGAAGTACAGCCAGTCGCCGTCGGCGGGGTTCAACGCAGCTTCGATTGCGGCTGCACCAGGGTTGTTGATCGGCGTTGGCGGAAGGCCCTTGTTCTTGTGCGTGTTGTATGGGCCGTCCGCGCCGAGTTCCTCGGCGCTCAAGTTGAGGTCCGAACTGTTCTGCGCGTAATTGATCGTGGAGTCCATCTGCAACCGGCCTTGGATGTACTCGGACTTACAAGCGGGCAACGTGCACGCGAGTCGGTTGTAGATGACCCGCGCGACCTTGGCAAAGTCCCCTGGTTGCGACTCGGCTTCAAGAATGCTGGCGATCGTCAGGATCGCATAAGGAGTCTGGCCAACCGCCGCGGCCTGGCGCTCCAGATTGATCTCAGCCGCGACCTGCTTGAACTTCGTGACCATTGCCTTGAACTGGGTCGCCGCTGGCGTCCCAGGTTCGAAGTCGTAGGTGGCCGGGAAGAGGAATCCCTCGACGTGGTTCTTCGCCCACGTCGGAAGTCCAATGTCGGATGGGTCGCTGATGACAGCTTCGTAGTCTTCCAGTGGAACACCAGTGGCCTGCGAGGCGATCTCGGCAACGCGGTTCGCACGCGTTCCTTCCGGAATGATGACAACTCCGGCCTTGTTGGTCGGATCGGTCAACAGGTCGAGTGCTGCCTGAGCGCTCATCTGGAGCCGCATCTGGAAGACACCAGCCTGAATAGAGCGGGCCTTGGGGTCATCACTTGCAGCGTCAACGAATGCCTCGGACGACATCACGACGTCCTTCTCGGCCAACGTGCCGCCGATGCTGGCGATCGATTGCCCCGGCTCAATCTTGACGATGACCGAACCAGTTCCTTCGCCCTCATAGTTGGGTGCAGACTTCATCACCGTCGAATAGGCGAACCACATCGCCACCACAAGTAGCCCGATCACTACCAGCAGCGCGATCCACACGACCGCTTTGCCGCGCTTGCGCGGTGGCGGGCTCCCCTCGGGTGCCCCTTCCGTCATGGTCAGGCCAACCTGGCTCATGGCGTCCTCACTGTTGTGCCGAGCGGTTCACCGGATTGGCGCTCGGACTCTAATGCGTGTTGAACGATAACGACCGCGGCCGCCTGATCAATGACCCCGCGGCCTTGGCGAGTCGTAATTCCCGAATCACGCAGACTTCTTTGAGCTTGAACGGTCGTCAGTCTCTCGTCAATAAGTTTGACGAGAGTTGGATGAACCTGAACTGCAAGTTCTTCGGCGTAAGTACGCGCCAAATCGGCCGCCTTGCCAGCCTTTCCCGACAATCCCAGCGGCAATCCGACAAGGATTTCGAGCGCTTCGTATTCCCTCGCCATCTCACAAATCGCCGGAATATCGGTCTTCCCCCGTTTGAGAGTCTCGACGGGGAATGCCAGCGTGCCCGCTGGATCGCTGCGTGCGATGCCGACTCGGACTTGCCCAACATCGACGCCGAGCCTGACTCCAGGGCGCACTACTGCGCAGCGCCCCAGCGTTCGCCGAGGTACTCCTGTGCAGCGGCAAATGCCCCTGCAAGTCCCTCCGGATTCGTGCCGCCACCCTGGGCGACGTCGGCTTTGCCGCCGCCGCGCCCGTCCACCAACGGCAGGGCCGCCGCCAACAAGTCCTTCGCAGTGACTCCCGCCGATTGGGCAGCCTTGTTCGCCATGGCTATTAGCGCGACCTTGCCCGCGTCGGTAGACGCTCCTAGCCAGACTGCTGGCGCATCGGGCCGTTGGTTCTTGTTTGCCCGCTGGACAAGCTCGCGCAGGTCGCCGCCGCCAGTACCGGCTGGTGCCTCGAACAGCCAGCCTTGACCCGCGCCAAACATAACCGGCTGTCCAAGCATGTCGTCGAGGTTGTCAGCAAGTGATGCCTTTTTGATCTTGTCGAGTTCGCGTTCGGCATCTTTGAGTCGAGTCACCATGTCGGCGACGCGTTGAGGTAAGTCGCTGGCACCTACATTGAGCAGGTCGGTCAACTGCGCCACGAGGTCACGTTCACGAGCCAGGTACTCAAATGCCGGAAGCCCAACAGTGGCCTCCACCCGCCGGGTTCCCGATCCGATCGAAGACTCGCCGGTAACCGCGATGGGGCCGATCTGCGAACTCGACGCCACGTGCGTTCCACCACAGAGTTCCCGCGACCATTCACCGCCGATCTCGACAACCCGAACCTCTTCGCCATATGTCTCACCGAACAGTGCAAGCGCTCCAAGTTGCTTTGCGCGTTCAAGAGTCATGTATTCGACGCCGACACCCAAGTCGTCACGCACGGCCCTGTTCGAGACATCCTCAACATCACGGCGCGCTTGATCTGACAGCGACCCCGTCCACTTGAAGTCCAGACGCAGATAGCCCGGACGGTTGAATGAGCCCGACTGCAGCGCCGATGGTCCAAGCACCTCGCGGAGTGCCGCGTGAATGACGTGCGTGCCGGAGTGGGCTTGGCGCGCATCGCGGCGCCAGCCCGGATCGACTTGCGCCCGCACCTGCTGATCAAGCGCGAGTTCACCTGACGTCACGCGAACTTGATGAGCGACTAAACCCTTCACTGGTCGCTGCACATCGAGAACCTCAAGTTCAACGCCGTCACCAAAGATGTGGCCCGCGTCAGCGTGCTGCCCACCGGACTCGGCGTAGAACGTCGTTCGATCCAGAATCACTGTGCCAACTTCGCCGGCGACAAGCGCAGGTGTGGACTGTTCACCCTTGAGGATGCCGATGACTCGCGCGTCACAGTCCAAACCTTCGTAGGCGAGCCAGTCAGTTGGCCCAAAGCGGTCGAGCAACGTTCGGAACTCGGTGAGGTCAGCCAGGCCGGCCTTGCGACTGCGGGCGTCAGCCTTGGCGCGCGCACGTTGGTCATTCATGAGCGCAGTGAACCCGTCACGGTCCACGGTGAGCCCGGACTCTTCAGCCATTTCTAGGGTCAGATCGATCGGGAACCCGTAAGTGTCGTGCAGCAAGAATGCTTTGTCGCCGGACAACACCTTTCCGCCGCCCGACCGGACTTCGGATACCGCATTGTCGAAAATGACGGTTCCTGATCTGATCGTCTCGAGGAAGGCACGTTCCTCATTCGCAGCGATCGTGGCGATCCTGTCAGCGTCTGCAGTCAACTCTGGATACTGCGGACTCATCGCCTCAACAACGGATGCAATCAGGTCAGCCATTACCGGCTCGGTCGCACCGAGAGCACGCATCTTGTTGATCACCCGCCGAGTAATCCGACGCAGCACGTAGCCGCGCCCCTCGTTGCCCGGGTTCACACCGTCAGCAATCATGAAAACGCAGGTGCGCGAGTGATCTGCGACGACCCGCAGAGCAACGTCGTCCTTCTCGTTATCCCCGTAGCGCTTGCCCGTGATATCGGTGGCCTTGTTCAGCACCGTCGCGGTGGTGTCGATCTCGTAAATGTTGTCTACGCCTTGTAGAAGTGCGGCAATGCGCTCCAAGCCTGCGCCGGTGTCAATATTCTTGGCGGGAAGTTCCCCAAGGATTGGGTAGTCGTCCTTGGTCTCGCCGTCACCTCGGGCGTACTGCATGAAGACGAGATTCCAGATCTCCAGGTAACGATCTTCATCAACGACCGGCCCGCCTTCTTTGCCGTACTCCGGGCCGCGGTCGTAGTAGATCTCGCTGCACGGCCCGCATGGCCCAGGTACGCCCATCGACCAGAAGTTGTCGGCCTTGCCGCGGCGTTGAATCCGATCGGCAGGAATGTCGGTCAAGGTGAGCCAGAGTTGTTCGCTCTCGTCATCGTCTTCGTAGACCGTCGCCCACAGGCGCTCCTTGTCGAATCCGAATCCACCATCAGCGACGGAACTCGTCAGCAGTTCCCACGCCAGTGGGATGGCGGACTCTTTGAAGTAGTCGCCAAACGAGAAGTTGCCGCACATCTGGAAGAACGACGCGTGACGCGTGGTCTTGCCAACTTCTTCGATGTCGAGGGTGCGAACGCACTTTTGAACACTGGTCGCGCGGGTGTAGTCAGGTTTCGCTTCGCCGAGGAAGTATGGCTTGAACGGCACCATTCCAGCGTTTACGAACAGCAGAGTCGGATCGTCAAGCAGCAGCGATGCGCTCGGAACGATCGTGTGTCCACGGTCAGCAAAGAAGGCTAAAAAGCGGCGTCTGATCTCCGCGGATTCCATAGGTGCTCGACTTTCCTCACTGGCCCCAACAACGACAACTAACGCGGGTCAGCGTACTAGGCGAAGGTCTCTCCTGAACGATCCGCTCGCGGTGCGAGCAGGCCAGATGCACCTGCCGTGACGCACACGGAGCGATCTAACGGGCTAGACAGCCCTGGAGTGCATCTCGCGAATGTCGACAACGGCATTCGGATTGAGGGCCGCGAGTCGCATTGCCGTGGCTGGAACGCGCTTCTGCTTGCGCGACAGCGACGTCTGCCGAACCGGGGTCACCTGTACGTCATGCGGCAATGCGGCGGCCGTTTCGTAATCCACGACGACGGGAGCAGCTGGTTGTCCCGCTGCAAGCGCGGCAACCTTGCTAACGCCGGAGGCCACATTGGCAGCAGTCCCGGCAGCGACCTGCACATTGCCGACGAATCCACGTGCTTTTGCTTCATCAAGTGCACGTTGGCCACGACGGTATGCGTAGATTCCGCCCGCAGCGCCAACCGCTACCCACAACATTCGACTCACAGTGAAGTTCTCCTACGAAATAGGTGCCACGTTTCAGGAGTCTCGAACGTGAAGTGTTCGCCGTGCGCCCCCAACTAACGGAGCCAACCTTACCCGCCAGCAAGATCATGGCCAAGGGCGTTTTGAATATTTCTTGCCAACTCACCCCAACGACGCTCGGCTCCGTGCTCGCTCGGGTCGTAATACCGACGACCTTGCACGGGCGCGGGCGCATACTCGAACTCGACGATTCCGGCCGGATCATCGTGTGGGTATCGATACCCCTTGCCCGCCCCCTCCGCGCGCGATGCGCTCGACGAACCATCGCGCAGCGGTCCCGGCACCTGCCCGATTCGGCCTGCCTCGACGTCGGCGATCGCCGCGCCGATGGCGGCGTACACCCGATTTGACTTCGGAGCCAGCGACAGGTGAACCACCGCATGTGCGAGCGTGATCCGTGCCTCAGGGAGTCCGATGAACGACACCGCCTGCATCGCCGCGATCGCCGTTTGCAGAGCGGACGGGTCTGCCATCCCGATGTCTTCACTAGCCAGGATCACGAGGCGCCGCGCGATGAATCGCGGGTCTTCACCAGCAACAACCATTCGGGCCAGATAGTGCAGCGCTGCGTCAACATCACTGCCACGCACACTCTTGATGAGAGCACTAGTCACGTCGTAGTGCTGGTCGCCGTCGCGGTCGTAGCGCGGCAACGCGTGGGCCACGGCGCTCTCAACGGACTCTGAAGTCACCACGGTCGCCTCGTCACCTGCGGCGGACGCCTCAAGCACCGTCAACGCACGGCGCACATCGCCACCAGCGACCCTGACGATCTGCTCAACTGCGGCATCCTCGACCTCAACTCGCGCGTTGAGACCACGTTCGTCAGAAATTGCGCGCATGACTACGACGCGAACGTCATCGTCTCCGAGAGAACGCAAGGGCACCAAGAGGCTGCGGGACAACAATGGTGCGATCACTGAGAACGACGGGTTCTCCGTGGTCGCCGCGATGAGCGTGACCCAACCGTTCTCGACAGCGGGTAGCAACGCATCCTGTTGGGTCTTGCTGAAGCGGTGAACTTCGTCGATGAACAGAACCGTCCCAGTGCCGTTGAGTTCGAGCCTGTTGCGGGCAGCCTCGATGACCAGCCGAACATCCTTGATCCCGGCGGTCACCGCCGAAAGTTCTTCGAACGTGTCGCCCGTGCTTGAAGCAACGAGTGACGCCAGGGTTGTCTTACCGGTACCGGGCGGTCCCCAAAGGATCAGCGACGAACGTGTGACCTCGCCACCTTCGGCCCGCAGCACCCGCCCCAACGGCGAGTCTGGACCTAGCACGTGGGCTTGGCCGACGACCTCGTCAAGCGACTGCGGACGCATGCGAACAGCGAGCGGCGCGTTCGGCCGAGCGGAGCTCACATGTTCGCTGAAGAGGTCTGTCACGACTAACCCGGGCTCGACGCCTCTGTCTTCGCGTCACCACTCGCTGCTGCAAGCTTTGCGTCGATGCCCGCTTCCTTGCGCTGCTGCGCGGTGATGGGTGCGGGAGCCTGGGTCAACGGGTCAAATCCGCCACCAGTCTTCGGGAAGGCGATCACGTCGCGAAGCGACGATGCACCGGCTAGCAGCATGCAGATGCGGTCCCAGCCAAAGGCGATACCGCCGTGCGGTGGAGGGCCGAAGTTGAATGCCTCCAACAGAAACCCAAACTTCTCGTTCGCTTCTTCCGATGACATTCCGAGGATCTCGAAGACCTTCTCTTGGACATCGCCACGGTGGATACGAATCGATCCCCCACCGATCTCGTTGCCATTGCACACCAAGTCATACGCCCACGCGAGCGCCTCACCGGGCGACTCAACAAAGCGGTCGATCCAGTCAGAGTTCGGACTCGTGAACGGGTGATGGACAGCGTGCCAGCCGGTGCCTCCACCTGGGAGTTCGATCGGCTCGAACATGGGCGCATCAACGACCCAAACAAACGACCAGACACTCGTGTCAATCAGCTCGAGGCGTTCGGCGATCTCTACCCGGGCGGCTCCGAGCAATCCGCGCGCCGTTGACGCCGACCCTGCTGCGAAGAAGACACAGTCACCAGGCTTCGCGCCAGTGACGTCGGCCAAGCCATCGCGTTCAGCGTCGGAGAGGTTCTTAGCCACCGGTCCGCTGAGCTCACCGTCTTCGCCAAAGATCACATAGGCAAGTCCGCGAGCACCACGTTGTTTGGCCCACTCCTGCCATGCGTCAAATGTCCGCCGCGGCTGCGATGCGCCACCAGGCATGACGACAGCACCGACATAGTCCGCCTGGAACACCCGGAACGGAGTCGCTTTGAAGTAGTCCGTCAGTTCGACGAGCTCGAGATCGAATCGAAGGTCGGGCTTGTCGGTTCCGTACCGGCGCATTGAATCGGCGTAGGTGATCCTTGGGATCTCGCCGATCTCGTGCTTTGCAACACCAGACCACAACGAACGAACGATTGCCTCGCCCACCTCGATGACGTCATCTTGCTCGACGAAACTCATCTCAACATCGAGTTGGGTGAACTCTGGCTGACGGTCCGCGCGGAAGTCCTCATCGCGGTAGCAGCGTGCGATCTGGAAGTACTTCTCGAATCCAGCCACCATCAAGAGTTGCTTGAACAGTTGTGGTGACTGCGGCAGCGCGTACCACGAGCCAGGGCTCAACCGGGCTGGCACGAGGAAGTCACGAGCACCCTCTGGTGTGGAACGAGTCAACGTGGGCGTCTCGACTTCCACGAAGTCACGATCAAGAAGTACCTCACGGGCGAGGCGATTGACCTCGCTGCGCATCCGTAGTGCGCGTGCTGGTCCGGGACGCCGTAGATCGAGGTAACGCCACTTCAGCCGAGCTTCTTCTCCCACCTCGGTGTACTCATCGACCCCGAACGGCAGCGGTGCGGCTTCACTGAGTACCTCGACCTCGTCGGACATCAACTCGATTGCGCC
>CAUJEJ010000243.1 GCA_963169255.1 Actinomycetota bacterium | reverse complement strand
CTGCAGTTCTACGTCGACGACGAGCACACTCCGATAGAGGACGGCTCGGCCGTTTGGTCGACCGACGTGAGTCCATTTGTCACAGTCGCTCGCGTCACACTGCCCGCGCAAGACGTGGAGTCCCGCGCGGGACTCACGCTTGCCGAAGAGATTGAGGCTGACGCGTTCGACCCGTGGGCGGCACTTGAAGACCATCGCCCGCTCGGCGAGATCATGCGGGCGCGAAAGGTTGCTTACTACGCCAGCGTGACCCAGCGTCGCGCTGGCTCAGAAACGCCGGAGTAGCAACCTATGCGGCGACTGGAGCCGCAGCGGGCTGACGCTTGCCTAGGATGGTGGAGGTCACCAGCGAGAATGCAAACGCAACGATCAAGCAGACCGCGGTCGCTGTACTGAACGTCAAGGCCGACGACACCCCCATCACGAGGGCAACTACAGCCGCACCTACCACGCCGATTGCAGTCCCCACCGTCGCTGCGAGATCGGGTAGCCGTCCTGACGCTGCCGGTAGAACCGCGCCAAACGCGGCGGCGGCGAAGATCGCGGCGACCGCGAGGATCTGTCCGGGCGCGGGAACGAGGATCGCCAATACGATCGCGAACACAACAAGCACAAAGGTGATCGGTCGTCGTTTCGCGGGTGAAATGCTTGCTGCTGCGACCTCTGATCCAGCTGCCAGCTGGGTGTCGGCGGCCGAGGCAAGAACAAATACCGCGAAGAACAAGAAGTACCCGATGACCAATGGTGGAGCTGCCGCGAGCAAGAACGCCTGCAGCGTCGGTGCGACAAATGCACCGCCGTACATCAGCGCGAGTCCAATGCCAAAGACCAGCACGAAGCCGCCCGCGATGATCGCGCCCCACAGCGCAGCTTTGCCGGGCTTCGCCGATCCGCGCAGCACCGTGCCCATCGAGGGATCGAGGAGTCCACAGGCGGCAACCGCGAGTACGAGTGCGGCCGCAGAACCAAGGGGTAGCGGCTCGTATGGCACGAGTGAGTCAACGAGTACCTCAGGCGAGCTGACGACGGCACCACCAAGAAGCAAAATGATCGGGATGACGAGTGCGAAGCCGAGCGTCCAGCGACTCGTCCGACTCGCCGCTTCACGGCCTTGCGCTAGCAGGTAGCCAGCGGCAGCGAGGCCGATGACGGCCGTGACCAACATGCGGTTAAGCCCACCCATGAGCGAAACCACCGAACCCGCGGTTGCGAGCAGGCCGGCCAGTAGTGCGGACGACACGAGCACTCCCGCCCAGTCGTACACATCGCGAGCGTTGCTTCCAAGGCGGGCGCGGATTTTGACAGCGAGACCCGCACTAATCGCTGGAAGTGCGATGACGACGATCAACAACAACGTCGTCGCCAGCACCAGTCCATAGGGAATGACCACTGGTGCCAGAACCACCACGTAGGCCAACGCAGCAACGAATATGCTTGTTGGTCCACCGTTGGCTCGCTGGGCGCGATTGTCGCTGTTGCGAACGCCTGCAGTAATGGCCAACAGGGCCAGCACGAGCAGAGCTAGACCTAAACAAATTGCAGTCACGAGTGCCATGAGTTCTTCACCCTCCCCTTACTGATTCGAACAATTGTTGGGGGCAGGGTTGCCTTCGAACCGGTCCTTGATCCAATTCTGAGCCAAGTCTCGCGAATTGACGACGACCCCGGAGTGGGTGTCATCGGGGTAGATGTGGAAGTCCACTGTGTTGCCCATCTGACACAACTGCTTGTTGAACGCCAAGGTGAGCTGGGGAATGATCGTCGTGTCCTTCATTCCCTGTGCCATGAAGATCGGCATGTTGATCTTCTCCGACCCTGGCGTATTTTCGGTCGCCAACGAGTAGAAGACAGCGGGCACAGGACTCTTGACGAAGTCAGACATCGGCCCGCTCATGAACTGGTCGAACACTTGGCTGCCACACACCTCGTTCACGATCGGGAGCTTCGCCACGCCAGCCGGGGTCAGGATGGTCTCGGGAGCCATTTGATCGGGATACGCCGCCGACCACGCTGCCGCGATCTCCATAACGAAGCCGGTTTGGCCGCTCGGCTCAGTCGACGCGAGCAAACCTTCGACCGCTAGCGGCAGTGACGGGAGCAAGCCCGGCGCAAGCACAACGCTTCCCTGAATCGCGAGTTCCGGTGCATACGACGATGCCAGTTCTGCAGCGAATGCGGAGGAATGACCACCCTGTGAATGACCCCAGATCACGGTCTTCTCTTTGTTCACGTCCTGCTGCCACGTATGAACAGTGCGGACCGCGTCAAGCGTGTTGCGACCTTCGATCTGTCCCACTAGGTAGCTCGGCGTTCCTGGTGCACCCATGCCTTGGTAATCAGTGGCGACGACCGCGTATCCCTGTTGCACCAGCGGCAGAATCTGGGAGTTGAAGGTGTAGTAGCCGGGCATGTTCGGCTCAAACGGCGTTTGTGAGATACCGCAGTGACGATTTGTTCCCGTGGTTCCGTGCGCGAGGGTCACCAGCGGGAATCCGCCGCTCGGCGGTGGGGTCGTCGGCTTCACGTACAGCCCGGAGACAACCTGGTCTTTGTTGTTGTTGTCTGTGGAGTGATAGATGAACCGGGTGCTCGTCGTCCCCGTCGGACCCCCGGGCACCGGCTCGCTCTTGACGAGGGTCCCTGGTTTCGCCGGAGCTGGATTCGCAACGTCATAGAACGGTGGAATAGGCGGAGTCTTTGTCACAGAGTTAGCGGGGTTGCCAGTGATCTCGGTGGAAGCGGCACCAACGTTGACAATCGGCGAAGCCGGATGCACGAGCGCAAGTAGCACCACGCCCACCAGGATGATTGCGAGCGCAACCGCGGCATGAATAGCTCGCGACCCTGAGGGTGGCTCCGCATTGGGATCGGCGTCTACCGGTTCGTTTGACACACCCAAAAGGTAGTGCGAACACAGCGACGACGCACGGTTCGAATACTCAAATGCCTCCTACCTGCGGACCAAACCCTTGCACCATGGCAAAGATCAGATTGGCAATCTGACTCAGTCTCCTAGGCGAGGAGGTCTTCGTACTGCGGATGGCGGTTGATGTACTCGGCGATAAACGGACATCGCGGCACAACTACTTGGCCCTGCGACCGCGCTTGATCCAGCGCGAACTTCGCCAAGGCCGAGGCGATGCCTTTGCCCTCGAACGCGGCGGGGACCCCGGTGTGCGTGTATGTGATGACACCGCCCTGAATCTGGTAATCAATCTGCCCGGCGACCTCACCGTCGATCATCGCTTCGAACCGACTCTTCGCGCTGTTGTCCGCTATGTCAACCATTGGCTCTCCTCATCAACTTCGTTCTCGTCATTGCTACTCACGATCCCCGCAATCATGCTCCGCGAATATGTCCTTCGACTAGCCAAACAACTCGCGATGAATTGGGTCCCACTGTTCGTGGTGACTCACGCTCAGCAGCCCCCACGAGGTGTGGGTGGGCCGATACGGCTCACCATCGAGCTCCCGCGCGATGCCCCCAACCTCTTCCAAGATCAACGCACCCGGCGCGTGGTCCCAGGGGTACTGCCGACCGAACACCGCGTAGTCGAGTTCGCCGGTTGCCAGTTCCGGGTAGACGTACCCGCAGGCACCACCGTGATCGACTTTGACGCGGTCGCGATCCGCGAGCCGACGCATCAGTTCCATTCGTTTGTGGTCAACGAAGAACGTGGTACGAACGTCACCGGTCAACTCGTTCAGGTCACGACGAGGGTTGGCCTTTCGCTCCAGTTTCACCCCGTTGCAGAATGCGCCGCCTCGTCGGTGAGCGACGTACATTCGCCCGGCAGTCGGCTGCCAGATCCAAGCCGAAGCCGTCTGACCGTCTACTAGCCGTGCCACCATCACGGCAAATCGCGGCAGGCCACGCGCGAAGGAACCAGTCCCATCGATTGGGTCGATCAACCACACTGTCCCCGCCGCGGCAACACGTTCGATAACTGAGGGGTCTTCGGCGACCCCTTCCTCACCGACGACCTGTGACCCTGGCTCAATCGAAACTAGCCGCTCGGTGAGTTCAATCTCGGCCAATTGATCTGCCACCGTCACCAAGTCGCCTGGGCCCTTCTCCATGACGTCGTCGGGCCCGAGCGCGCGGAACCTCGGCATGATCACAGCAGCACAAACGTCACGGATTGCGTCGGCTACCTCATCGCGTTCGGCGGCCTCAGTACCGTGTTGCTCACTCATTGGCGATCCATTCTGGTGCTGCTGAGGGCACCGGCTAATCCTCTCCCCAAGCCTAGTGGCGCAAACAGGCGCAGTGCTCATCGTTTCGTCGACGCAAC
Source organism: Actinomycetota bacterium (assembly GCA_963169255.1). Taxonomy (GTDB): domain Bacteria; phylum Actinomycetota; class Actinomycetes; order S36-B12; family UBA10799; genus UBA10799. The sequence goes on along the minus strand of CAUJEJ010000243.1, from coordinate 2,955 downwards.
TACCGTCTGACCCACCGTGGTAGGAAAGCCCAGGGAACCTCAGGCGGCTGCTGCGATCCATTGGGTCATCGGGGTGAGCAACGCCAATCCAACAAATAGCGTGTTCGCACGAACAGCATCACGAACGGAGCACACGTGACGGTCACGGTTCTGTGCGTTGGCCTCACAACAATCGACCTCGTCTATCAGGGCGTCGATGGCCTGATCGCCGGAGCCAAGGCACAGGCCCAATCGATGACGCTGTCCAGCGGCGGACCTGCGGCAAACGCAGCGATTGCGGCCGCTGACCTCGGCGCAGCCGTCACGTTGTGCTCCTGTGTAGGCGGGGATCAATTCGGCGATCTCGCTCGGGAGCAAGTCGCGCGCCACGGTGTGCACCTGTTGGCGGCGAACAGCGAGTCAATCCCGATTTCCACCGTGCTGATCGGCAGTGACGGGGAACGCAGCATCATCTCGGCGAACGGCGGCGGCCACCGCCCTGACGCCCCCGTGGGCTTGGCGCAGCAGGCAGCGGCTGCAGACGTTGTGCTCGTCGATGGGCACTATCCGGAACTCGCGCGATGTGCACTCGAGGCGGCACGTACGGCCGAACGTCCGACGGTGATCGACCTTGGAAGCTGGAAGCCGGAGCTACCGTCGCTGCTTCCACTCTGTGATCTGGCGATTGCATCAGCGGACTTCACCGTGCCCGAAGGCGAGGTTGTCAGCACCTTGTTTGAACATGGCGTCAGCTTCGTCGCGATCTCGAATGGCGGCAGCCCGCTCACGTGGCACTCGAGCAACGGCAGCTCGGAGACTGTCACCATCCCGGACGTCGATGTGGTTGCCACGAACGGAGCCGGCGACGTTTTGCATGGTGCATTCGCCAACTTCATCGCCCACGGAGATGGTCCGGTTGAAGCACTGCGGAAGGCGGTAATGTTCGCGAGCGCGAGCTGCACCCACTGGCCCGCTCGTATTCCCTCGCACCTTCTTGCAACCACTGATTCCGGTGACGCATGACGATCGCTGTCCTCATTGGTGTCGCGCTGCTTGCGGGAATATTCGCTGGCCTGACGGGAGCAGGCGGCGGCCTGATCTTGGTCCCGCTCTTGGTGTATTTGGGCTACTCCCCTCTCGAAGCCGTCGCAACGAGCAGCATCGCTGTGATGATCTCGGCGACCGCTGCCACCACCATGAACTCTCGCGACCATAAGATCCCTTGGCGACGAGTCCTTCGCCTTTCAGTCCCCGCAATGTTGCTCGCACCCATTGGTGCACTCGTTGCGAGCAAGAGTCCGGAGATCGCACTGCTGGTCGCGTTCTGCGCGCTCAATGTGCTCAACATCTATCTCCTTGGTCGACGCAGTCGGTTGGCGAACACCGGGCCCCAAACAGAGACTGACTTGGACACGAATGTTGCAGGCAAAGTCCTGGTCGTCGGCGGCTCCGGTGGCCTCCTCGCCGGACTGTTCGGCGTTGGCGGCGGGTTGGTGATGGTGCCGCTGCAGGTCCAGTGGCTCGCAACTCCAATACAGGCGGCCGCCCGAATCTCGCTCGCCGTCATCATCTTCTCGAGCGCCGGTGCGATCCTCGGTCACGCCGTCTCCGGCGATGGTTCCCTGCATTGGGCAACTGGTCTCATCTTGGGCATCGGGGGTGTGGTCGGGGCGCCACTCGGTGCAAAGATCCTCAACCGAATTTCACAGCGAACGTCCACGATCATCTTTCAAATCACGCTCCTTGCCGTCACAATCAGCTTGCTCGTGAAAATCGCCACCTACTAAATCTGGAGCGCCGCCATCACCACACCTCGATCCCCACGGGCAGCGACGATCCGCCGTGTCGAGAGGCGCCAAGACGAGCTGCGAGCTGCGTCGATGGACCGGATGCGCGAACTCGACTGGTTCGAGGCGTTGTCCGACGACGCACAGGGCTGGGTATCTGAGGTCGTCGATGCAGGCCTGGCACGATTCTTGTTGTGGCTCAACAATCCAGATGAACCGCTGGGTACCTCAAACACTGGTCTCGGATCAGTCCCGGCGGCGGCCGCACATGCCGTAACTCTGGGGCAGACAGTCGAGTTGATTCGCGAGGCGCTCGATGCTGTTGAACCCGTCGCTGTGCGAATGGCGAACAAGGGCGACGAGGATTGGCTGCTCGAACAGATCGCTCGATACGGGCGCGAAATCGCGTTTGCAGCCGCGTTGGTGTACGCACGCGTTGCCGAGCAACGTGGCGCGAGAACCGCGAGGCAACGTTCGGATCTCGTCGATGCACTCATCGATGATCGTCCGACTGCTGCCGTGGAACTCCTCGCGAGCCGCGTCGGGTTTGCGCCCGCACAGCCCGTCCGTGTGGCGGCATGTGTGCCCACTCAGGATCCTCAGCTCGAACTCGCCGCCGTCGAACGGTCGGCAAGGAAGTTGGATCGGCAAGTGATCACAGCGCTTCATGAGGGCCTCATCGTGGCGATTTGGTCCCCGCGATCGCGGGAACATCCGCTCACTATCGCCCGCCAACTGTTCGGCCAACGAGCCTCAGCAGTCATCGCCGGGCCTGCGGAATCGATCGTGCACGCTGGACCAACGGTGCGACAGGCACTCGCCGGCCTGTCTGCTCGGCCTGCGCGCCCAAACACTCGCGAAGTACTCGAGGCCGAGGCAATGCTGCCGGAACGATCGCTACTTGGCGAACGCGCAGCTCAGGTGGAACTGATCGAACGTTGCTACCTCAGTTTGAGGCGCTCCGGCACGGGTCTGTTGGAGACCGTCGATGCGATGTTCGACAACGACGGAGTTCTTGAACAAGCAGCACGTGCCTTACCTGTGCATGTCAACACGTTGCGATACCGGCTCGACAAGATTGAAGAAATCACCGGTTTTGACTTACGCACCAGCCGTGGCGCATTCGCAATCTTTACCGGAGTTGCGTTGGGAAGAATGGCTGACCTCACACCCAACACGCCGCAGCCAT
>CAUJEJ010000242.1 GCA_963169255.1 Actinomycetota bacterium | reverse complement strand
TTCACGCGTTCACACCCCCCCCCCCCACCACCCCCCGTCGTTGGACGTCTGCCTCACCGACTCCCACCGACGGATCCGTCGGGTCCCGTTCGAGCGCCGGAATCCGCTATAGCAATTTCTCTAGCGCGAACTGCGCCCGCTCATCGTTCGCCCGCGCCGTCCTGTTCAAGGCTCGCTTCACCTCAACCAACTTCAAGGGTGCGAATTTCCGTGGCGTCAAGGGTCTCAAAATGACCTTCAGGTAGTCACTGCCCACTCCGAATGCGATCACTATTTCGCACTTGCGACCCAGAGTCTGAACCACGCCCCGGCCCGTCAACTTGTTGATGGATGACTTGCAGTAGCTCATGTCGCCGCGAAGCAGCGGCCGACATCGAACCGAGATTCGCTTGATCTTCCCGGCCGAAGTGGGCGTGACTGCGACTTAATTGACCGACCGGAGATATGGACGAAACGCGGAGGATCTGGCCGTTTCGGTGAGGGCTACGGGGTGGTGGTGGCTGAAGGTGAGTCAGACACGGTTGCTGTCGCTGAGGGCGAGTCGCTTGCGGTGGGGGTACTTGAATCGGAGTCAGATGGCGATGGCGAATCCGTCGGCGAGGGTGAGTCTGACGCAGATGGCGACGTACTAGGCGGGGGCGTGCTGGCAACCGAGGCTGACCCAGTGCCACCCGTGATGTTCGGCTCTGGAATCACAGGCGACGGAATATCCACGTCGCGATCCTTGTCCAGCGACTGCGAGCCACGGCTCGGCGCCACCTCGCTGGTCCGTGGAACCTGGGGCACAACTCGTTCCGAATCAGGGCTCGCTTGTTGCGCAGTGGCACGAGCTGCGGCTTCAGTCTGTTCTGGCGTGACCCTCGCTGGATCAACGGTCTCTTCGGTGATCCGCAGCGACTCAGTCGAACTCTCCGTGCCCGCGGTGACGGCCCCAAGGATCTGGGTGTTCACCGCCGTCGCAAGCACACCGGCAGCAAGCACGCCCGTGATGGACAGCGCGGTGACAACTCGGACTGACTTCATCGTGCTCACCCACCTCACGTTCATCGGACCGCTGGTATTTGTTCTCGGCTCGCGCACATAGCAACTTCACCGAGGTGTGGCATTCGCGAACGCTCACACCCAGGAACACAAGCCCCCAAAGCGTTGAGCGGCTACGCGCCACCTACTCAATATTCAAAGGTAGCCCCATATCCACCCAAAACGTAGGGGCAGACGCCCAAGAATCACCCAATTCTCGCGGTGCACCGGGTCCCACGATGAGCCAAAGTCGAATAACGTAGACGTCTAGGGCGCAGTCATGCGGTCTAGACAACGCCTAATGAATGGGGAATCCCGTGCGCGTTCTTCTAGTTGAAGACGATCCGGCCGTCGCTGGTGGCGTGAAAGACGGACTCTCGACGAACGGATACACCGTCGACCATGTCTCCACCGGTACAGCAGCGATGGCAGCCATCGTGAGCGAGCCAGCTCCCGACATCGTGCTGCTGGACCTCGGGCTACCCGACATGGATGGCCAGGACGTCTGCCGGTCGATTCGCAGTGACTCTCAAATCCCCATCATCGTGATCAGTGCACGAGGCGATGAAGTCGACAAGGTTGTCGGCCTAGAACTTGGCGCAGACGACTACCTCGCCAAACCGTTTGGGATTCGTGAATTGATCGCCCGAATGCGAGCCGTCACCCGCCGCTCAGGAAGCGGAGCGGCCACCAACGCGCCAAACCCAGTCAGCGGGCAGCAACAGATCGGCACGCTGCTGATCGACCGCCGCGCCCAGCGGGTCTACCTTGCGGACGCGGAAGTCACCCTCACTGCCAAGGAATTCGCGCTGTTGAGCTTCCTCGCTGAAGATCCGGGAGCGGTATGCCGACGCACGGACATCCTCAACCAAGTCTGGGAAACCGACTGGTACGGCCCGACCAAGACTGTTGATGCTCACGTGGCCTCGATCCGAAAGAAGCTTGGCGAAGCAAAGTGGATTGAGTCTGTTCGCGGCGTCGGTTTCCGGCTCGGAAATCCAGACGAAGAAGACACAGCGGCCGCACCAGTCGGACCGCTTGCGCTATAGCCTCCTTGATCACTTCGACACGTGGTGAGAGAGTCACCGAATGAAGTTGCGGTTGGTGGCGGTGCTCGTTGCGCTGACAGCTCTGGTGTTGCTTGTCCAGGACGTTCCGCTGGCCTTGTATTTGCGTTCGATCGAAAGCAATCGAATCACCACGGAGTTGCAGCGCGACGCCTTTGTGATCGCCGGGCGCTCAGAAGCCGCGCTCGCTGACGGCACTGCCCAAAACAACGCTCCATTGACTGCGATGTTGATGGCCTACTCACGAGCTGAGGACACCGAGGTCCTCGTCGTGGACGCGAACGAGGTTGTCGTTGCCGCAAGCAGTCCGGTGGCACCGGTTGGGCGCAAACTCGAGAACCGACCGGAACTGCAGAGCGCGCTGAGCGGCGACACCGCATCGGGTGAGAAAACTGCCACCGCGAGCATGAGCGGAATCGGCGTACTCTACGTCGCGGTTCCGGTGCTCAGCGGCGCCCGAACGCTAGGCGCCGTTCGACTGACGTACCCGGCGAGCAATCTCGACGAACGCGTGAACGAACGTGTCAAAGGACTAGCGATCGTGGCGGGATTGACCTTGCTCGCCGCGATCGCAGTGGCATTCCTCTTGGCAGCGACGATTACTCGCCCGATCCGGCGCCTGCAAGAGACAACTGCGCAGCTCGCCAGCGGAGACCTCAACGCTCGCGCTGCTACCGACGAGGGTGCACCGGAACTGCGCAAACTCGGCCGAGACCTCAACACGATGTCCGACCGGCTCAGCAACCTGGTGGAAGCTCAGCGGTCGTTTGCCGGAGACGCGTCACACCAGCTGCGGACGCCGCTGACAGCACTTCGGCTTCGGCTCGACGAAGCCGCAGACAAGATGACGACATCGCCCGCGGCAGCCGAGGATTCCCTCGACATGGCCCGCGCGGAGACCGAACGCCTTCAGCACGTCATTGACGGACTCCTACGGCTGGCTCGCGCCGAAGGCGAACGCCAAGAACTCGTCGTGGTCGACATGTCGACCGTGGCCGCAGAACGATTCGGAATTTGGCAGCCACTCGCAGAGGAACAGGGTGTTCACCTCGAACTTGCTGCACCCAAGTCGGCGCTGATTCTGGCAGTCCCCGAAGCAGCCGAACAGATCCTCGACAACTACCTCGACAACGCGCTATCGGTGAGTCCTGCAGGCTCGACGCTCATGGTGACGATCGTTGAGGCCCCCGGCACAGATGGCGGTACGACGACGTTGCTCGTCACGGATGCTGGTCCTGGCTTGAGCGCCGAGGCTCGCACCCGCGCATTCGATCGGTTCTGGAGCGAGCGTGAAGACAACGCAGGTACTGGGCTGGGATTGGCGATCGTTCGCCACCTCGCCGCAGCAAGTGGGGCGAGTGTGGAACTGCGGGAATCGGCGAGCGGCGGCATCGAGGCCGTCGCGACATTCCGCAGGGCAAATCCAGGGCCGCGCCGCGCCTAGCCGCCGGTGGGTGAGGGCTACTTCGGCTCGTGCGCTCTCAGGTACGTCGCAAAGTTCGCAACGAACAGCGGCGCCATGTCGCCGACCTGTTCCTCACCGAATGTCTCGCGCGCGGCCCGCACAAGCTCGATGATCGTCCCACTGATGTCGCCAAGCGAACCGCCCTCAGACGATGCTGCTTGCATCGCCGGAGTGTGGTTGAACAAGTCGACGAAGAAGCCAACATCGTGGCGCTTCTCGGCGAGGTCAAAGGCTTTGTCGCGTAGCTCGTCGTAAGGCAAGTCTTCATAGTCCACCCGTGCAGGCTACCCGCTACGTCCCCAAATTTCCCGGCGCCGACTGCAGGAGGTTCAGGGGTTGCGGCCGTCGCGGGGCAAGGCCCAATCCGTGGGCTCTCCATCCTGACCTCGCGGACCTGGCGCGTCGTCGCCGTCACCCGGGAGTCGGCAAATGCGTTCAAGCCAGAATGACGCGAGGACGACCAAGATCGCTGATCCCGCCGCGAGTAGCGCAAAAACGAAACGTTCCTGTCCGACTGGCAGGTAGAGCTTGGCCGAGAACGCTAACGCGGCCCCGAGATAGAACCCAGCAACAAGTGCTCCCGTGCGAGATGCCGCCATCGCAAGCGCGGCGGTGCGGGCAGCCGTGAACGGGTCAACGGGTGTGGTGCCAGGCTTGCCAACCAACCGTGGTCTGATGGTCAACGCCCAAAAGAAGATCGCCAGCGCTAAGACGAATAACGTAACGGAGGCCATCAACGGAACCGGGAAGGTCCGACCGAAGACCGATTCCCACAGCCCAACGGCGGCGAAACCGATCGCAGCAGCGAGCGCCGCCAGGATCACCAGTAACAGTGGTCGGGTGGGCGTCACCCCTCAAGGGTATGCCTGCACCCGTTGGCTAATCGGGTGAACCTGGAATTGGTTGCGGAACAACCAGCTCAAGGTCACGGCGTGGTCGCACCCCAACAACATCTTCTGGCGGACACTTCGCGAGTAGGTCCGACACTGTTTCGGTGCCGCCGGGCAGCCGCAGGTCCGGCTCGACATCGCTCAGCGGCACCAACACGAACGCCCGCTGCGCAGCTCGCGGATGCGGCAACGTGAGAACAGGGTCATCGCTGACCACCTCGCCATACGTCAACACGTCGACGTCGAGAGTGCGCGCACCCCAACGCACATCGCGCACGCGTTCCAATTCCTGTTCAGCGATACCCGCGAGAGCCAGCACCTCGATAGGCACCAAGGTGGTCGAGACAAGCAGGACCGCGTTGAGATAGTCCGGCTGCTCTGGGCCGCCCACAGGATCGGTCTCATACACCGACGACACTGCAATGGCATGAACCGCAGGGTCTGCACACAGCACGTCGATGCCGCGTTGCAGCGCCGCGAGGCGATCCCCCAAGTTGGCACCGAGCCCGAGGGTAACCGTGACTGGTGGCACCTCGATCGGAACCGTCATCGCACCCGCACGATCGACACCGAGACGTCGGCGAACTTCGCCTCGATCGGCGCCTGCGGTTTGTGGACGGTCACCTCAACGAGTGACACGTGGTTCACCTTGACGGATTCGAGATCGAAGATTGCGTCTGCAATCCGCTGCGCCAGAGCTTCGATGAGATTGAGCGGCTCGCCGGTGATCGCACCGACGATCGCGTCGGCGACTTCGGAATAGTCGACGGTCTTCGTCAGATCATCTGTGCGTCCTGCCTGCCGAATCTCGGCATGCAGGACAACGTCGACAATGAACGGCTGCCCCGTTTCGCGTTCGGTGGCCAACACGCCGTGGTAGCCGAATGCTTCAACACCGGTCAACGTGATTCGGTCAAGGCCCTCAAAACCGGTCACCAGGTACCCCCTTCGCGCCATGCTTGTGCAACCCGCACTGCGTCCAGTGTCCCGACAACATCGTGGACACGCACACCCCAAGCACCATTTGCCGCAGCCAACGCCGATACCGCGTGGGTGGCCGCATCGCGGTGTGCGACGTCTCGAGCGGTTCCGCCCGCGTCAGAGAGCGCTGCACCGAGGAATCGTTTTCGCGACGCACCGATGAGCACCGGGCGCCCCAACGCGAGGAGCGCTGGCAATTCATGAAGTAGAGCCCAGTTGTGATGGGCAAGCTTCGCGAAGCCCAAACCCGGGTCGAGCACGATTCGGTCAAGCGGAATCCCAGCCTCAACGGCGGCGTCGCGGCGTTTGGCGAGAGCCACGCACACGTCTGCGACGACGTCGTCGTAGTGAGTAAATGTATCCATCTGATCGCTTGGAGCGCGCCAGTGCATGAGCACGATCGGAACGCCTAACTCGGCAACCGCCGGGAACATCTGCGAATCGGCCAAACCACCACTGACGTCGTTGATGACGCAAGCACCCGCATCAACCGCCGCACTAGCAACGACGGCACGCGTTGTATCAACGCTCACCGGAATCCCGTCGTCCGCCAACCCGGCAATGATTGGAATCACTCGACGAAGTTCTTCGTCGGTATCCACTCGCCCTGCGCCCGGCCTCGTTGATTCGCCTCCCACATCCACGATGTCGGCACCTTGGTCTACCAGTTCCCGGCCATGGGCGATAGCGGCATCGATACTGGCGAAACGCCCACCGTCACTAAAGGAGTCCGGAGTGGCGTTGATGACACCCATCACGACCGTGCGACCGGGTGAACCGACTCGCGCGAGTTGTTCGTCAATCATTGAGCCGTCAGCTACCGAGCCATGATCAGCGACATCGCCTCAGCGCGCGTCGCGGCATCACGAAGCTGTCCGCGAACAGCGCTCGTCGTAGTGCGTGCGCCAGGCTTGCGAACACCACGCATCGCCATACACAGGTGCTCGGCTTCGATCACCACGATGATCCCCTGTGGCTTGAGAATCCGGTCCAGCGCATCGGCGACCTGCGTCGTCAAACGTTCCTGGACCTGCGGGCGCTTGGCATACACATCGACCAACCGCGCAAGCTTCGATAGACCCGTGATCTTGCCGCCCTCTGCCGGGATGTACCCCACATGTGCGCGGCCAAAGAATGGCACAAGGTGGTGCTCGCACTGGCTCCACAATTCGATGTCACGAACGAGCACCAACTCGTCATGCGCAATATCAAACGTTGTCGTCATAACGTCTTCGGGCCGTTGGCGCAGGCCTGCGAAGATCTCGGCATACATCCGGGCAACCCGCGCGGGAGTGTCCTTGAGGCCATCACGTTCCGGGTTCTCACCAGCGGCAAACAAGAGCTCCCGGATTGCTGCCTCAGCACGGGCAAAGTCAAACGGTGGCAAATCGTGTGGGTCTAGCTCAGGTGAGCTAATGGGATCGGTCACGGCACCAACCTAGACAACAGCGCCACCCCCACGCGCCGCAACGTCGCCAATCTCTCAAGATTCACGGTCGGCCTACCAGTTCGCAATGAGGGCAATTTGGTCGTCCGTCATGACCGAACTGATCGATAGGCCCTCAGTCGGAGTGAGGTGCACATCGCGCGGACCCGAAGTGTCAGCGGCGAGCCGAACCTCTCGCGTGACCTCACTCGCAACCACGTTGATCGTGACTCGATCCCCCGGCTCGAGGGCGCCCACAACGTCAAAACAGACGGTGAATACCCCCGAGCGGGCGAGCGCGGCTAGAGCTTCCGGCTGGGAGCCGGTGAAAACCAGTTTCATCGCGAGACCACTGCGGTCGGCAGCCGTGAGGAGTTCGAGAAATAGTCTGTCGGTCTCATCGGGCAGGTCAGGCAGTTGGGCGATCGACCTCAGAATGATCTCTTGCTGGGCAGCTACCGCGCGAGTGTCGGGCGCTCGCGCATCTCGTTGCCCGCTCACAATTCCCTCGAACAGTGGAACGGCAATCTGCGCGGCGACATCGAGGCGACGCTCGTAGCGACTCGCCCTCGCCCGTTCAATCGCAACCGCAGTGGTTGCCTTCTCAAGACGTTGCTGCGCGTGGTTGACCCGGCGCTGCGCACGGACGGACGCCCACACAAACACGACTCCGAGAACAAAGGCGATGACCTCGCTACCGTCCAGCACCGTGACAAGCGCAGAGCAACCCGGACCAGCACCCGCGATCGCCACCACCGTGAGAACTCCGAGGCCAGCAACCCAGGCTCCCAATAGCCACCAGATCTGTTGGGACACCACAGCGAGAACAGCAATCGCCACGAGAACTGCCGTGGAACCCACCCAAATCTCCGGGTTTGGGCTACAAAGCGCTTGCCCCGTCGAAGACGCCCACGCGCCGTATGCCCCAGCCACGATTAGGCAGAGCCCACCTGCCGGACCTACTGCACCGCGAACCCGGGTGTCGCGCAATGCCGCCAGCAGCGCGATACCCATTGCAAGCGCCGCAGATACGTAAAGCGTGATGTTCGCCAGGCTCTGACCGGGCGCTTGAACCACAGCCTGCAACATGGTCAAACCCCACAACAGCCAGAGCATCCATCCGCCTCGAAGCGGGAACACTGGGTGTTCTCGCAGCTCCGGCGCCTCACCGCTCCCGCGCGCGGTCTCGCGCCACCACAACCGAATCGTCGTACCTGAATCGGGCTTGGCGTCAAGCTCGAAGCCAAGCCCCGCCTCAAGGGCGCGGGCCCGCATCGAACTCTCGATTCCACTCGCCCGAACAACAGCCGGATCAAAGCCTCGTCCGCCATCGCGAAGTTCGAGTTCCAGGTCGCCTACGGAGGCCCGCACTGTCAAAGTGCATTGATCGACTCCGGCATGTTTGATCACGTTGGTCAGCGCTTCGCCACAGATATCTCGTGCATGATCCAGAATGTCAGCAGGGATCTTGGTCTGCGTTCCGGTCGCGTTCACGATCAACGTAATGCCTCGCACACGAGCGAGTTCGTCACACTGTTCAACGAGGCGCTCAACTGAGTCAGCGGTATGTCCGCCTCGGCTTCGGCCGGCAGCGCGTGCTGACAGCAACTGCGCTAGGTCTGCCCTGCACCTGTCACGCAGTTGCACCGGTAAGGCGTCTGCCACGCCGTCGCGGATCGCCCCCATGGTGTTAATCAACGTGTCGTGCAGCAAACGGCCGAGCCGCGCCGTTTCGCGCGCGCGAGCACGCGTGTCGGCCTGTTCCCGCTTCGCCAGCAGGCTGGCAGCGTTGGAGTCATCCGCTTTTGCTGCTGCCTCGCGAAGCGCCGATATCAGCCACCAAACGAATAGCCCAAGGACCGCACTCCAGATCACGACGAAGAAGCTCCGGCTCCAGGTCAACGAAGTTCCCGGCACAACGATCGTGAGTTCACACAGCAGGATTGCCCCTGCCGCACAAATCAGTCCCACCGACCAGCGCTTCAGTGCGAACGCTGCGGGGATCAGGAGAGCTGGGCTAGTCGCGGCATAAATCGGCTTCAGGATCGACTGACCATCATCAACATTGATCACGGCGATAGCCAGAATCGCTCCCAGCAAAGTGAGCAAGAACGCCAGGAGTCCGATTCGTCGGGTAAGCGCGATGGCGAGGACAGCTGCGCCGAGCAGGGCAACGCCGCACCAACCCACCCACAGTTGCGGACCCGCACGGTCCATCGCAGCCGTAATCCGCGCCATCTCCAGCACCCAAACTGTGCCACCGAACACCGCGGCGTAGTAGATCGCGTCCTCTACACCGGCCGCAAAGCCCTGGCCCGGATTGGTCGCCACCGGCAGATCATCGCAGCCAACAGGGTGTCGGGGGCGGTTCAAGAGTCGAATACGCAGCAGTCAACAGGGCATGATGAGCGCGTGTGGGCTCAAACCCCCACACACCTCATGTTGCGCTGGTCTGGAGTCCGATGCGAGTGTCACTTATTGATGATCACGCACTGGTCAGAGCCGGGCTCGAAGCGCTAGTCAACGGCCAGCCAGGTTGGTCCGTCGCGTGGTCCGGCGAGGACGTTGACGAGTACCTTGCGGCATCCACCAAATCCGACGTCGTCGTCCTCGATCTTGATCTCAACGGACGATCGGTTGGCGCTTCTGAGGTGAGCGCCCTCGTTCGTTCTGGCGCGGCTGTCTTGGTCGTGAGCGCACTCGCCTCCCCCGCGGCCGTGCGCGAGGTTGCTGCTGCTGGAGCCGCTGGATTCGTCTCCAAGGCCGATTCCGCCGAGGTGCTGCCGGAAGCGATCAGGACGGTCGGCGAAGGTCGACATTGGTTGCCGGAATCCATGATGATGGTCCTGCTTGAGGGCAACTCACGGCTCGCTCCCGGGTTGACACCACAAGAGCAACGGGTGCTCGAGCTCTTCAGTTCCGGGATGACTGTCGCCGCGATTGCCCGACTGTTGGACTTGTCTGCGGCCACGGTCCACGTTCACCTCAAGCGAATCCGAGCCAAATTTGCCGCGATCGACCGGCCCGCACCTGGCCCGGTGGACCTGTACAAGCGGGCCGTCGAGTTCGGGATCGCGCAATCACCGGATCGGCCATGATGCAGACCTGCAACCACGCACCTGAGGCGTAGATGGGCGAACCAGGCGTATCAAGGCGAAGCTTGCGAGTCGTCACCGCTGCGACAATCTCCGCTCTGCTCATCGTGACGTTGGTGAGTGGGTGCGGGAGCGTTTTCAACAGTGGCGATGACGGATTCGACCTTGCGGTTCCGGTTCTGTGGGCGGGCCAAGACGCGGATGGCATGCCCACCGGCGGAATCGAGTCGGCGGGAGTATGGGCTGGCGACGACGGCACGCCTGGCTACTCCACCGATCTCGAAGGAATCGAGGCACAAGGTGCGGGAGCCGCCTGGAAGGCAGCATCGGGAACTGCCGCGTCTGTTGGAGCCTTGTTTAGCGCGCTGGATCCAACCACGCTTGGAATTCGCTTCACGATTACCGGCCCCATCGATGGGCCATCTGGCGGTGCCGCCCTGACGGTCGGCGTCATTGCGGCAACTCGCCATCAACAGCTGCAACCTGGCGTAACGATGACGGGGACGATCACACCGGATGGCTCGATTGGGCGCGTCTCCGGCATCCCTTCGAAGCTGCGCGCCGCAGCGTCCGCCGGATACAAGACCGTCCTGCTTCCGCAGTCGAACTTGATCGACCGCACGGTCTCGAACATTCCGGCTTCGATGGCGGAATTCGGAACGAGCCTCGGCCTCACCGTGATCGCAGTAGACGACATCGGCGATGCCTACCAGCTGTTCACCGGGACCTCTTTGTCTGAGTCGAAGGCACCCCCGCAACCGTTGTCGGCCCCGGTTGCGGCCGCGGCGAAGGCCGCGACCGGGGAACTCATGACGAGGTTTCGCAACGCGCTAGCGAGTCGTTCAACTTCGACGAAGGCGCGAGCTGAATTCTCCAAGAACCTCGCAGCTGCTCAATCCTCGAGTGCAACCGGTGACACGACGAAGGCCTATGCACTTGCGCTCGCTGGCTACCGCGGCTTGCTACATGCCAACGGGGTTGACGGCGCGAAGGCCACACTCAAAAGGTCGGGCACCGCCGCGCTTCAAGCCGAGCTCCTCACCGAAGCGCAGGCACTGACGACAGCAGCGACAGAGCTTAGGCAACGGTACGCAGACACCACGTCCTTCGGCTTCTATCAAGAACTAGCTCTGCCTGCCGCGCTAGCGCCATTGACATACGCCGTCGCTGTCCTCACCGACACCCAAGAGGTACTAGGGGCCGATTCGAGTCGGGAGGCTCTGCTGGCATCGGCCGCAGTGATTGCCGATCAACGCGCCTCGATCGACAGCACAGCAACCACGTCCTTTGCAGTTGTTTCCGCAACCCCGTCAATCCCGAGCGACACCAACGCACCGGCGATCACCTTGCTCTCCGGATACACAAACTTCTTGATCAATGCGGGAAATGCCAACCAGGAGTACTACACCGAAGTCCTTGGTGGAGGAAGAACTGCGCCAATGGTCGCCGGAAGCCTGGAACGATTAGTGCGGACCCTTGGCGACGAAGCATCCGCGATTCCCCCCGACGAGCAAGATCTGGGCAGTGAGTTTGTGCAGTCCTCACAGGCATTGAGCTACTTCATCTTCAGCACTGCCCTTGTCACCGACCGCCAAGCTTTTGAGATCCGGGACGAACAGTCCGGGCGATTGCCGAACCCTGAGCCCGTCCGGAACTCCGTGCGGGTCGGACGACAGACCGTCGACGGGATTGTCGCTTCTTTTGCGCGCCGAGACGTCGATGCCGGTCTAGCCAACTGGCTCGCATCGTGGGGTACTCAGTCCGCCGCCACAACTGAGGGAAGCAAGAACGAGGTATCTGGCAGCCTTGTGGCGCTCCATCAAATCTGGGGTGCCTCCGTGGACGCGTTGATCCTGCAAGCAGGTGCGGACCGACCGGGAACCTGATCGTCCACGTCAGATCCTTGGGCTCGGGAGTGTTCCTTTGACCTCGATCACCGCGGAATGGTCAGCCATCGCGCAGCAGGCCCCTACGAAGTGGGCAGCGTCCCCTTGAACACCATGACCGCTGATTTGTCTGTCAACGTGCAGACCGTGGATACGTTCAGGGTGGTCACAACTTCACCCGCACGGTTGCGCATATTCACCGTTGTGTCGACCTTCTCAAGATCGGGGTCGTCTGTGCAAAGACTCGACCCGGTGCAAGCCGTCATTCCACCGTTCGCCGTGTAGCAATTGCCCTTCGCGAACATGTACGCCGGGCGAGATGCAAGCTGACCCGTCAACGATGGGCCGTTGTCAGCTCTGCCCGAAATCTGGAAGTTCCATGGTCGAACCTGGCCGCCCCACTCTGGGATGTCTCTCATCAGCATGTTGTACGGGCCGATGTCGGTGCCGGGGGAAGCAAACGTGCCGTTGAATTGCGTGGGGTTCTTCGTATTGAACCAGTCGTAACAGTCAACCTCGACGGCGGTAAAGAACAGGGCTCCGTTTGTTCGATTGGCGATGCTGACACTTCCACTGGTACCCCGGTCCGCGCCGCCGCAGTCAGTCACGCGATCCGCATTCCTGGTGGGCGCGGCGGACGCCTCGGCAGCACTGTCGGCTGGCGCAGGTTCTGAGTTCTCTGCAGTGGCAGCGCAGGCTGCGAGGGTCGCAACCACGGCGACGGTCGATGCTGAAACAGCGGCAATCTTGTTGATGCGTTTCATGATGTACTCCGGGGCGTTAGTAGAGGTCGGTAAGAGTGATGGTTGTGTTGCTGTCATCGCATTTGAAACTTGCCCGCAATGCCGTGCCATTTGTCATCTTGACGGTGTACGCCGCGCGATCCTGTCCCGCACCACTGCGGCACATTGTGGGGTTTTGACCAAAGCTCGAACAGTCGATGGTCGTCGGGATCGTGCCCGTGACTGCTGGTTCCGTCGTTGATGACACGGTGGTCTTCCACCTCGCTTCGCGAGTCTGAAACTGCCCGATGATGTCGCCCTGGACGTATGGGCAGGTACGCCGAGCAATCACGGTATAGGGCCCAGCAGTAGCTCCCGTGGCTATCTTCGCGCCATCAAAAATGCTTGGGTTCTCGGCTCCGGAGAAGTCGTAACAATCGATCTCGGATGCATTCATCGTGACGGGGATTGAGGACTTGTTGATGAAGGTGATCGGCACTGAGTACTTCGTGCTGAAGTCCGCATAGCTCGGCGCGTCCTTCGGACCACCTAGTTCGGGACAGGAGACCGTGCCCGCCGCGTCCCTGGTTGGCGAGGTGCTGCTGGATGCTGAGTCGGATGCGGAGTCTGTGCCACAACCTACGAGCAGCGCACCGGCAACAAGGAGTCCTGCCACAGCGGCCACCTCTGTGCTGCGGCGCCGCGCTGGTGTCAATTTCATGGGTGGACCTTCAATCTCTTGGCTGGTTTTCGGATGGCATTCAGAAATATGCGGGAGCTGAGGGGATTGCCGGGCTCCTTCATCAGCTACTGGCCGAGCACCTTCACACCCTGCGGTGACGTGTCGGGCTGATGACCACCTCGTGGCTCATCCGCACCAGAGACTTACCCGGACAATGTCCGATCTAAACCTTCGTCACGCTGCCTCTTGAGGTTTCAAGCAGCAGAATCGCGAGAACCCCCGCGTTGCTACTGCCCGAGCATCGTGCGGCGAGCTGAATCCATGCCTAAGCCGAGGAATGTCTTGTTGTAGACCCGCAGGTTTCGGTGATTCAGCGTCACCTGGTGCACGTACGAGCGCGGCTTGGCCTTCTTCGCTCGCACGGGAAAGGCGACTTGAGTCGACGCGCCGCCAACTTCCAACACGCCTAGGACCCCGCCCTTCGCGCCACGGCAACCCTTCTTCTTTTTGCCGTTCGGGTCCTTGAAGTAGTTGCAGTAATAGTCATTCAGGTTCACCCAAGTCCACACACCTTCTTGGGTATCACCGTTAATCGTCTGTACCTTGCCGGCGGAGAATTTTGAACCGGCGCTGATGCCCTTCAACTGCTGGTTGAAGGGCGTGCTCGCGTTATTGAGGTTCGTCCGGATCCCGGAGTACATCTTCTTGACCGCACTCTTGCCCCACTTGGCCTGCGCCTCACGCATTCCCGCCGTCGCCAGCAAATCCACCTTGATATTGCTCTTGCGCTGCGGCTTGCGCTTCGACAAGTAGGTGGTGGTCGCCGCTTCGATCAGCGGATCAATCACGTCCTTGTTGAGGTTCCCGGTGCCTGGGCGCTGCGAAACATCTGGGTTGACGTAGTCATCGATGCCGTCGTCGTCACCCTCGAACGTTTTTTTCCACGTCACCTTCGGATAGCCGTTCGGCTTGTACTTCACCTTGTAAAGCAACAGTCGGGTACCGCTACTGCCTGCGTCAATAACAGCACGGAAGTCAGCCGAACCGGGCACTCCACAGTCAGCGCACTTGTTTCCATATTTGAGCAGAAGGTAGCCACGCGTCCAGGTAAGCACTTGCTTTTCGACGCCCTTGACCTTGACCGTGGACGGCACCGTCCGCAGCAACTTCTTCTTTTGCTTGCCGGTGAAGACTCCTCGACTGCCGTACATGAGTTCGCTCATGTACGTGCCGTTTGAACATTGATTGACGACAAACTTCGATGGCTTGCTGGGGTCGTACCCAGGGGACTTCGCGACCGCTCTGGCTTGAATCGCATCCCAGGCCCCGGCCGGGGCACAGGATGCGTTCACTGTGCCTGGGAGCTTGCGTGGCGTGTTGGCGTCGTTCCATCCATAAACGTCGTCTTTGGTCGCAAAGTAGGCCCCGTTGATTCCAACGAAGCTCGCGGTACTGCGCTTGACCTTTGGCAGTGAGCCGTCCTGTTGCTGGCGAAGCTTGAGGACAGCGCCGAATAGTGCGCGACAAGCGGCCTGGTCGTACTCACCCGTAACCCCCAGCACCACCTTGGGATCCCCCAAGCTGACGTTTGGTCCCAGGCCTGTGGGGTAGCAACTAAGTGAACCGGCGGGCGCTTCAGGCAACGAGGCAGGTTGCAGGGCTGGCGCCGCTGTAACCGGGGAAGTAGCCAGGACGAAGGCTCCTACACTCAGCGCCAGAGTCGCCGCGGTGAACTTGCGGAGTGTTGATACGCGCACTGAGAACCTCACATGTTGCCGGTTACGTCTTTGACCAAACGAAGCGGGCAGCACTGCGAGCAACTGCGCCGATCTCAAAGATACGTACCGAACCTTGTTCTGTGGAGCCTGGAGCGCTACCCAGTTTCTCTAGATCGGACACGCTGCGTAGCTGCGGCCAGTTCGGTCAGCCGCCACGGACCCCGTACACCTGGTCCCGACGGTGACTTCTGGACATACCGCGAAGCGCATAGCTCGTCCTGATGGAGCGAGTCGAGGCGTAGCGCCATCGCTACACACGAGCGGTGGCTCTGGTTGTGCCGAACTGCGAGAGACTCTAGGCCGTTGGTGACGCTGGCGGTTGATCGTCTCCGGCGGGAAGCATCGTCTGGCCGTTCGGGGCTGTCTGCCCGTTGCGGATCGGCGGGTCAATCGGCCCGGCACCAGTACGTCGGCGATCCGACCCGGTCCACGCTGGACGT
>CAUJEJ010000241.1 GCA_963169255.1 Actinomycetota bacterium | reverse complement strand
TCTGTTTTGTTCGAACTTCGCCAAATCCTGCGTGGGCCGCGGGTTCCCCGAATCTGATTCCCCTGCTAACCTCGACCGCGAAGGGGAGTAGCCCTCAATCCGTGAGTCGACATACTGGCGCAAGCCCGGTTCACGAGCCGCACGTCGGCGGGCGAGACCTTCGACTAACCCATCCAATGGGCTTGGTCGAAGCGTCCGCAAATTCGACTCTTCCTCCAGGTTCTGATCTGAAGGAACCTTCCATGTCAGCGTTTGCCCTTTCGTTCGCGGTGATCTTTGTCGCCGAACTCGGCGACAAGAGCCAGCTCATGGCGATGACATTTGCGACCCGCTTCCGCTTTTGGACCGTGCTCGCGGGCATTACCGCTGCTACGGCGGTTGTGCACCTCATCTCAGTCGCACTTGGCGTTCTTGTAGGCGTCAACCTGCCGACCAACCTCATCAACCTCGCAGCGGGCGGAATGTTCATCGGCTTCGGGCTCTGGACGTTGCGGGGCGACACCCTGTCCGAAGACGAAGAGCAGCGGGTTACTCGCGCGACGCGACCTGCCTTCTTTGCCGTAGCGGGCGCGTTCTTCCTCGCTGAACTCGGCGACAAGACGATGCTGGCGACCGTGACCCTGGCAACTACCGAGGGCTGGTTTGGCGTGTGGGTTGGGTCGACGCTGGGGATGGTTGCTGCCGATGCGATGGCGATTGGTCTCGGTGCACTCCTCGCCAAGGCACTGCCGGAACGGGTGATTCGCATCGGCGCCGCAGTGTTGTTCTTCCTGTTCGCCGGGCTGCTGATCTTCCAAGGCGCCAGCGGCTACCTCAACGGGAGCTAGGCACTGGCGGGCCCCAACGGGATAGCGCCTCCCGAGCCCCGGCGGAACAACCGCCAAAAAGCAGCTGACCCCAGGGGAACACCCCGGGGTCAGCTTTTCTTTGGGTGAGTGACGGGACTCGAACCCGCGACATCTCGGACCACAACCGAGTGCTCTACCAGCTGAGCTACACCCACCATGTGCGCTGACCTGGTCACCCGGGCAAACGCAGCGGGGGAAGTCTAGCGCCCCGGCCGGAGGAATACCTCGCCCGTTCCGCCTCTGGGCGCGCTAGCGTCTGCAGATGTGACGATTGATCTGAATTCTGACCTCGGCGAAGGCATCGGAAATGACCCTGTTGCGCTCGACTCCGCGCTGCTTTCAGTAGTCACGAGCGCGAACGTTGCGTGTGGCGGTCACGCTGGAGACAAGGCCTCGATGACTCGCGTGACCGGCCTCGCCGCGGAGAAGGGTGTTGCCGTAGGCGCACATGTCTCCTACGTCGACCGGGAGGGATTCGGTCGCGAATCAAACGACGTCTCAATGGACGTCCTCAAACAACAAATTCTTGAACAGTTTGCGGCGCTTGATGAGATCGCCGCTAGCTCCGGCACAGCTGTCACCTACGTGAAGCCACACGGCCAGCTGTACCACCAGGCCTGCACACCAGGCAGTGACGAGGCAGCCACGATCATTGAGGCCGCGAAGGAGTACCAAGAATCGGTCGGCCGACCCATAGCGATCCTCGGATTCGCCGGTTCGGAATTGGTCAAGCACGCTCAGGCCGAACACCTAAAGGCGGTCAACGAAGCCTTCGTCGACCGCACGTACACCCCACAAGGGTGGCTCGTGGACAGGTCGGAGCCAGGCGCGCTCATTACCGATCCCAACCAAGCGCTAGTTCGCGTCAAGCGGCTCCTACGTGATCGGGAGATCGTCGCAATCGATGGTTCGTTGATCGACGTTCGCGCAGACAGCCTGTGTATCCACGGCGACACCCCCGGAGCTGTCGTGCTGGCCCGCCGCCTGCGCGCAGCGATCGATGCCGATCGCGTCAAGATCGCACCATTCACAGTTGTGTCGAAGTCTGCGTGAGCGATGGCTTCTGAGGGTCTCGTGGGATCGCGCAGCATCCGCAGATACAGCGAGAGCGCGTTCCTCCTGCCGTGCGATACGGAAGCTCCCGTCGATGTGTTGCAGGCGATCGACCAACTGGGCGGTCCTGAAATCGAGGCGCACTGCGGAGAAACTTCTGTCCTCGTTCGATTCAACCCAGCAAGAACGGATCCTGCCGAACTCGCGGCGGTGCTGTCGGCACTCGACGTCGACACCGCGAACACACCGCGAGAGGACCTGCGGCTGAGGATTCGCTACGACGGGCCGGACCTAGACGCCGTTGCCTCCGCGACTGGGCTCAGCACGACTGAAGTCATCGCTGTGCACAGCGAAGCGACGTACCGGGTCGCCTTCGCCGGATTCAGCCCGGGGTTCGCGTATCTGACCGGACTTCCCGACCAACTCCAACTCCCCCGGCGCAACACTCCGCGTCCTCGAGTCCCCGCAGGTTCGCTAGCGATCGCCGCCCATTACTGCGCTATCTACCCCAATTCGACCCCTGGTGGGTGGCACCTGTTGGGCACCTCCAACGCTGAGCTCTTCAACCCGAATCGCAATCCGCCCGCACTGCTGCGTCCTGGCACCTCAATCACGTTCGAGGCAGTTCGATGACGTTGGAAGTACTCAACCCAGGGGTCCAGTCGATTATCTGTGACGCGGGACGGTTCGGGTTCGCTCGCTACGGCGTGCCCCGCAGTGGGGCGTTCGACCATGGCTCCTACTCCCGCGCAAACCTCCTCGTCGGCAACGACCCACCGCGCGAGTTTGAGGCCGAAGCTGGTCCGGCGTCGATCGAGACGATCTTTGGCGGACTTCGGGTCCACGCACATCGCGACCTCATCGTCGCCGTGACGGGGGCGACGGGCCCACTAACGGTGCTCGACCATGACGCAGACGACAAACGGGAAGTACCGCGCGAACGAGCATTCACCCTGACCCGTGGCTCTCGCCTCCACGTCATGCCTGCCGAGGATGGACTGCGCGCGTACCTCGCGGTTGCTGGCGGCTTTGCAGTCGCCGAAACCCTCGGATCGCGGAGCACGGACACCAATTCGGGTCTTGGTCCAGCCAAGTTAGCCAAAGGACAGATGCTGCAAATATCAGCGGATAACGGGATGAATCGCCCGAGCTCTGAATGCGAAGTAGAGGCTTTGACTTGGTCGGATTCCTACCGAACTATCCGTATTCACCCCGGCCCTCACGCGAATCTGGTCGAGGGCGGGCTCTCTGCACTCTCCGCGTCCGACGGCTGGACCGTGAGCCCAACATCGGGAAGAAATGGGGTCCGGCTGACCCCGAGCAACCTGAGCCAGCGCGCCCGCGTGATCGCCGAGAGACTGACTTCGGAGCCGACACTTTGTGGCGCGATCCAAGCTCTCCCGAGCGGGGAACTTGTGATCCTCGGACCCGACGGACCAACGACGGGCGGCTACCCAGTGGTCGCGGTTCTCGACCGTCGAGGAATCGACGTCGTGGCGCAGGCACGCCCCGGCACCGTGTTGCACTTGGTCACAGAGTCGAAGTGAAACGGCTGCCGACGAGGCCCGACGTAGGTGATCTTGGGCACAACCCGCGGCCCGAAATCTGCGAATCCTCAAACGCTTGTCAAAATCTAGGGAAGACTTGGCTACACGTAGCGTGACTATCGGCGTTGCGCGAGACACACGGCGGTATTCTGACGCACTATGTAGGTCTCCACCACGGGCAGATCAGGGACGACCATGAATAAGCGATTTCAACTAACCGCCGTCGTCACCATCGGCGCGCTTGCGCTGACTGGTTGCAGCACCTTGACTGCTGGAACCGGCAATGATGTGGTGACTAGCGACGTCGATCCAGACACGACTGCGGTCACCAATGTGGACGACAAGCAAAGCCTCAAAGCTGGCGAACGCGTCAAGATCACGGCCACTTCCCCATGGGTCATCGAGACCGTCACGGTAGGTGGCAGTTCAGGCGACGTCGTCGTCCCCGTGACCGCACCGACGCAGTGGAGTTCAGCACCACTCGAGCCGCTTCAATCGACGACCTACAAGGTCAAGATGCGCAACGCAACGACTGGCGAGACCACCGAGGTGAATCGCCGAGTTGTATCGGGTGCGCCCGCGAAGACCTTCACAGCAGACTTCACTCCCGAGATGGAAAAGAAGAACGTTCCACAGAGCTTCGGGGTGGGAATCATCCCCAAGGTCACGTTCAGCAAGGAAGTTCCTCAAGCGAACCGCAAGGCGCTGACCGATCGAATCACGGTCACCACCACGCCTGCACCCGTTACCGGCAGTTGGCGCTGGATCGACTCGACGACGGCCGCTTTCCGACCGTCAACAAAGTTCTGGCCAGGCAACTCAACGGTCACGATGACAGCGGACCTTGAAAATGCACGCATCTCAGGCAGCAAGAGCAGCGCGGACGCATGGGGCACAGGAACCGTCACATCCAGCTTCAAGACTTCCCGAGCGTTGGTCGTGAGCCTCAATGGCGCCTCCAAGTCGGGCTACGTCACGATCAACGGCAAGAAGGTCCGCAAGTTCGGAATCAGCCTCGGAAAGTCCGGCTTCACCACACGCTCTGGCATCAAGACCATCACCGACATCATTCGCGTGCAGCGGATGACTAACGAGGGCGTCACTAACACTGAGGTCTACGACCTTCAAGTGCCCTTCGCTATGCGCATCACGGACACTGGTGAATTCGTCCACGGTGCCCCATGGAACGGCAACATCGGGTACGCGAACACTTCGCACGGTTGCTCCAACCTCACCTACAGCGATGCAGCCTGGTTGTTCAGCCGCGTCAAGTACGGCGACCCAGTGATTACGACGGGCACCGGTCGCAGCATGGAAACCTGGAACGGCCCAGGTGCTATGTGGAACATCCCTTACAGCAAGTGGGCCAGCGTCAAGACCTGATCAGGAGTTGGGCTTCGACCCTCCCCCGCGACTTAACGTCGAGAGCGGCATACCACGTTGGTGTGCCGCTCTCGACGTTAAGTCGTTCGTTCAGATTGGAACTACTTGCTTACTGCACCTGCCGCCTTGTCAGCCGCAGCCTTTGCCGCCGCCGATAGCGCTGCTGCACCTGACTTCAACTGCTCCGACGCCGTGTTGATCGCCGTATTCGCTGAATCCGTAGCAGTGCTCGCAACGTCTGCTACCTGATCAGGTAGCGCCGCCGCTGCCTTCTCTGGCAGTTCACCAACTGCTGCTGCCAGATTTGCTGCAGCCACCTGGGCTGCCTCAATTGCTTCTTGAACCTTTGCCATTGCTTCATCAGTAGCTGCCATGGGAACAAGGTATTGGGCCAGCGGCCCCGATGCGAGGGCTGATCACCCGTCGGTGGGAACAGCACGATGCTGCACTCAAGGCGGACATGCCGAACACATTTCATTCACAAAGTGATGAGGGCCCCACCAGAATTTGGTGAGGCCCTCAGATCAACCTGCGTGTTATGCAGGTGCGCCCTGTTCCGGAATATCGGACAGCGCCTTGTCGTCGTCACCAGCATTTTCGTCGCGCGTGATCGCCCACAGGCCTGCTGCAACTAGTCCACCAATGAGCGGAGCAACAATGAACAGCCACAGCTGACTGAGCGCGGCGCCACCTTCAAACAACGCCGGACCGATGGAACGCGCCGGGTTGACTGACGTGCCGTCGAGCGGGATGCCGAACAGGTGGACAGCAACGAGCGACATACCGATCGCGACGCCAGCCATCGACTGGACGGCCCACTTGTCGGTAACCATGAGGATGACAAACACGAAGAGCGCAGTGAGCACGACCTCAATAAAGAAGGCACCACCCATGGAGATGTTTGCGCCGTAGCTGTTCGTTCCGAGTCCACCTGTGGTGTCTAGGACCCCGAAAGACGTCACCATCAACTTCAGTGCAGCTCCACCGAGGATCGCGCCGAGAACCTGAACCACCATGTAGGCCAGCCCGAGGCCGATCTCAATCTTCTTGGTCGCCATCATCGCAATCGTCACAGCGGGGTTGATATGGCAGCCTGAAATTCCCCCAATCGCGTAAACGAGGAACATCAGCA
Source organism: Actinomycetota bacterium (assembly GCA_963169255.1). GTDB lineage: Bacteria > Actinomycetota > Actinomycetes > S36-B12 > UBA10799 > UBA10799. The sequence continues at coordinate 897 of CAUJEJ010000241.1, read as the reverse complement.
CGAAACCGAAGGCGATTGCGATACCGAGGGTGCCGGACGCCGGGACGATGAAGTCCGCATTAGCCGTTGCATCTCGTGCAACACCGATGCCTGCGACCGCCGCACCTACCGCGAGGAATACGAGTGTGAATGTGCCGATAAATTCGGCGATCAGTTTCTTAGCCATGAGCACATCAAAGCCGAGGAACCGCCGCAGATCAATGACCTGCGCCATTCGCACCGCCGCAGATCTCCCTCACACGCCCAAACACGAAGGTAAACGTGACAGTGGGTCTTCTCCGTCCAAGTCATTGGAGGAGAAGACCCACTGTGAATCTGTGCGCCGCCAGGGACTCGAACCCCGAACCCGCTGATTAAGAGTCAGCTGCTCTGCCAGTTGAGCTAGCGGCGCGTACACATTCTTCTTCGTGCGGTGCAATCAGTTCGATTGCTTTTTCGTGCGTCGCAGAGCATAGCAGCGACGAGTGCGGCGTCGCCCAGGTCATCGCCCGACTGCAGTCTTCCCCCAGAAATAGCGCCCGAATCATCGCAGTTTCACGATTGTTTTAGAGGTATAGACCCGTCGAACTCTCCACCACGGCCGCTTCCGCGACGGCGTGCACGTCACGCTCGCGAAGCAGCACGTACGTCTTACCTTGCAGTTCGACCTCGCCGCGATCCTCGGGCTCGAAGAGCACGCGATCACCGATCACGAAAGTGCGAACATTCGGCCCGATCGCTACCACCTCGGCCCAGGCCAAACGTCGACCGACTTCAGCGGTTGCGGGAATCACGATTCCACCAGTCGAGCGACGCTCGCCATCTGGACCATCGGCGCGGACGAGCACTCGATCGTGGAGCAGCTTGATGGGCAGCGCAGAATCCGCTTCCGGGACGTCAACCACGGGGCTTGGGCTT
>CAUJEJ010000240.1 GCA_963169255.1 Actinomycetota bacterium | reverse complement strand
CGACCGCTTGATCGTCACATTCGCAGCCTTCACCGTCACATACCCATGAATATCCAACCCATCAATCACCGTGCCCGGGGTCGTGATCGTCAAATTCCCGTCATACCGAGTCAACGCCATCCCCGCCGGAACACCCGTGTTGTCGGCTGAGGGCTTTGAAGGCGCAGGCGAAGTGGCCGTGACCTGACGCGTCGTGGTGGCAGAACCGCCGCGGTTGTCAGTGACTGTCAGCTTCACCGTGTAGGTACCAGCCGCGGCGTAGGAACGGGCTGCAGTCTTGCCTGTCGCTGTTGCGCCGTCGCCGAACTCCCAGCCGTAGTTTGCAATCGTTCCATCCGGATCGCTAGCTGTGCTCGCGTCGAACGTCGCCGCAAGGTTTGCGATGTTGTGAGTGAACGCTGCGGATGGAAGCACGTTCGGAGCGATCGCGGTCACCTGCTTCGTCACCGAGGACTTGCCGCCACGGTTGTCCGTGACCGTAAGGGTGACGTTGTAGGTGCCCGCTGCCGAGTAGGTCTTGCTGGCGTTCTTGCCGCTACCAGTTGACCCATCACCGAAGCCCCAGGCGTAGCCCACGATGGTTCCGTCCGAGTCGGCAGAACCGCCGCCATCAAACGTCGCCGTGAGGTCGTTGACACCGGAGGTGAAGGCTGCGGTTGGAAGCACGTTTGGTGCAATCGCGGTGACGCTGTTTGTCACCGTTGCTGAACCATTTCGGTTATCCGTCACCGTCAGTTTGACGTTGTACGCGCCTGGCGTCGTGTACTTCTTCGAGACAGTCTTTCCCGATCCCGTCGATCCGTCACCGAACTCCCATGAGTAGGTCGTGATTGAACCATCAGAGTCTGCGGAGTTGCCTGCATCGAATGCTACGTCGAGGTCAGTGACGTTCGAGGTGAAGCCAGCAGTCGGAAGCACGTTCGGTGCAATCGCGGTGACCCGGCGAGTGACGCTGGACTGTCCACCCCGGTTGTCCGTCACGGTCAGTGTTACGTCGTAGTCACCGGCAGTGCCGTAGACCTTGTTAGCCGTCTTGCCTTGGCCCGTCGAACCGTCACCGAAGCCCCACGCGTAGTTGGTGATAGTGCCATCGGAGTCGGATGATCCTGCCGCGTCGAAGGAGACGGCAAGGTCGTTGACATTCTCAGAGAACACTGCGGCCGGGAGGATGTTCGGTGCAATCGCGGTGACCTGACGCGTCGTCGTTGCCTTGCCACCCCGGTTGTCCGTCACCGTCAGCTTCACGCTGTACGGACCGGCTGCCGCGTACTTCTTTGATGTGGTCTTGCCCGATCCCGTTGAACCATCGCCGAAGTCCCAGGCGTAGTCGACGATGGTGCCGTCGGTGTCAGCCGAAGGCGCCGCATCGAACGCGATGTCAAGATCGTTCACGCTCTCGGTGAATGCTGCCGTTGGGAGCACGTTTGGCGCGATGGCCGTCACTTGGCGTGTGGTCGTTGCGCTGCCGCCACGGTTGTCGGTGACGGTGAGCTTCGCCGTGTAAGTCCCCGCTGCCGTGTACTTCTTGGCGACGTTCTTGCCCGTTCCAGCGCTACCGTCGCCGAAGTCCCACGCGTAAGTCGAGATCGTGCCGTCAGAATCCGTTGAGCCCGCCGCATCGAACGCGACATCGAGGTCATTCACAGTCGAGGTGAAGGCGGCCGTCGGCAGAACGTTTGGCGCGACGACACTGACCTTGTTCGTCACGCTCGACTTTGCACCAGCAGAGTCTGTGACAGTGAGCTTGACGTCGTAGGCACCTGCAGTTGCGTACTTCTTGGTCGGCTTGTTGCCTGTGCCCGTTGAACCGTCACCAAAGTCCCACGCGTAGGAAGCGATCGAACCATCGGGATCGCTCGATGTTGACGCATCGAAGGCCACATCTAGGTTGTTGGCTGCGGAAGTGAAGAGTGCGATTGGTGCAACGTTGGGCGCGACCACCTTGACGTTCTGTGTGACGCTGCCCTTGCCGCCTTCGTCATCAGTCACCGTCAGCTTGACGGCGTACGTGCCTGCGGCTGTGTACTTCTTGTTGGGTGACTTGCCGGATCCCGTCGAGCCATCGCCGAAGTCCCAGGCGTAGTTGGCGATCGATCCGTCAGAGTCGCTCGAATCAGCCGCATCAAATGCCACATCCAGGTCATTGATGTCACGGGAGAACGCCGCAGTTGGCAGGGTGTTTGGCGTTGCCATTGACTCGGCTCGTAGATCGTCGAGGGTTACGTTGATGGCGTTTGTGCCGCCACCCAGGTACGACCAAAGGCCCGCGCGACCTGGTCCGTTGACCGCGGAGCTGGTCGCGCTGCGTGACCAGCTATCCGGTTCGCTCGTGCCTTGCGGCCACGCCTTAACCCGCAGTGTTGAACCTTGGGCTTGGGAACGGACCATGATTCGCGTGCCAGCGGCCATCTTGAACGGCAACGTGCCGTCGCTACCGACAGTTGTTTGCGCACCACTGCTGTTGATTGCGCGCAGGCCGACCAGCACTGACTTGTCGGGCATCACGCGGATGCGGGTTGTGTAGTTCGCGCCTGTGGAATCTGTCCGCAGCAGGTGCCCGAGGTAGACCGAGCCAGCGGTCGGCAGCGCACTCAAGCCGAACGAACTAACCACGTCTGAATCCACAACGTCGTTGGGTCCAACCCACGCTTGTCGAGTCATCGTTTGCGTCAGCGACAAAACACCTTGACCACCGCTGACCGACATGTTGCGCGGCTCAGGTGTGGTGTAGGCACCCCCGGAATCCGCGCTTCCAAGACCCGAACCAACTGAGCGACTGAAGTCGTCAGCGACGACGGTCTTACTCGCAGCCGCTTGCGCCGGAATTGCCGTGGCAGTGGTGGCAACGATCAGTCCAGTCGTTGCGATCACCGCCGTGATGCTTGAAATAGAACGTTTCGACATCTGAGTCGACCTCCGCCAGATTCACCCGATTGTGTGAGCACTTGGCCATGAAATCGGCGGGCCCGGCGAGATGGAGTAGTCGCCGATCGGGTGAGTCATCGACCTTTAGCGGCAATTGGGTGAATGGCTCGGCATGTACTGCGAACGAGCGATGTGAAGTCCACGACTGAACGCTCCACAAGGGTGCAAAGGGCCCTACCGTGTAACTCAGACAGAGCAACTGCCGCTTGGAGGCTTCATGAGCAAGACCGCACCAACCGCAATCGTAGGTTTGGGATACGTCGGACTTCCGTTGGCGAAAGCGGCCGTTGACGCCGGAGTTCCGATCGTTGGCTTCGACATCAATGAGCGGACCGTCAGCGACCTGCAGGCCGGTCGATCGCCGATCTCCGACATCGATGACGCAGGGATTGCCGGGATGTTGGCTGCGGGATTTGAGCCGACGACCAACGCCGAACGACTCCGTGAATGCGACACCTTCATCATCTGCGTGCCCACGCCACTGTCTGACGAACAAGGTCCGGACCTCACTGCGGTGAAGGCTGCCGTCCGCGGACTCGTCCCACACTTGCGTGCAGGGGATCTCGTCGTCCTCGAATCCACCACGTACCCAGGAACAACCGAAGAGGTTGTTGCGCCGATCTTGGCTGAATCCGGTCTAGCGGTGCCGGCCGATATCAAGCTCGCTTTCTCTCCGGAACGGGTCGACCCAGGGAACGCGACGTACGGCATCACGAACACCCCCAAGGTCGTCGGTGGCATCGACACTGACTCCGGCGAAGCAGCTAACGCGTTCTACTCACAGTTCTGCGACACCGTCGTGATGGCCCGCGGGGCAAAGGAAGCTGAACTCGCGAAGCTCCTTGAGAACACCTACCGACACGTCAACATCGCACTCGTGAACGAGCTCGCGCTACTCAGCCACGAACTCGAAATCGACCTCTGGGATGCGATTCGCTGCGCGGCAACTAAGCCGTTCGGATTTCAGGCGTTCTACCCCGGCCCCGGTGTTGGCGGCCACTGCATCCCGATTGATCCCAACTATCTGTCCCACCACGTTCGCAGCCGCCTCGGGCACACCTTCCGCTTTGTTGAGCTCGCCCAGGACATCAATTCGGCGATGCCCGGATACGTCTGCCGTCGCCTCCAAGACATGCTCAACGAGAATGCGAAGGCCGTCCGTGGATCACGAATCGCCGTGGTTGGGGTGACGTACAAGCCGAACGTCGCTGACAGTCGCGAGAGCCCCTCGCAGCCGATCGCCAGCACCCTGCTCGGCATGGGCGCGGCACTCTCGTACTGGGATCCCTATGTGGATCAGTGGTCAGTGGACGGGCAAGAAATCTCGCGCGTCACTGACCTCAACGCTGCGATCGCAACGGGCGAATTTGACGCCGTTCTGCTGCTTCAACAGCACAAGCAACTTGACCTCGCCGCACTTCAGGCGAGCGCCGTGCCGGTCTTTGACACTCGTGCAGTACTTGCACCTGCGGATCTCGTCGAGCGCCTATGACGGCGCGCGATCTCGCGCGAACTGCCTACCGAATTGGCACCCGCCCGGTTGGTTCGATTCAACGCCTGTCGCCGACACCTGGGCAGTTCGTCCTCACGTACGACGATGGACCCGACCCACGCCACACGCCAGGAATTCTGGCGGTACTCGATGAGTTCGGTGCGACCGCGACATTCTTTGTGCTGATGTCGAAGGTGCGACGCAACCCGCAACTTCTGCGCGAGGTTCACGCTGCGGGTCACGAGATCGCGCTGCACGGACTTGACCATCAACGACTCACCACTTTCACCAGCAAAGAGGTGCAGCAGCGCACCGCCGCGGGCAAGTCGGAGCTCGAAGACGCGCTTGGTTCTGCCATCACCTGGATGCGACCGCCCTACGGTGCGCAGCAGTTCTCGACCTGGCGGGCAATCCGCAAAGCTGGCGTCGAGCCGGTGCTGTGGAGCGGGACCTTCTGGGACTGGAAGGACATGGCGCACGAACAGCGGGTTGAGAAGGCGTTGAGCAGCGCGCGACCAGGCGCGCTACTTCTCGCCCATGACTCGTTCCCTGATGCCACCGATGGTGTCCCCGCAGCGGTTGAACCTCAGGTCGAACGGGCGAGACTCGCTCACGACGTGCTGTCGCGCTACGCCGATCGTGGCCTGCAGGCACGTTCGCTGCGCGACGCCCTTTCGGCAGGAAAGTCAGAAAAGTGGGCATGGTTCTCGAAGTAGCTCGTCGCGAAGCTGCTCACCAGCGGCAAAACCAGCGCTGCGTTAAGCGATCTTGAAGATCACGAGTTCTGCAATGGGGAAACCCTGACTGTTAGCATCGCCGCAGCCGCACATTCGTCGGCAGCGATCCCCCAAATTGTTACGTCACCCTCGATGAATGGAGCAGCAAATGGACCTTGCTCGCTACCTCAGCGTCCTACTCAAGGGCTGGAAAATCATCGGTGCGGCAGCAATCATCGGTGCGGTGCTTATGGGTGCGTACTCAATGCTCTCGACGCCGCAGTATCGCGCAACGACCACACTCTTCTTCTACCTCTCAGGTGCGGATTCGACGACTCAACTCCTGCAAGGCTCGACGTACGCTCAGAACCAGGTTCGCTCGTTCGCGCTCCTCGCCGAACAGCCTGTGGTCCTTGATCCGGTCATCAAGGAACTGAACCTGAACGAGACGTCTGTCCAGTTGTCGAAGCAGGTCACGTCGACTGTTGCGCTCGACACCGTCGTGATGGACGTCAGCGTGACTGACACTTCCCCCACCCAGGCTGCCGCGATAGCGAATGCGATCGGTCAACAGATGAGCGCCGCGATCTCAGGCCTCTCCCCCACGGGCACCACCGCTGCGAACACCGCCACGGTGAAGGTCTCGACCGTCGCCCCCGCCACCGTTCCCCAGTATGCGTACTCGCCAAATACCAAACTGAACACCGCAGTGGGACTTGTGCTTGGCGCGGCAATCGGAATGGCAGTCGTGACAGTTCGCGAACTCACCAACAACAAGGTGACCTCTGCGGAAGTGGCCAAACAATTCACCGACGTGCCTGTGGTCGGGGACATCCCGTACAGTTCCAAGGCTGCGAAGGGTCCCGTCATTGACCCGGATGCACACTCCGCGCAAGCGGAGGCGTACCGCCGACTCAGTGCGAACTTTGGCTTCCTTGACTACGGCAACTCCATGCGATCGATCGTTATGACGTCGTGCCTGCCTGACGAGGGAAAGTCAACCTCGACGCTGAACCTGGCGGTCGCACTCTCGCAGAGTCTTCGGGTCATCGTCGTTGACGCGGATTTGCGTCGGCCGTCGATCGCAAAACTCACTGGGCTAAATGACGGCATCGGGCTGTCCGGGGTCTTGACGGGTCGAGCCAAGGTTGAGGATGTACTCCAGAACTGGCGCCACGGCCAACTGCAGGTGCTCACCGCTGGCCGTGTACCGCCCAATCCTGCTGAACTCCTCGGGTCAGAGCCGATGCGTCAACTGCTGAGTGAACTTCGCCAGCAGTGCGACCTCGTCATCCTCGACAGCGCGCCTGTGCTGCCCACCAGCGATGCCGCAGTGTTGGGCCGAAGCCTCGGCGGCATCCTCGTGGTGGTCGACACCAAACGCACCAAGCGGGCAGACCTGAAGCGCGGCTTGGAGAGTCTCACCCTTGCCGGTGGAAATGTCGTCGGGTTGGTCCTCAACAAGACGACCAACGCGTCCTCGACTTACTACGGGCAATACGGGCCCCAGCCCACTGCGAACCCCAAATCTAAGTAGTTCTCACCAGTAGCCGAATGAGGCGTTGAGATTCCCATGAGCCAGGCAATCAGCCCAATGCGGGACACCTCCGCCATTGCGCCTGGAACGCTGGATCAACAACGTGACCTGCCTGTCATCGTCGCGATCGCTGCGGTCTTCTTGCTCGGACTGAATCAACAACTCGCGGCTGGGATAACGACCGGCACGCT
>CAUJEJ010000239.1 GCA_963169255.1 Actinomycetota bacterium | reverse complement strand
AGTTGTTCACCAACTTTGGCCGCGTCGGCACCGATAGCAACAATCGCGGCGGGTAACAACTGCGCAGAAGTAATCGTGTTCAGGCTCACTGCGGCAGGCTACCTCCCTATTGAGTCGGGCACGCTTATCTCGTGCAACATGACAGCGAGAGATTCTCCCCAGGCCTGCAAGGTCCCGCCGCCGAAACTGCGGAGGGAAGGCGTATGGCTGATGCCCAAGGCATGGTCGAAGGACCCGAGGAAGCCGGCCCTTGGTACGAGTGGGGTCCCTACCTTTCAGAACGCGCGTGGGGCAGTGTCCGGGAGGACTACTCCGACAACGGCGACGCCTGGAGTTCGTTCCCCTACGAGCACGCGCTCTCGCGCAGCTACCGCTGGAGCGAGGACGGCCTCGCCGGGATCAGCGACATCTGGCAGGACCTCTGCTTCGGACTCGCGTTCTGGAATGGCCGCGACTCACACCTAAAGGAACGCCTTTACGGCCTGTCCGGGCATCAGGGAAACCACGGCGAAGACGTCAAGGAGTACTACTGGTACCGCGATGCCACGCCCTCGCACTCGTGGTTGCGCTGGCGCTACCGGTACCCGCAGGCTGCCTTCCCCTACGAAGACCTCATCGAGACGAACGCGCAGCGCGATCGCAGCCAGCCCGAATACGAACTGATGGACACCGGCGTATTCGACGAGGACCGCTACTGGAACATCGACGTCGACTACGCCAAGGCGGACCCGACCGATATCTACATCCGGATCCGCATCACCAACGCCGGACCGGAGGCGGACACGATCCACGTCCTGCCGCAGTTGTGGTTCCGTGACACGTGGAGTTGGGGTCGACGCCACCGCCGTCCTGAGGTTCGCCACGTCTCGCGGCCCAATGGTTCCGGCACGATCGTGGCCGAACATTGGCGCGCGGGGCTCTACCACCTCGACGCGGCCTCCGGCCCGAACGGGCATCCGACTGCGCTGTTCTGCGAGAACGCCTCGAACAACCCTGCGCTGTGGGGCGATGCAGCGCAAGCAACGACCCCGTTCCCCAAAGACGGAATCAATGACCATGTCCTTCACAACTTGGCTTCGGTCAACCCCAGCCTCGAAGGCACCAAGGCCGCCTGGTGGTACGAGATGTCAGTTGCGCCAGGCGAGACGGTCGAGCTGCGGCTGCGCCTGTGGTCCCCTACCGAAGGCGACGTTGCGGACCCGGCATGGCCAACCACTCCGTTCGAGGACCTCATGGCCGAGCGCGAGGCAGAGGCCGACGAGTTCTACGCAGCGATTGCCCCCGCGGAACGTTCGAGCCAAGAGGTCGCCGTCATGCGTCAGGCCTTCGCCGGAATGATCTGGACGAAGCAGTTCTACCGCTACGACGTGAAGCTCTGGCTCGAAGGCGACCCGCAAGAGCCACCACCGCCGCCTGGTCACAAACACATCCGAAACCAGAATTGGCGCCACTTCGACGCCTACGACGTCTTGAGCATGCCCGATGCCTGGGAGTACCCCTGGTTCGCCGCCTGGGACCTCGCGTTCCACACGGTGGTGTTCGCCCACGTCGACCCGGAGTACGCCAAGTACCAACTCGCCGTCATGTTGCGCGAGTGGTACATGCACCCGAACGGCGCGATTCCGGCGTATGAGTGGTCGTTCGACGATCGCAACCCCCCCGTGCATGCTTGGGCTGCGCTGCGGGTGTTCGAGATCGACGGCGCGCGTGATTTCCAATTCCTGCAGAGCGTGTTCCACAAACTGCTGATCAACTTCACGTGGTGGGTCAACCGGGTCGACGCTCAAGGCAACAACGTGTTCGAGGGCGGGTTCCTCGGCCTGGACAACATCGGCCCAATCGACCGCACCCATGTGCCCGCTGGCTGCCGGATCGAGCAAGCCGACGGCACTGCCTGGATGGCGTTCTACTGCTTGCAGATGTTGCGGATCGCAATGCGTCTGGCCGCAAAGGATCCCGCCTACCGATCGATGATGCTCAAGTTCTTGGAGCACTTCTCGGGTATCACTGATGGCGTCGGCGATGCCGGCATGTGGGATCCCTCCGACGGCTTCTTCTACGACCAACTTGTGCGCCCCGATGGCGAGAAGGTCCCGCTGCGGGTGCGCAGCATCGTCGGCGTGATCCCCGTGCTTGCGGCGGCGTACATCGAGTCAGACAACGAGGTCTACGTCCGCGACGCCGATCGCCTCGAGCGTCGATTCAGTCAGTTCCTGCGCCGTCGCGGCTTGGACACGACCGAACTTGATCGGGCCGGATTCGTGTACCGAACCGACACCGACGCCGGGTCCAAGTTATTGCTGACGGTCGTCGACCCGGACCGCCTGCGCCGGGTCCTCATGGAGGTCCTCAGCGAAGACGCGATGCTCTCCCCCTACGGCATTCGCTCGCTCTCGCGGCGCCATCTTGAAGACCCGTTCAGCGTGACGATCGACAATCAAGAGTTCCGTGTCGACTACGAACCGGCCGAATCGAGTACCGCAATGTATGGCGGGAACTCCAACTGGCGCGGTCCCGTCTGGTTCCCGATCAACCACTTGGTGATCGAAGCCCTCGAGCGGTACTACTTGTACCTCGGCGACGACTTCGTTGTGGAATGCCCGACCGGGTCGGGGGTCCTGATGAACCTCCAGGAGGTGGCTGACGAGATTCGGAACAGGTTGATTCGGCTCTTCCTACCCGATGCCGATGGCCGCCGACCATGCTTCGGCGACACCCCGAAGTTCTCCGAAAATGGCGACTGGTCCGACCTGGTGATGTTCCACGAGTACTTCAACGGCGACAATGGAGCCGGAATTGGCGCAAGCCACCAAACCGGATGGACTGGCCTCGTCGCAGATCTGATCATTGGTCGCAAAGGCTAGTCAGCAATGTCACTGCCAGTCACGAAAATATGTGTCGTTCAGGTGGAACCTGTGGGATTGGTCTCTCGTCTGAGCATCCGGCGTGTTTTGCGCCCACAATTGTCGAGTCAGGGTTGGCGCACGAGGGGTACGTCATCACAACCTGGCTTGCTGGAGGGAAGAACTACATGTCACGACAACTTGCCGTGAAGCTTGTGGCTGGCACCACAGTCGCTGGGGCTCTGGCCGTCAGCCTCGCCATTCCGGCGGCTGCTGTCACCGAGCCGACGCCCGCTGCCGCTACGCCTGCCACCACTGAGGAAGCTGCGCCTGCACCGGTTGAGGTTGCGCCAGTCGCTCCCGCCGCACCCGTCACAAAGGTGAAGAAGAAGTCAGCACCCGCAAAGCGTGCCGAATTCACAATCGCTCAACTCAACGCCGGTGCGACCCTGCGTCAGGGCGCTACGGGTGAAGCCGTTAGCGACATCCAGCGTCGTCTCAACATTCTCGGGATCCTGGTGCCCGTGAACGGCACCTACAACGCTGCCACTGCATCCGGTGTCGCGCGCTTCAACGAGAAGTTCCGCTACTACGAAGCGAACGAGAACAAGGTCGTCAACCTCAAGACCTGGGCGATGCTCAAGAAGCAGTCAAACAGGGGCGATCGCGTCCCGGCCATCTGTAAGAAGAAGGCCGCTGCCCTCTGCATCGACAAGACCCAAAAGGTTGTCCGCTACTACAAGAAGGGCAAGTTGGTCGAGTCCCTCGACGCACGCTTCGGTGGCCCCGGCAACCGCACGCGTGAAGGCAACTTCCGCATCTTCCGCAAGGTCAAGAACGACTTCTCCACGCTGTACAAGACCCCGATGCCGTGGTCGATGTACTTCAGTGGTGGACAGGCAGTGCACTACTCGATGTTCTTCAACGGGGTTGGCTACAACGGCGCCTCGCACGGTTGCGTGAACATCCGCGACAAGAAGAAGCTCATCCCGCTGTGGAAGAAAGTAAAGATTGGCACCTTTGCCAAGGTTTACGGATAGTCCCGCGCTTGCGGCCGAGGCACTTCGTGCCGATGGCCTCGTAGCATTGCCCACCGAGACCGTTTACGGTCTCGGTGGGCTTGCTAGTTCACCGGCAGCCGTCGCGCGGATCTTCGCGACGAAGGGCCGCCCGGCAACCCACCCAGTGATCGTTCATGTCCGCGATTCGACTGCCGTAGATGCTTGGGCGAAGGACGTTCCAGACACCGCCCGACTGCTCGTCGACGCATTCTGGCCGGGCCCGCTCACGATCGTTGTGCCACGGGCAGACCATGTCAGCGATGCGATCACTGGCGGCCAGCCAACGGTCGCCCTTCGCGCTCCGTCCCACCCGATGTTCGCAGCAGTTCTCACCGAGCTCACGTCCGAAACACTGCCTGCGCCGGGCATCGCCGCCCCTAGCGCAAATCGGTTCGGGCAGGTCAGCCCAACTACTGCCGCCCACGTCAGCGATGAGCTTGGCACCCACCTGCGCGCGGACGACCTCATCCTCGACGGCGGGGAGTGCGCGGTCGGGGTCGAATCCACGATCGTGATTTGTCGAGAAAGAGACGTCGTGATCGCACGCAGCGGCGGGGTAACCGAGGCTCAATTGCGCGAGGTCGTGCCGGTCGCTGATTCGGCGGCAACACGCAGCACTCCCCGAGTCCCCGGTTCGTTGGCTTCCCACTACGCGCCTACGGCACAGGTTAGGTTCGTGACATCAAACGCGGAGCTTTCCGCAGTGCGCGACGAACTCTCGCTGAATGCCGATGTGGGCGTCGTGTGCCTCGCCTGCGACTCCCCCGCCGCGCCTGGGCATTGGATCCGGCTCGCGACTCCGGCAAGTGTCGAACAGTACGCCCGCGAGGTGTACGCAGCGCTTCGCCGAGCAGACGAACTCGGCCTCACCCACGTCGTCGCCCTGGCTCCGCCAGACACTGGCATCGGAACTGCAATTCGCGACAGACTTCAACGAGCCAGCAGCTAGCAACCCACAGGGTCAGCGCTACAGCACTCCGCTTGACCCGAAGCGGTTCGGCAGCATTTGCGCGCGTGGGTCCACGTCGGCGACCAACGGTCCTTCGCCGTCTTCCAACGACATGAAGTCTTGACTCGACACACCCCACGACTTCAAGGTCCGCGTGACCGAGTCCCTGGCATTCGCAAACTTCCGCGCGACGAGGCGTCGAGCCGCCCAGTCCTGTTCGCGCTGGCGCAACGCTTCGTTGATCGCGTCTGCCTGGGTGTCTGAGCACGGCAATCCGTAGGTTGCCGCCGTCGCTCCGCGCGAATCCATCCGGTAGTCATGGCCCCGACGGACGAACTCACCTGGCTTGAAATCCATGCCGTTCAGCAGGTCAATCACCGTGAGCACGAACGTCGTCACGGGCCGCCAGATCGTCTCGCGAGGAACCTTCGGCGGGCGGGTAGCCGGTGGACCCATCCACCACGGCTGCTTCACAACGAGGCGGTAAGAGAAGCGGTTCACGGGATCGTCGTCGTGCACAACCATGACGTGCCGTTTGCGACGGTCAGGATCTGCGAACCGCTCCTCGAGTGCATCGGAGTCAGGAACAAGAGCCATCTGTCGCTGTGGGTCGAAATTGCTGCGCGCGTTCCACCACGAGTTCCACGAGGTAGAACGGAACGGAACGCCTAGGTACAGCCCAGCATCAAGGCCCAACTCGTCGAATTCGGTCGAACCCATTGGGTAAGCGATGTCCAAGGCGACCTGTGCACCCAGACTCTCGCCGAACTGGACGAGCCTCGGTCGACGATCCGGCGGCAGTTGAGCAATCCGGTCTCGCGCGAGTTCAATGACGCGACGCTGCAAGGCGACTCCGTCGTGGGTGTCGAACAGCGCCATCGCCGATGGCACCAATGCGTACTGCGGAATCACAATCGCGCAGTCTCCGCGGGTGAGGTACTCGAGGCTTTCGGCAAACGTGTAGCTGACGTAGCCAACACCAGTGGGCGACGCGATACAGATCAACGAGCGATCGAAGGCCCCGAGTGACTCCAGTTCGGCAAGGCACAGCCGCGCCCGCTCTTCGGTGCCGTCAGCGGCTTCGTAACCGCCGACGATTCGAATCGGATCGATCGCTGGTTCATTCATCACCGCACTGATTTCATCTGCGACCAGGGCCATCAAGACGAATCGACGACCCTCCTTGCCAATAGTGTCGAACGGCACGACTGACTTGGGCCCCGACGTGACGAATTCGCTCGTCGGTGGCGCCGGATAGGCCGGTTCGACGATGTCGTCGCCGCGTTCGATCCGGCGCTTTGCGACCACAAATGCAGCAGTACCCGCCGCGCCAAACATGCCGAGCGCCACAAAGTGACCCACCATGGGGCTGCCGATGTCGAACCGGTGAACTCGATCGTTGAGGACTTGCCTGATCTTGTGGGCGATGAACTGTTCGCTCGCGGCAAGCGTCAGCATGCCGACTGCGGCGCCCACTCCGGCGACGCTCGCCTTCGCCGTCTTCACAAGCCCCGCGCGTTTGATCGCGCGACGTTTGGGGTCGACCAAGCCGAACTCGCGCGCGTGCTGGTGGCGAATAAAGACCGTGAGTCCCGCGATTGATCCACCAAGGGCAACGTCCACCGCAATCGGGCGCTTGGAAAGTTCCTGCCCGGGGAACACCTTTGCAAGTCCTTGATCGACGACCGATACACCTGCTCCAGCCGCGCCGCCAAGCATCATCGATTGACCTATGAACCGAACGATTGAGACGGCGAGGGTCTCTCGCGGTTTGTGTGGCAACGCGAAGTCGATAGCTGCTCCGGCCGCGGTGAATACCAAGTCCACGACGAGCAACCGAGTTTGATCCGGCACGCGTCCACGCATTCCGCGTGAGCCTGTGGTGAACAGCGCCAAGGTCTCGGCCGCAGAATGTGAGGTAACCGTCACTTGGTATATCGCGGCGGTACATATGCCAGTTGCAACTGCCTGATCACCGACGCTACGCGGAAGCAATCCACGGGCAAACGTCGCGGCGATATTCGCTGACGCCACAAGGATTCCCGCGCGCGCCGCGTGTGACGCGACGAGTCGTCCGCCAGGTAACTTCAGGAAGGGTAGAGCCACGATCAAGGACGGTACCGCCGAATAGGGCACCGATGCGCTACACAACGGATCTGCGTCGGCCACCCGTGGGGCGCTATTTTTGCCCGGTGAGCATGGGCGTATCGCACAATTCCGGTAATTCAGGTACCGAGCACGCGGATACCTTCTCGGCAACGGCCGCACCGAAGCACCCCTGGTGGGCGCTCGCGGCGCTCCTTCTCGGGCTTTCGATGATCATCATCGACGGCAGCGTGGTGAACGTCCTGTTGCCCACGATGGTCGACGATCTCAGCCTCACCCAGACTGATGCCCAGTGGGTGAACTCGATCTACTCGTTGCTGTTCGCCGCGCTGTTGATCACGGTTGGACTCCTCGCCGACAAGTACGGGCGGCGATTGCTATTCGTCACCGGCATCGTGATCTTCGTTATCGGGAGCATCGCAAGCGGGTCGTCACAAGACGCAGAATTCTTGATCGCTGCGCGCGCGGTTCAGGCTGTCGGCGCATCGATGATGTTGCCCAGCTCGATCGCGGTCATCAACGTGCTGTTCACCGGCCGGAATCGCGCCGTCGCATTCGGCCTGTGGGGCGCGGTCTTCGGCGGCGCTGCTGCGCTAGGGCCACTGCTAGGCGGCTGGCTGGCCGAGGACTACTCATGGCGCTGGGCGTTCTACATCAACGTGCCGATTGCTATCGCGGCCGGAATCGCCGTCATGCTCACCGTCCCGGAAACCAAAGTGCCGGGTGTGGGCAAGATTGACGTCGTCGGGGTACTGCTGTCCTCCATTGGTCTCGGACTCATCGTCTTCGGCCTCATCGAGGGTCAGCAATTTGGCTGGTGGACGGCCATCAGTGACTTCGATCTCGGCCCGATCACCTTGAACACGGGTTCGCTATCCATCGTTCCAGTCACGTTCTTCCTAGGATTCCTCCTACTCCTCTTGCTCGTCGCATGGGAGCGCTACCGAGCCAACGCCGGTAAGAGCACCCTGATCGACCTACCTCTGTTCAAGATTCGCCGGTACGGATTCGGCAACGTCGTCGCGCTCGTCGTGAGCCTCGGCGAATTTGGGATCCTGTTCGTCCTCCCGCTCTGGCTGCAAAGTGTCGCGGGGTTCGACCCCCTGACCACAGGAGTACTCATTGCCTTCCTAGCGATCGGAACGCTGGGCGCTGGCGGCAGCGCTCGCAAGGTCTCTGCACGCCTTGGCGCGACGCAGGTGGTCCGAATGGGAATGATCTTGGAGATCATTGGAATCCTTGGAATCGGCTGGAGCTTTAGCTTGACTCGCTCCCCGTGGTGGATGGCTGTGCCGCTGGTCATCTACGGCGCTGGCGTCGGTTTCGCTTCTGCCCAGCTCACCAACGTTGTGTTGGCAGACGTTCCACCGGAGAAGAGCGGGCAGGCGTCGGCGATGACGTCGACCTTCCGCCAGGTTGGTTCTGCGCTTGGTGCGGCAGTGCTTGGCGCAGTCCTCTTCACCGGACTAGGAGATGACCTTGCGAAGAAGCTCAACGACGTTCCCGGCCTGACGCCCGACCAAGTGACGCAAATCGTGGACGGCGTTCAGGGAAGCGCGGGCCAAGCGATCGTCGGGATGGAGTCGAACCCTGCGCTGGCGCCAATCGTGACCGACGCCAAAGAGGCCTACACCGATTCGGCGAAGCTGACGGCTTTGGTGGCCGCAACCTTCGTGTTCTTCGGGCTGCTGACGTCGCTTGGCCTACCCAAGGATGCCGTGATCGACGACACCGCCCCCGCCGACACAGAACCCGCCGCCGCGCCCTGACCCGCGGTGGGAAGGGTCAGGGCGTGAAAGGGTCGCCGGGGATTTCTTCCGAAAGGTCCCACAGGCGAGCCGCGGTCGCTGGGTCACTGCCCTCCCGGAACACCTTGATGACCTCGGGCTTGCCGCGAAATTGGCCGAGCTGACTCGGTCCGACGAATTCGCCGCTGCCAATCGTCGAGTCGGTCACGGCACGAATCGAGGGATTGGCGCTCGCTCGCGGCGAGGCAAGGGTGATCCGGCCAAGGGTTCCGACGATCGGAACCAACGCGCCAAGGTGGCGTTCGCGCAATTGCCGATTGAAGAGACCCGTTGAACTCACGCCTGGGTGAGCAGCGAGAGACGCCACGCCCGACCCCGCCTTCTGCGAACGGCGATGCAGTTCCTGTGCGAACAACAACGTCGCCTGCTTGGTGTTGGAGTACACCTTGAATGTGCTGTACGGCGAAGGATCCACGAGCGTCTCACGCGTCATCGCTGCGGACAGCCGACCATCGC
>CAUJEJ010000238.1 GCA_963169255.1 Actinomycetota bacterium | reverse complement strand
ACGCGCTTGCGGCAGAACGCCGCGAAGTCGTTCTGACCAACCAGCAGGCCGGCCGCCTCGTTCATTGCGTCCATGTCCAGCGGTCGCGGATAGATCAACGTGTCACGTCGGCGCCAGGGATCCAGCCGGGACCGGTCGTCACACACCCGGTAGATGTACTGGCGCCACAGGGCCGAGTAGCGCGCATCGAATCCGTCAGGAGCGTGCGAGGCCGACCGCAGCATGACGTCTCGCGGCAAGACGGCGCGCAGTTTGAACTCAAACTGATCAATCGCCAGCGCGGCCATTGCGGCTTGGGCACCCGCATTCGCGCTAGGGCGTGGACCAACCACAGCGACGGGCAGGTCGACGTGGGCGACTTGGCCACGGGCGTGCACACCGGAGTCAGTCCTGCCCGCACACGTCACCACCGGTGGTTTGGGTAGACGCGAGATCTGGGCGATCGCGTCCGCGAGGACTTCTTGGACACTGCGTTCGCCCGGCTGTCGTGCCCAACCGACGAAGTCTGTGCCGTCATACGCCAGGTCCAAGCGAACGCGAACAAGCCCGCCGTCCCCGGAGGGATCGGCGGGCTTGTTCAGATGTTCTATAACCACGGTTCTACCTCGTGGAGTTGACGTGACTACTTCTCGTCAGCCTTTTCAGCGTCGGCGTCGGTTGCTTCGGCGTCAGTTGACTCAGCAGCGGCTTCAGCCTCGGGCGCCTCGTCGGCGGCCTCAGCGTCTGTTGCCTCTGCGGTTGCTTCTTCAGCTTCAGCAGCCTTTGCCGCGGCAGCAGCCTCGGCAGCCTTCTCACGGGCTTCGCGTTCCTTCACGGCGCGCTTCGCTGCGGCTTCAGCCTCAGCAACAGCTTGCTCGCTCAACGGCTCAACCAGCTCGATCTGCGCCATGGGTGCGTTGTCACCCTTACGCGGGCCAAGCTTTGTGATGCGGGTGTACCCACCGTTGCGGTTCGCGTAGCGCGGACCAATCTCGGTGAACAGCTCGTGCACGACGTCCTTGTCGCGAACGACCGTCAGCACGCGACGACGCGCCTGCAGGTCTCCGCGCTTGGCAAACGTGATGAGACGTTCCGCGAGTGGCTGCATCCGCTTCGCCTTGGCCTGCGTCGTGGTGATGCGACCGTGTTCGAACAGTGCGGTGGCAAGGTTCGCCAGCATCAGCCGCTCGTGTGCGGGGCCACCCCCGAGCCGTGGGCCTTTAGTAGGCGTTGGCATGTCGTTCTCCTAGCTGTGGTTGGCACGGTCACCCGCACCAACAGTTTTCGGTTGGGTGGGTTAGAGCTGCTCGTCTTCGGCGTAGGCGGCATCGTTGTCGTCGTAGAACGCAACGGCTGCGGCTGGATCGAATCCGGGCGGGCTGTCCTTGAGCGCAAGGCCCATCGACTGCAGTTTGGCCTTGACCTCGTCGATCGACTTCTGACCAAAGTTGCGGATATCCATCAAGTCAGCTTCGCTGCGACCAAGCAGCTCGCCGACGGTGTGGACGCTCTCGCGCTTGAGGCAGTTGTACGAGCGCACGGTGAGATCGAGTTGTTCGATCGGCATCGACATCTGCTCAGCCATGAACGTATCGGCTGGGCTCGGGCCAATGTCGATTCCCTCGGCCTCAACATTGAGTTCGCGAGCGAGTCCGAACAGTTCGACCAGCGTCTTACCGGCCGATGCGACAGCGTCACGAGGGCGGATCGACGACTTGGTCTCGACATCAACGATCAGGCGATCGAAGTCAGTGCGCTGCTCAACACGAGTCGCCTCAACCTTGTACGTCACCTTGAGCACTGGCGAGTAGATCGAGTCAACGGGGATGCGGCCGATTTCTTGGCCGACCAAGTTGTTCTGTGCCGCTGACACGTAGCCGCGGCCACGCTCGACAACAAGCTCGATCTCAAGCTTGCCCTTGCCATTGACGGTCGCGATGTGAAGCTCAGGGTTGTGAACCTCAACGCCGGCTGGCGGTGCGATGTCGGCAGCGGTGACCGCGCCCGGTCCCTGCTTGCGCAGGTACATGACAACTGGTTCATCGTGCTCGGACGAGACGACAAGTTCCTTGATGTTCAGGATGATCTCGACGACATCCTCGGCAACGCCGGGAATCGTGGAGAACTCGTGCAACACACCATCCACGCGGATGCTGGTCACCGCGGCGCCTGGAATTGAGGACAGCAGGGTCCGGCGAAGTGAGTTGCCAAGGGTGTA
This sequence comes from Actinomycetota bacterium, assembly GCA_963169255.1. Lineage (GTDB taxonomy): Bacteria > Actinomycetota > Actinomycetes > S36-B12 > UBA10799 > UBA10799. The sequence continues at coordinate 2,400 of CAUJEJ010000238.1, read as the reverse complement.
GCCGAATCCGGGCTCGAGCGGCTCAAGGATGAAGCGTGAGCGGTTCTCTGAGACGGACTCTTCAATAAGAGCTGGACGTTGTGCAATAAGCACGGCATTTCCTCCCCGCGGCGACCACTATTTGACGCCGGTATTTTCGCGGTGCCTCACCGGCTCGGCGTGTGAACACCGGTGAGACGACCGCGCTTGATTGGTTACTTCGAGTAAAGCTCGACGATGAGCTGTTCCTGGACCTGAGTGTCGATCTGCTCACGCGTCGGGAGCTGGTGAACCAGCACTCGCATGCGATTAGGAATGACCTCGATCCATGACGGAACGGTGCGTTCGCCAGCTTCGGCGTGTGCGACGACGAACGGCGTCATCTCGCGGGACTTTCCACGGACCTCAACGATGTCGTTCGGCGTGACGCGGTACGACGGGATGTCGACCTTCTTGCCGTTGACGAGGATGTGGCCGTGGCGAACCAACTGGCGGGCCATGTCGCGGCTCTTGCCGAATCCGGCGCGGAACACGACATTGTCCAAACGGCTTTCCAGAATGGTCAGCAGGTTCTCACCTGTCTTACCCGACTGGCGGTTCGCTTCTGCGTAGTAGTTGCGGAACTGCTTCTCGAGCACTCCGTAGATACGCGCGCACTTCTGCTTCTCGCGCATCTGCAACAGGTATTCGCTCTCCTTGGTGCGAGCGCGACCGTGATCACCCGGAGGGTACGGACGCTTCTCGATCGGGCACTTTGCGGTTTCGCACTTGGCACCCTTGAGGAAGAGCTTGGTCTTTTCCCGACGGCAACGCTTGCAGTCAGGACCGGTGTAACGGGCCATTTCGTTGTCTCCTTCGGGTCAGACTCGACGCCGCTTTGGCGGGCGGCATCCGTTGTGGGCTACTGGGGTCACATCTGAGATCGCGCCAACCTCAAGGCCAGTGGCCTGAAGGGAGCGGATCGCGGTCTCGCGGCCGGAGCCGGGACCCTTGACGAACACGTCAACCTTGCGCATGCCGTGTTCCATCGCGCGCTTGGCGGCAACTTCAGCTGCCTGCTGTGCGGCGTACGGAGTCGACTTACGTGATCCCTTGAATCCGACCTGGCCGCTAGAGGCCCAGGCAATGACCGCGCCTGACGGGTCGGTGATCGAGACGATCGTGTTGTTGAACGTGCTCTTGATGTGAGCGTGGCCGTGAGCCACGTTCTTCTTCTCTTTGCGCCTGACTTTCTTGGCGCCCTTTGCTGGTGGCATTCGTGTATTTCTCCTGATGTGAGGTCGTCGGTCCGCGGTCTGCCGGGTCGGCAAGAGGACCAGTGCGGACTACTTAGGCTTTTTTCTTACCTGCAACGGTCTTACGTGGACCCTTGCGTGTACGAGCGTTGGTGTGCGTGCGCTGACCGCGAACTGGCAGTCCTCGACGGTGACGGATTCCCTGGTAGGAACCGATCTCGACCTTGCGGCGAATGTCGCCCTGTACCTCGCGGCGCAGGTCACCTTCGGTCTGGTAGTTCGCGTCGATGTAGTCGCGAAGCTTGATCAGGTCAGCTTCGGAGACATCGCTGACGCGCTGGTTTGGGTCAACGCCGGTGGCTTCAAGTGCCTGAACCGAACGTGAACGGCCTACGCCGTAAATTGCGGTAAGTGCGATCTCGAGCCGCTTATCGCGGGGGAGATCAACTCCAACTAAACGTGCCATGTTGTGGCAGTTCCTGCTTTCTATTGTGGACGAAGGTGTCGGTTACGCCATCGTTCCTCGGGTTCAACCGAGGTCCCCAGCCTTCGCACTGAGGGTGTCGTCCGCTGCCGTGGCAACGGGGTCGGATGGGCGCTACTGCGTTTTCAGTTTTCGTCGTACAGCAATGCCAAAGGGATTAGCCCTGGCGCTGCTTATGGCGAGGGTTCTCGCAAATCACCATGACTCGGCCGTGGCGACGGATCACCTTGCACTTGTCACAGATCTTCTTAACGCTTGGATTGACCTTCATCGTCTTCCTTCGTGCTTGCTAGCCGGACTGGCGGATATGCGGCAATGCGGCTTACTTGTACCGGTAGACGATGCGTCCCCGGGTGAGGTCGTAAGGCGAGAGCTCTACGACTACTCGATCGTCGGGCAGGATCCGGATGTAGTGCATCCGCATCTTGCCCGAAATGTGCGCGAGCACCTTGTGACCATTGTCGAGTTCCACCCGGAACATCGCGTTCGGGAGTGATTCAACGATGGTGCCTTCGAGCTCAATGGCACCTTCTTTTTTGGCCATACTGGTACTAACGCTCCTTGAATGGGTGTGATTCACACGAAACCCACGTGAACCAAGGAGTGAGTCTACGCGACAGGAGTATTGGAAGGGAACCCCGGGTCAAAGCGGCTTGCGTCACGTTTTGCGTGATAAGTCAGATTGCTCGCCCGAGGCCTTCG
>CAUJEJ010000237.1 GCA_963169255.1 Actinomycetota bacterium | reverse complement strand
ACGCCACTTCGCGACCTAGAGGAACCGACCGGACGCGTCCGGGTTACCCGTCGTGTGGATCACGATGTGATGGCCAACACGCGCAGATCGAACCCGAAGTTGCCCATCGACTACCGATGAGGCAAAGTCAGAGCATGGTTGTCCTGATTGTCGTGATTGTGCTCGTTGTGTTGCTTGCCGTCATCGCCCTTTGGCAGTTCAACAAGTTGCGGACGCTCAACGTCAACGTGGACGAGGGTTACGCCCAGATCGAAGTTCAACTCACTCGACGATCAGACCTCATTCCCAACCTGGTCGAGACGGTCAAGGGGTACGCCAAACACGAGAAGTCGGTGCTTGAAGCGGTAACCAACGCTCGCGCCAACATTCAACAAGCCGAGGGTGTGGGCGCCACGGCGCTCGCCGACGCGACGCTTACTGGTGCGCTCAACAATCTGATGGTCGTTGCCGAGAACTACCCTGATCTCAAGGCCTCGACCAACTTCCTGCAACTGCAGGAAGAACTCACGACCACCGAGAATAAGATCGCGTTCGCCCGGCAGTACTACAACGAGAGTGTGCGGGCGCTCAACACCGCGATCGTGACGTTCCCGTCGATGCTGTTTGTCGGTATGGCGGGGGTCAGTAAACAAGAGTTCTACGAAGTTCCGGATGCCAGCCAACGAATTGCTCCTGAGGTCGGATTCAATTAGCCATGCTGGTGAATCTGTCTCTTCGAGGGGGTGATGTGCGGTGAGTGTGTCGTTCCGCGCCGCGCAATCCAAGAACAAGCGCAAGACCTTCCTCCTGCTATTCGTGATGTTCCTGTTCGTCGTTGCGGTGATTTGGGCGGTTGGGCAACTCTTCGGCTATGGCTCGGTTTGGCTTGTGCCGATCGCAGTTGTGATCGCGCTGGTTGGCGTCTGGGGTTCGTACTGGAATAGCGACAAGCTTGTTCTGAAGATGACGCGTGCCCAGATCATTGACCATGACACTGCCCCCCAGCTCTTTAATGTGGTCGATGAGGTGCGGATCGCCGCTGGCCTGCCGATGCCGACGGTGGCGATTGTTGATGACCCCGCTCCGAATGCCTTCGCTACGGGGCGCGATCCTGACCATGCTGTTATCGCGTTTACTACTGGGATTCTCAACGCGATGGATCGCGAACAACTTCAAGGCGTAACTGCGCACGAGATGGCTCACGTGGGCAACCGCGACACGTTGGTGATGGCAGTAGCCGCAACGACCGCGGGACTGATCGCGATCATTGCTGATGTCGGAGTGCGCATGGCGTTCTTCACTCGGCGCGACAACAGCAATCCGATCGCGACGGTTATTGGCCTCGTGATTCTCTTGCTGGCCCCGATCGCAGCAGTCATGATGCGTTCGGCCGTCTCGCGCAAGCGCGAGTCGCTCGCTGACGCGACGGCGGTCCAGTTCACCCGCAATCCCGCCGGGCTTCGGCGGGCGTTGGAAACCCTCGCGGCGGACTCGACGGTCGTACACGAACGATCGACGGCTGTGTCGCACGTCTGGATCGAGTCGCCCCTAGAAGGCAAGTCTCGAAGCCTGTTCGACACCCACCCACCGATTTCTGAACGGATCGCGATCTTGCGTGCCATGGAGCAGTCAGGTCCTCCGACGACGTGACGACCAAGCGAGTATTCGGAATTGCGGCGATCCTCCTAGCTCTGGCTGCATGGGCAGGAGCGACGGTGGTCTCGTTCTCAGCATTCCAAAGCACAGCGCAGTGGTCGGCACCCGGCTCAACGACAGCAAACCTCGAACCGGGTACCTGGCGCATCGTCCAGAAGTTGGCAGCCGATTCAACCGCGTTCTTGCCGGCGGATGTTGCGGCTGCTCGGACGGTGAATGTTGAACAGGTCAAGGTGACAGACCCGTCGGGTGCCGATGTAGCGCTCACGTGTGTGTACTGCTCGAGCCAGAACGCATCAGCCTGGCCTATCGACTTGCAGATGGCGAACGGAGTCGCCGACTTCCGAGCCAACGTTGCGGGGGCGTACACCATCACCGTCGTCGATGCGGCTGGCCAGATGGCAGTTGCTGATCCGATCTCGAAGCTCGAAGAGTCAGCGCCAGTGATCACCGGACTCGGCATATTGGGCGCCGTGTTGATGGCTGTTGGCGTCGTACTTGTCGTTCGCGGAGGTAGCGGCTCGACGCCGACGGCATCGGGTCCTGCGCAACCTGTCGCTGCGGGACCTGCCCCACCTGGCTGGTATCCAAATCCGTACCGTCCCGATTCCGACTCCCAGATGTGGTGGGACGGAACCCAATGGACCAGCAACTGGCGTTAGCCCAGAGGTCGCCTGGCTAGGTGACGCCTCGCCACGGGGGAACGGGGGTCGGCATCGCGGGGAGGGTGGTGTCGACGTTGCCGATGCTGCCATTGCGCCAGCCGTCGTACGCGTCGTCGATCTCTGCTGCAGTGCGCGCAACGAGGTTCCACCAGATCAGCACCTGCTCGGCGAACGGCTTCCCACCGACGAGGAGGACGACGGCGGGCTCGCGGGCATCAAGCGGAAGTTCGCTGATGCCCGGTGCGTAGTACGCAAACTTGCCGGGGGTGAGGATCTGCTCGCCAACTCGAACTTCGCCCTCAACCACGATGAGGCCGTGTTCGAACTCCGGGTTCAACGGCCAGACCGAGCGTCCGGTACGAAGTCGGCCCTCAACTCCAACCGATGCCCAGTCTTGCCGGGCGGGGGAGATGTGCGCCTCAAACGTACCCGTGATGACTGTCGCGTCTGAGCTTCCAAGCTCAGTGATCGGCAGGGTTGCGTGGTGCTCGAACGCTGGCTCGGTGTGACGGGTTGCCTCAGGTTGGGCGACCCAGAGTTGGACTCCCTGTAGCCGGCCCGCGTAGCTCCCGGTGGCCTCTTCGGAGTGCACGACCCCAGTTCCTGCAGTCATGAGGTTGACCTGCCCAGGGCGAATCAACTGTTCAGTGCCGAGGCTGTCCTTGTGGAGGATCTCGCCCTCGGTCAGCCACGTCACGGTCTGTAGGCCGATGTGTGGGTGTGGCCCAACGTCGAGACCTGCGGTTGGGGTGACATGGGTCGGGCCCATGTGGTCTTCAAAGCACCACGGCCCGACCGTGCGTCGATGCCTCATCGGTAGGGCGCGGCGCACCTTGGTTGCCCCGACGAGCGACTCACGCGCATCGGTGACTTCGGCAACGGGAGCGCCGCTGAGGTCTTCCGTCATGGCCGGATTCTCACGCGTCTGGGGTGCTGCCCGAAACCCCGGCGTGCACGGCCGGGATGGTGCCGAGCTTTCCGGCCTGGAAGTCATCGAACGCATCCATGAGTTCCTGCTTGGTGTTCATCACGAACGGGCCGTACATCGCCACGGGTTCGCGAATCGGCTGCCCGCCAAGGATGAACACCTCAAGGTTCTTGTGGCGGGCGTCTTGGTTCGAATCCGCAGCGACCGTCAGAGTGTCGCCCTGCCCGAAGACCGCTAGCTGGCCTTCGCGCAGAGGTTGCTGATTCGGGCCAACGCTGCCGTTGCCGCCAAGGGAAAACACCAGCGCATTGAAGTCGCGATTCCACGGCAACGTGACAGACGCACCGGGGGAAATCGAGGCGTGCACCAAAGTGATGGGGGTGTGGGTAGAACCCGGACCGGCGTGGCCGTCGACGTCACCGGCAATGACCCGGATCAGGGCACCGCCGTCAGCAGAACTCAGCAGTGCGACGTTGTCTGCGCGAATGTCCTGGTACGCGGGTTCCAAGAACTTGTCAGCGCGGGGCAGGTTCACCCACAACTGCACGCCATGGAACAGGCCACCGCTGACGACCAGATGCTCCGGCGGCGTCTCAATGTGGAGGAGTCCGGAGCCAGCCGTCATCCACTGGGTGTCGCCGTTCGTGATGAGGCCACCGCCACCGTGTGAATCTTGGTGGGCCATCTGGCCGTCGATCATGTACGTGACGGTTTCGAATCCGCGGTGCGGATGCCACGGCGTCCCTTTGGGTTCCCCGGGCGCGTACTCAACCTCACCCATCTGATCCATGTGGATGAACGGATCGAGCGCCCGAATATCCACTCCGGCGAAAGCGCGGCGGACGGGGAAACCCTCGCCCTCGTAGCCGGTCGGTGCCGTCGTCACGGAAATCACAGGGCGGTCCACGCTGACAGAAGGATCTGGAGTTTGGATTCGGGGCAGGGCCAGAATGTTGTCAACGGTGACGGCAGGCATGTCGTTCACGTCCAATCGCGTAGCGGAATTCAATGCAGATCATTCGACCACGAGAACGAATTGCACGGGATCGGTATTCCCCACCAATCGGCGGACGTGGCACCCGCCGTAGGTAGGAGGTGCTGCTTGGTCTGTCCGGTAAACACGCCGCTGCCGGAGATTCACCAACCAGATCGGGACTAATTTCCTCCGCCGCCGGGTACCGTCTACGTACAGGTCGGCGGGTGGTTTGGACCTCCCGCGTCGGCCACGAAATGTGTGTGAACGTTGACCCACCTAGGAGTTGGAATGTCGGAATCCGTCACGAATGACGTCGAACAGAACCTGCGCGTCGAACTCGCAGCCTCCTACCGGTTGATGGCGATGTACGGATGGGACGACTTGGTCTTCACCCATATCTCGATGCGAATCCCGGGGCCAGACCATCACTTCCTCATCAACCCCTACGGAATGTTGTTCGAGGAGATCACGGCATCAAGCCTGGTCAAGATCGACCTCGACGGCAACAAAGTCGAGGAGTCCCCGTGGCCAGTCAATCCGGCAGGCTTCGTCATCCACTCTGCGATTCACGCTGCCCGCGACGACGCCCAATGTGTCCTGCACTCGCACTGTGCGCCGGGGGTCGCCGTGTCAGCGCAGGAAGGCGGACTGCTGCCGATCTCGCAACAGTCATCGATTGCGCTGGCGTCGTTGGGATACCACGACTACGAGGGCATCGCGCTTCGCGACGAAGAGAAGCCGCGCCTCGTTGCCGACCTCGGAGATGCCAAGAACCTGATCCTTCGCAACCACGGACTACTCACCGTTGGCACCACGGTTGGCGAGGCATTCTTGAACATGTACGTGATGATCAAATCCTGTGAGATTCAACTGCAAGCTCAAAGTGGCGGGGGAGAGTTGGTCATGATCGACCAGCAGATCCTCGACGGAGTCGCGGCAAACATCGACGCTGTCACGATGGGGATGGGCGGGAACATTGCGTGGCCGGCCTTGCTTCGCAAGCTGGACCGCGAATCGCCCGGCTACCGCGACTAAACGCTCGCGCCGAGGCCGTCTGGCGTAATACCCGGCGACCGGGCGAGGTCAGTGCCGATGACGTCGGGGTACCGTGCTGTCACGGCGTTGGGTGGAGGTGCGTGCGGTGGTCCGGATTGCCTTGGCGAACCTTGCGAACCACAAGCGGCGCCTCCTCGGGACGATCTCGGCCATCGTGCTTGGCGTTGCGTTCCTCGCCGGAACGCTTGTGCTCACCGACACGATGCGCGCGGCTTTCGACGGCATCTTTACCTCAGCAAACGCCGGTACCGATGTTGTGGTCCGAAGCTCGGAGCGCATCGGAGGCGGCGGAAGCGCCCAAGTCGGGCTCATCCCAACTGACCTTGCGAACACGCTGTCAGCAGTTCCTGAAGTCGCCATCGCCGAACCGACCATTCAAGGTGCCGGGCAGCTCACCGGTGCCGATGGCCTGCCGATCGGCGGCGACGGGCCGCCGACCCTAGCTGGCAGTTGGATCCAAAGCCCAGCACTGAATCCATACCGACTCGTTGCAGGGGCGCCGCCAGCGGGCGAGGGTCAAGTGGTGATCGACCAAGGGGCCGCGTCCGAAGGCGACCTCGTGGTCGGATCGAAGACGGTGCTGCGAACGCCGGAATTGGTGCCGATGACGGTCGTCGGGATCGCGACGTTTGGAGACGCCGAGAGTCTTGGTGGAACGACATATGCGGGTCTGGAGTTCAGCCAAGCTCAGCAACTTCTCGGTGTGGAAGGCAAAGCCAACGCGATCGTGCTGCAGGCTAAGCCGGGAGTCACGCAGGAGCAGTTGAAGGCGGCGATCGCTCCAGTGTTGCCAGCGGGCACGACCTCGGTGACCGGCGATCAACTTACCGCCGATCAAACACAGCAGATTGAGGATGGCTTCCTCGGCTTCTTCCGAACGTTCTTGTTGGTGTTCGCGACCATCGCCATGATCGTCGCGACGTTCAGCATCTACAACACGTTCGCGGTGAT
>CAUJEJ010000236.1 GCA_963169255.1 Actinomycetota bacterium | reverse complement strand
ATGATCCCGGCGCTGGACGTGGACGGCATGGACTACCGCCTCAAGGCGATGAACTGCCCGATGCACAACCTGATCTTTGATTCCCGGGGTCGTTCGTACCGCGAACTTCCGTTGCGGTTGTTCGAGTTCGGCACCGTCTACCGCTACGAAAAGTCGGGAGTCGTGCATGGACTAACCCGAGCGCGCGGCTTCACGCAGGACGACGCTCATATCTACTGCACCAAAGATCAGATGCCGAACGAACTCGATTCGCTGCTGAGCTTTGTGCTCGATCTGCTGCGCAACTACGGGCTCGACGACTTCTATCTCGAACTCTCCACCCGCGATCCCGAGAAGAGCATCGGCTCGGACGAACAATGGGCTGAAGCGACCGAAGCGCTGCGCGAAGCCGCACAGCGCCAAGATCTAGAACTCGTGCTCGACCCAGGTGGCGCGGCGTTCTACGGCCCGAAGATTTCGGTCCAAGCACGCGATGCGATCGGGCGGACCTGGCAAATGTCGACCATCCAGGTCGACTACAACTTGCCCGAACGATTCGACCTCGAGTACCAAGCTGCCGACGGCACACGCCAGCGTCCCATCATGATCCACCGTGCACTGTTCGGTTCGATTGAACGGTTCTTTGCCGTGTTGCTTGAGCACTACGCGGGTGCATTCCCACCCTGGTTGGCGCCCGTCCAGGTCGTCGCGATCCCAGTTGCAGACGCTCACATCGACTACCTGCAAGCGATCGTTCAGCAGTTGCGGGAGCGGGGAATCCGCGCGGAGGTTGATGTTGCTGGTGACCGTATGCCGAAGAAGATTCGCAACGCCCAGAAGCAGAAGATCCCCTTCATGCTCATCGCCGGTGACGATGACATCTCGGCCGAGGCAGTCAGCTTCCGCTACCGCGACGGAACTCAGAACAACGGCATCCCTGTAGCTGAAGCGGTCGAGATCATTTGCCGCGCGGTCGAGGATCGGGTTCAGGTGTAGCGATGGCCAACCCCGAGGACTGGGATCGACTGTGGACGCCACACCGGATGGCGTACATCAAGGGTGAGGGAAAGCCCGATGATGCGTCCGAGGGTGCCCACTGTCCCTTCTGTCGGACGCCCGAATCAGCGGCAGCGGAGGCGGCGGAGGCGCAGCGCGGGGAGACCGGAGATGGATTGGTCATCGCGACGGGAGAGCTGGTCTACGCGGTCCTCAACAAGTTCCCATACAACTCCGGCCATTTGCTGATCTGTCCCTACCGTCACGTTGCCGAATATCCCGAGCTAACTGTGACCGAGACGGCAGAGTTCAGTGCGTTCACCAAGACTGCAATGCGAGTTCTGCGCGAGGTTTCGGGCGCGCAGGGCTTCAACATCGGGATGAATCAGGGCTCGATCGCCGGCGCCGGAATCTCGGCGCACTTGCATCAGCATGTCGTGCCGCGGTGGGGTGGGGACATGAACTTCATGCCAGTCGTCGGCGGAACCAAGGTTCTGCCCGCTCTGCTCGAACAGAGCCGCGACCTGCTTGCCGCAGCTTGGCCGGTGGCGTGATGCTGAATCAGACCAATGCTCGCTCGGTTGCTGCCCACGTCGTCGAACCCGTCTCACGAGGTCTACTGAAGATCGGACTCACCCCAGACGCGATCACGTGGATCGGCACGATTGGCGTATCGACGGCAGCGTTCGTCTTCTACCCGCAGGGGTCGTTCCTTGTCGGCACTCTCGTCATCATCCTGTTCATCTTCTCCGACATGCTTGACGGAACGATGGCGCGGCTTTCGGGTCGTTCCGGTAATTGGGGCGCGTTCCTAGACTCGACGCTCGACCGCATCGCCGATGGTGCCATCTTCTTGTCGCTCGTCATCTACTTCGCAAGTACGGACCAATTCTGGCTCGTTGGTGCGACGTCTGTCTGCCTGATTGGCGGCATGATCGTCTCGTACGCAAAGGCGCGGGCCGAGGGTCTGGGGATGACATGCAATGTCGGAATTGCTGAACGGACCGAACGCCTGATTCTTGTGCTCGTTCCTACGTTCATTGCTGGTTTTGGTGTTCCCTACATCCAGGCTGTCGCACTTTGGGTATTGGCAGCGTTGACCGTGGTCACGATCTTCCAGCGAATGGCGCACGTCCACAAGCAAGCAGTCGCGTCGCAAGCCTCGGCCAGCCACGATGACCCGAAGACGTCACCATGATGCGGCCCGACTTCGTGAAAGGGGTGTCCGATGAAGTTCAAGGATGACGCGGCGTACTACGCCTACGCTGCCGGTTGGAGCACAGTTCGCCGGCTGCCAGAGAAGATGGCGTACAAGAACTTCGATCGCATCGCTGACCGGTTGTGGAAGAAGAACGGCGGCGGTGTTAGGCAACTTGAAAAGAACTTGGGCCGCGTACTTCCGGACGCGTCGCCCGCTGAAATCCGGGAACTCTCGCGTGAATCAATGCGGAACTACTTTCGGTACTGGTGCGATGCCTTCCGCATGCCCGACTGGAGTCACGAGAAGATCAACGATCGCTTTACCTGTGTGAACAGCGAGTACCTCGCTGACGCTCTTGCGCAAGGCAACGGTGCGATCATGACGCTGCCGCACATGGGCAACTGGGATCACACCGGCGCCTGGGGCGCGTTGAACTACGCGCCTGTTACGGCAATCGCCGAGAAACTCGAACCTGAGCGGCTCTTTGATCGGTTCGTTGAGTATCGCGCGTCACTGGGGCTGCGGATTTACCCGCTGGGCCAGAAAAACGTCATGAACACACTCGCTTCCGAACTTCGCAACGACAACCGGATGGTTGCGCTGGTCAGTGATCGCGACTTGACGGCCCACGGTATTGAGGTTGACTTCTTCGGCGAGAAGACCCGAATGCCGGCAGGCGCTGCGAGCCTTGCGCTACGAACAGGTGCCCCCATCCTGCCGCTGACACTTTGGTACGAGGGCCCCAACGCGTGCGCTGAGATCCATCCGCCGGTCACTGTGCCAACCGGCGCGCCAGTTGGCGACGACGCTCGGAACCAGCCCGGCTATGCCGATGCTGTCAGCAACATGACACAACAGGTGGCTGATGCATTTGCCAAGGGAATCGCTGAGCATCCGACGGACTGGCACATGATGCAAAAACTCTGGCTTGCTGACTTGGATCAGGAAAAGCTCGCAGCGTCCGATGTTGCCGGTGGACGCGGCACAGAAGGCGGGCAGTAGCCCAATGCGCGTCGGAATCGTCTGCCCCTACGACTGGTCTGCCCCGGGTGGTGTGAAGCAGCACATTCGCGACCTCGCCAACGCGTTGCAGGACCTCGGGCATGACGTCAGCGTTCTCACGCCGTGCGAAGACGAGTCCGATCTCGAACCATTCGTGGTCTCGGCGGGGCGTCCGATCCCGGTGCCGTACAACGGTTCTGTCGCTCGCCTGAGTTTTGGTCCGGTCTCTGCCGCGCGAGTTCGGCGCTGGGTCCGCGACGGCGACTTTGATGTCGTTCACGTGCATGAGCCTGCGAGTCCGAGCTTGTCCGTCCTCGCATGTTGGGTTTGTGATGGCCCACTGGTTGCGACGTGGCACTCATCATCGGAACGTTCTCGTGCGATGAGCGCTTTCTATTACCTGTTGCAAACAGCGATGGAGAAGATCTCCGGCCGGATCGCCGTCAGTGAGAAGGCGCGCCAAACGCTGGTGGAAAACGTCGGGGGAGACGCGGTGCTCATCCCAAACGGCGTGACTTGCAAGCAGTTTGAGGGTGGCGAACCATTCGAGGGATATCCGCGTCCCGGGCGCACGATCTTGTTCCTCGGACGTATCGATGAGCCGCGCAAGGGTTTGCAGGTGCTGCTGCACGCGATGCCGAAGATTGTCGATCGGTTTCCTGACATTCGCCTGCTGGTGGCAGGCCCTGGCGATGTCGATGGGTTGCGCGCATCGCTGGATCCGAAGGTCGCCGAACACATTGAATTCCTCGGACTGATTAGTGAAGACGACAAGGTTCGCGCGTTCAAGTCTGCGGACGTTTACGTTGCTCCGAATACCGGTGGTGAGAGCTTCGGTATCGTTCTGCTCGAATCGATGGCAGCAGGTACACCCGTACTCGCGAGCGACATCGAGGCCTTTGCCAAGGTGCTGGAACACGGCTCAGCGGGCGCCCTCTTTGAGAACGAGAACTCCGAAGACCTCGCAACCCAACTTGAGCAGTTGTTGGCTGACGACGCGCGTTGCCTGGCATTGCGAGCTGAGGGCTTCCGCAGATCGCGTGAGTTCGATTGGGCAAGTGTGGCTCGCGACGTTGTGCGCGTTTACGAAGCTGTCCTGCAACCCGGTGTGAAAGTGGAGGCGGACTTCAGCGGCCAAGTGTTTGGGCGGTTTGGCTGATGTGGGTTGCTATCGGGATAGTCGTAGTCCTCGCGTTGTTCGGCGTCTACCTTGCGTCCACAGCGGGCAGACTTGATCGACTGCATCATCGGGTGGACACGGCTTGCGCCTCGCTGAACGCCCAGCTCCTGCGTCGCAGCACCATCGCTTTTGAGCTCGCGATGTCTGGCGAGCTTGACCCGGCCGCAAGCCTGGTGTTGGCCGATGCGGCAATACGAGCGCAAGAGAACGACGGCGACCCGGTTGATCGCGCGCAGCCTGAAAGTGACTTAACGAAAGCGATCATCGCGACCATCGGATCTAGGGAGGCCGTGGATCTGCTCTTCGCGACAGAAAGCGGCACAACGCTTGGCAACCAACTCAGTTCGGCGCTCCACCGGACCGCTATCTCGCGACGGTTCTACAACGACGCGGTGCGCGCGTGTCGTGCGGTGCGTCGCCAGCATCTAGTTCGATGGTTCAGCCTGGCCGGTCACACACCCATGCCTCAGACCGTCGAGATGGATGATGAGGTTCCGTCCGGGTTCGAGGGTCGCTAGGAGATGCAAGCCTTCGTAGCGGCGGTGCTGACTTTCTTAGTGTGCGCGATCGGGTTGGCGCTCTATCTGCGCAAGCAACGCGGGCAAAGCACGACAGACATCGCGATCAGTACGGCGTTTGTGGCGACGGTGTCGGTCGTTTCTCTTGGGATAGCCGCCTTCGCTGGTGATCTGCATCGGCTCCTCCTCGTCACGGTTCTCAGCGGCGTGGCGATCTCTCTCACGGCACTGGCGCGATCTTTCTCGATCGTCCCTTACGGCACGCCGATGCTCGTGCTCGCCTTTGGTGCGGCCGCGGTCGTTGCAGCAGGCGCGGTGTTCCCAGCGACGGGAATTGCCCTGTTCGACATCCCCTTCTCGGTTGTGGCGATCTGGGCCTTCACGCTGATCTGTCGCGAGGTTGACGCGGCGCCGGGGGTATTAGCTCCGGTCGCGGTGGTGATGCTCTCGGGGATCACACTGATTGGATTCGGCCGCGGTGACCACGAACTTCAAACCCTGACCGCCGCCGGAGTGGGTGCAGCGCTTGCCCTCATCTGGTGGACTCGCATGGGCGGCAGGGGCGCGATCGGGCCAGGTGCGGCCCTGTTCATCGGGTTTGCGTTGCTCACCGCGATCGCTGGTCTCAGAGGCCCGTTCTGGGTTGCTGCGTTTCCGATCGCTTCCGGTTTGTTGGTCATCCCGATTGCTGATTCCGCAACGGTGTTTGAGTCGCGCAGGAAGCTCAAACAACCCATGTTCACCCCACGTGCGGATCATTTGAGTCACCGGTTGCTGGCCGCCGGTTTCTCGAGCACCGCAACCGTCGCCGTATTGGTGGCCGCAGCCGGAATTGGCGCAACTGCGTCATGCCTGACTGCTTTCAAGATTATTCCCTGGTACGTGGGACTGTGCATTGCCTGGGCTACAAAAATCACGATCGTGACGTGGGCGATTAAGCACCCAGTGCCGGTACCGGGCGCCGAGCAATCACCCCAGTTGCCCGCAACTTCGTAACTCGTCGTGGACCCGGCAGCACGAACGCATACCATTGGCCCCATGCCTCCAAAGAAGTCGTCGAATTCTGCTGCCACAAACCAATCCGCACCCAGCCAGACGCGCGCGAGTCGCGCCGTCGGCACGGACCGAGTTAAGCGCGGAATGGCCGAACAACTCAAGGGCGGCGTCATCATGGACGTCGTTGATCCCATTCAAGCGAAGATCGCTGAAGACGCGGGCGCCGTCGCGGTCATGGCGCTTGAACGCGTTCCGGCTGACATTCGATCAGAGGGTGGCGTCGCTCGCATGAGCGATCCCGAGATGATCGAAGGCATTCAGGCAGCAGTGAGCATCCCAGTGATGGCGAAGGCCCGAATCGGGCATTTCGTTGAGGCGCAGGTCCTGCAGGCACTCGGCGTCGACTACATCGATGAGTCTGAGGTTCTTACTCCAGCCGACAACGCCAACCACATCGACAAGTGGGCGTACACCGTTCCGTTCGTGTGTGGCGCGACGAACCTTGGTGAGGCACTGAGGCGCATTTCTGAAGGTGCCGCGATGATTCGCTCGAAGGGTGAAGCCGGCACCGGCGACGTTTCCAACGCCACTACGCACATGCGCAAGATGCGTGACCAGATCCGCTGGCTGACGTCGCTACCTAAGGACGAGCTGTACGTCGCTGCGAAGGAGTTGCAGGCGCCCTACGACCTCATCGTCGAGGTAGCTGAGGCGGGCAAGCTGCCCGTTGTCCTCTTCACCGCTGGCGGGATTGCGACCCCTGCGGACGCAGCGATGATGATGCAGCTCGGCGCGGAAGGTGTGTTCGTCGGGTCAGGCATCTTCAAGGCAGGTGACCAAGCCGCCTCCAAGGCGAAGAAACTCAAGAACGCAGCAGATCGGGCGGAAGCAATCGTCGAGGCAACGCGCAACTACGACAACCCGGATGTCATTGCAAAGGTCTCACGCAAATTGGGGCCAGCGATGGTCGGAATCAACGTTGAGTCCATCCCGGTTCCGCACCGGTTGGCAGAACGCGGTTGGTAGCCACCACAGCACCTAAGGTTGGCGTGTTGGCACTGCAGGGTGGCTTTCGCGAACACGAAGAAGCGCTCGTTGAGTGCGGCGCCGCGACGCTGCGCGTTCGCGAGGCCACTGATCTTGACGGGCTAGATGGTCTCCTGATCCCCGGTGGTGAATCGACGACTATCTCGCTTCTTGCATCGCGCAGTTCAATGATTGAACCCGTCCGTGAATTGATCGCCGCGGGCGTTGCTGTCTATGGGTCGTGCGCAGGGATGATCATGCTCGCGGACGAGGTCCTCGACGGTCGTCCGGACCGTCCGTCGTTCGGCGGGATCGACATGGCAGTGAGGCGCAACGCGTTCGGCCGGCAGGTTGATTCGTTCGAAGCTGATCTCGAGTTTGAAGACTCTGCCGTTCCAAACACGGTGGCTGAACCATTCCCAGCGGTGTTCATTCGTGCGCCATGGGTCGAGCGGACCGGTCCCAGCGTCGCCGTGGTCGCGCGACTGCCAGAGGCAGAGAATGGTGGCGAAGCGGGGGAGCCAGGTAAGATCGTGGCGGTTCGGCAAGGGCGGCTCCTCGCGACTTCGTTCCATCCAGAACTGACTCACGACCGACGAGTCCATCAGTACTTTCTCGAGATAGTGAAAGGCGACGCATGAGCGGCCATTCCAAGTGGGCAACGACGAAGCACAAGAAGGCGGTTATTGACGCCAAGCGGGGCAAGTTGTTTGCCAAGCTCGTCAAGAACATCGAAGTTGCCGCACGGACCGGTGGTGGTGACCCAGACGGGAACCCGACCCTGTACGACGCCATGCAGAAGGCACGCAAGAACTCGGTGCCGTTGGACAACATTGAACGCGCGGTTAAACGTGGATCCGGTGCTGAAGCAGGTGGTGCCGACTGGCAGACAATCATGTACGAGGGCTACGGGCCAAATGGTGTCGCCGTGCTGATCGAGTGTCTGACCGACAATCGAAACCGGGCCGCATCAGACGTTCGTACTGCGATGACGCGGGGCGGCGGGCAGATGGCCGATCCAGGGTCCGTTTCGTACCTGTTTAGCCGCAAGGGTGTCGTGATCGTTCCGAAGACTGGAACAGATGAGGACGCCATCCTGGACGCAGTGCTTGATGCAGGTGCAGAAGAAGTCAACGACCTCGGCGAAGCGTTTGAGGTTGTCAGTGAAGCCAGCGATTTGGTCGCGGTGCGTACGGCATTGCAAGGCGCCGGAATCGACTATGACTCCGCAGAAGCGTCGTTCCTGCCGAGTGTCACGATCCCCGTTGATGAAGAAGTGGCGCGAAAGCTGTTCAAACTGATCGACGGACTTGATGACAGTGATGACGTGCAGAATGTGTTCGCGAACTTCGACGTGAGCGACGACGTGATGGAAGCGATCAACAGCTAGATCGAATTGCTCGAAGTCGTCGCGCCTGTGGCTGCGGTGTAGGGATTTGGATTTTCCAACCGCCAGCAGCGATCTTCGTTACTCCAATCCGGGACTTCTGACACACCGCAGGTTTCTCCACTGCGCGTAAAGGGCAATCTGGCACTAGCGTTGCAGTGTCAATGTGTCGATGCCAGGAGGAATTGGTGGCAAGTTCAACGTCGGGAAAGTCAAAGTCAAGTCGTCACGAAGCAGCAAAGCACGCTGAGCGGATGAAGGGTTTTGACTTCGCAACGTGGCGTAGCGGATCAGACGACCCGGTCTTGCGATCGGCAATCATCGGGCTTTTGATCACTGAGTCCACACCGGACTGGGAGAAGTTGCTTGATCGGTTTGACCGCGCCTCGCGCATTAATACGGTTTTGCGGCAGAAGGTCATCGACCAAGGTGGACTCACGACGCCCCGCCTGATGTTTGACTCAAACTTCGACCTCACGTTCCACATGCGTCGCTTCAAGATGCCTGCTGGTTCCACGTGGCGCGACGTCCTTGACGATGCACGGCGCCAGAGCATGACGGACTTCGACCGCGACCGTCCGCTGTGGCGACTCACACTGCTCGAAGGGCTGCCCGGCGGCAAGGCTGCAGTGATCTTGAAGTTGCACCACGCCATCGCTGACGGGCAAGGCGCCATGATGATTGCCGCAAACGTCTTTGACTTCTCTGAACAAGGGGAGGATCTGGGACCCAAGCCGGATGCACCAGAGGGTGAAGATCTGGATCGCGCAGGCTTCGCAGAAGCAATCGTGCGCGACAAGTTCGGATGGATCGCTCGCTCAGCCAATGACTTCATCCAGGGTGTCGGCCCAACGTCACTGGTCGCGTTGAAGCATCCCGCTGACACTGCGAGTCGCATCGCGAAGACGGTTGGATCCGTCGCGCGCTTCAGCAAGATTCCTATGGGCCCAATGTCGCCGATCATGACCGAACGCAGCATCAACTACCACTTCGGCACCTTTGATGTTCCGTTCGATCAGATGCGCGCGACTGGCAAGGATGCAGGGCATACGGTCAACGATGTCTTCCTGGCAGCGGTCGGGGACGGACTCGGCGTCTATCACAAAAAGATGGGCCATCCGGTCACGAAGCTTCGAATCAACATGCCAGTTAGTACCCGCACCGCTGATAGTGGGACCGGCAACGCCGTCAACATTGCCCGGTTCGAGATGCCGATCTCCATCATGGACACTCGCGCGTTGATGGATCAGGTTTCTGAGACCGTGACCAAACTTCGTGAAGAGCCCGCGTTGGCTTTTGCGAACCAACTCGGTGAGTTGTCGCGGTTCATTCCATCGGACATCTTGTCTGCGGCTGCCCAAGCGAGCGACGTAACTGCTTCGAACGTTCCTGGTGTGCCGTTCCCGGTATGGATCGGTGGCGCGCGGATCGAGCGGATGTACCCACTGGTCGCAACGATCGGCGCTGCGGTCAACGTGACGATGTTGACCTACAACGGCGTCGCCTCGGTTGGCGTCAGCACAGACGATGCCGCAGTTGAAGATCCTGACGTGCTGTTGGAGGCACTGCGTCGTGGTTTCGCTGACACGATTGGCGAACACGTACCGGCAAGCACGCCGATCTCCGGCGAATTGCACGAACCGTCGGGCAAGATCAGAGAGTCTGAATCAGGTAGTGCAAGTGGCAAGGTCCAGAAACCGACGGCAGCAGCGAAGCCCGCTGCATCACGGAAGAGGGTCCCAGTGGCAACGAAAGCAGCGAAGAAGGCTCCTGCGAAGAAGGCTCCTGCGAAGAAGGTTGTAGCGAAGAAGGCGCCGGTCAAGAAGGCTCCAGCCAAGAAGGTCGTCGCGAAGAAGGCTCCAGCGAAGGCCGCGCCTGCGAAGAAGGTTGTTGCGAAGAAGACTCCCGCAAAGAAGGCTGCGGTCAAGAAGGCTCCTGCGAAGAAGGTCGTCGCGAAGAAGGCGCCAGTGACTAAGGCTCCTGCTAAGAAGGTCGTCGCGAAGAAGGCTCCAGCGAAGAAGGTTGCAGCGAAGAAGTAGCGGCCCGCCCGTATCCGAACAATCATGAAGAAGTCCGGCACCAGTGAGAATTCTCGTCTGTGCCGGACTTCTTCATGTTCAAACCATCGAAGCAGCAGTCGACTGGTTGTTTGACAAAGCGAACTCTCAACTCGGAAGCTATGGCATACGCGAAGAGCGGATGTAGATCGGAGCCTCTGATCGGCGCGCCAGCGCGACGACAACAACCTTTGGAGGCTAGCCTTCGATCCGAACGTGTGTACGAGTCATGCGTTGGCCGGATTGAGTGGGAGGCAGCATGCGGGTCTTAGCAGTTGATCCAGGTCTAACACGGTGCGGGTTCGCCGTCGTTGATGTGGAATCGACTCGACGTGTTTCCCTCGTGGCGGCCGATGTGATCCGGACTCCGAAGGAAGCGCCCCTAGGTGATCGATTGTTAACCATCGAGGAAGGCCTGGTCGCACTCATTGCTCTTCACCACCCCACCCATGTCGCGGTGGAGCAGGTGTTTAGTCAGCACAACGTTCAAACAGTGATCGGCACGGCTCAGGCTGCTGGTGTCGCGGCACTCGTCGGAGCGCGATCTGGTTTGCCGCTCACGTTCCACACTCCGAGCGAGGTGAAGGCCGCTGTGACCGGTTCCGGTAGAGCTGACAAAGCTCAAGTCGCGGCCATGGTGTCAAGAATTGTTGGACGGCCACTCACTGGTCCCGCCGACCTGACCGACGCTGTCGCGCTGGGCATTTGTCACGGGTGGCGGTTTCCGTCCCAATCAAGGCTCAAGGCTGCGGCCGCGCCCTCCCCGCGCCGCGAGGTGGGCACGGGCGGAGCCCGATCAATCGTGGAGGTCAAATCGTGATTGCGTCAGTGTCGGGAACGGTCCTATTGACCAAGCAAGACCATGTGGTCATCGAGGTTGGTGGCGTCGGCCTCCAGGTCTCGACGACTCCCGCAACTGGTGTGGAGCTCAGGAGTGGAAGTCACGCGATGCTCTCGACGACATTGGTCGTTCGCGAGGACTCGCTCACGCTCTACGGGTTCTTGAGCGCGACTGATCGTGATGCATTTCAGATTCTGCAATCGGTTTCCGGGATAGGCCCACGCATCGCTATGGCCGCCCTCGCGACGTATTCGGCGGACGAGTTGAGGTCGATCGTCGCGCGAAAAGATGAGGCATCGCTGACCAAGATTTCCGGAATTGGCAAGAAGGGCGCTCAACGGCTCATTTTGGAGCTAGCCGACAAACTCGGGCCGCCTACCGATGCTTCGGCTGGGTACCCAGCGAGCGCTCAGCCGAGTGTTGGCGGCCGCTGGCAAGGGCAGGTTCGTGAGGCGCTGATCGGATTGGGTTGGTCCGCGCGTGAAGCCGAAGAAGCCGTCGCCGTCGCGGAGGTCGAGCAGAACATCGGCACCCCGACTGATGGGGCCTCGGTTACTGAGCCGACTGTCGCGGACATGCTTGCGCGCGTCTTGCGTGGGATGAGTCGCAGATGATTGACGACGACCAACGGATGGTTGCCCCAGAGCCGCTGCCGGAAGACAACGCCGCGGAGGGCGCGTTGCGACCGCACTCACTCGATGAGTTCATCGGGCAGCATCGAGTACGTTCCCAGCTCGGACTCGTGTTGCAGGCGGCAAAGCAAGACGACCGAAGCGCTGACCACGTTCTGTTGTCAGGCCCGCCGGGCCTCGGTAAGACCACACTCGCGATGATCGTTGCGGCAGAGCTCGGGGTGCCGCTGCGGATTAGTTCGGGTCCAGCGATTAGCCATGCGGGTGATTTGGCGGCGCTGCTCACAAGTCTCCAACCTGGCGAAGTCCTGTTTCTTGATGAGATCCATCGGCTCGCGCGGCCCGCCGAAGAGATGCTCTACCTTGCGATGGAGGACTACCGAGTCGACGTCATCGTCGGGAAGGGCCCAGGCGCGACGGCGATTCCGCTGGACCTGC
The DNA here is from genome assembly GCA_963169255.1 of Actinomycetota bacterium. GTDB lineage: Bacteria > Actinomycetota > Actinomycetes > S36-B12 > UBA10799 > UBA10799. Next base: position 10,523 of record CAUJEJ010000236.1, on the reverse strand, counting down.
CGCGATTCACACTGGTCGGCGCAACGACGAGGGCAGGACTGCTGCCGGGGCCGCTGCGAGATCGGTTCGGATTCACGGCGCACATGGAGTTCTACGACCCTGATGACCTTGAACTGATTGTTGTTCGATCGGCCAGCCTGCTCGGTGTCCCGCTTGATCGGGAGGGTGCCAGCGAGATTGCCGGCCGTTCACGCGGTACACCACGGATTGTGAATCGACTACTGCGCCGGGTGCGTGACTATGCCCAGGTTCACGGCGATGGGCGCATCAACCTCGCCACCGCTCAAGCCGCGCTCGCACTCTTCGAAGTGGATGAACAGGGGCTCGACAGGCTCGATCGTTCGGTGCTGGAGGCATTGGTCAAGAGCTTCGGTGGGGGACCTGTGGGCCTTTCAACGCTAGCGGTCGCAGTCGGGGAAGAACCCGAAACCGTCGAGAGCGTGGTCGAGCCGTTCTTGGTCCGCCAAGGATTCATCATGCGGACTCCTCGGGGCCGAGTCGCTACACCAGCAGCATGGAATTACTTCGGAATCCCGCCAGATGCCAACGCTTTCGGGGGTGCAGCAACACGCGGAGGCCAGGCGGTGCTGCCGATCGAAGCAGAGCTTGAGGGTTAGGATCGCGGAAAGCACGTACGTGGGCCACTAGGTGGCGCGCGCCTGCACCCGTTCTCGATCGGAGTTTTTGTGAACGTCACCCCCCTGCTGATGCTGGCGGTCCTTGCATTCGCTTTCTTCCTCCTTGTGCTGCGTCCAGCCAAAGCGAGGCAGAAGGCGGCCATGGCGGTACAGAATGAGCTGAAGGTCGGCCAACGCGTTATGACGACGGCCGGGTTGTTCGGCTACGTCCGCGAGCTTGGTGACGCCGAGGTTGGTCTGGAGATTGCCGACGGTGTGGTCGTTCGCTACGTTCGCGAGGCGATTGCAAAGGTGGTGGACGATGTGGATTCCGACGTCAACACTGCCGACGTTACCGATGTCGTCGCGGACATCAGCAGCGGAGAGGCACCTGTTGCAGATGCCTCACGCAACCAGTAAGAACGGCGCGTAATGGCATCCCCAGCGAAGGTACGTCCATGGCGGTCACTCATCTTGCTGATGGTGATCACCTTCGGACTGGTGGCGTGGGCGTTCTGGCCCGGCCAAGACAGCAGTCCGCGACTAGGTCTTGACCTGCAAGGTGGTACGCAGGTAACTCTGGTTCCCAAGTCTGTTAGCGATGGCGGAAACGTCACCGGCGAGCAACTTGAGCAAGCGGTTGAGATCATCCGCCAACGTGTTGACGGCCTCGGCGTCTCTGAAGCAGAGGTCACGACGCAGGGATCCGGTGCGGGTTCGGCCATCATCGTCTCGGTACCGGGAGAGAACCGCCAAGGACTTGAGCAGCAGCTCTCGCAAACGGCGCTTTTGGACTTCCGGCCGGTTGTTCAGGAGGAAGCCTCGGGTGCGGCGATCCTGCCCGATCCTGAACCCAGTGTCGTCCCAACACCTGCTCCGACAGCAACGAAGAAGGCGAAGAAGGGTTCTGCTGCTGGCGTCGCACCGGCGCAGACCGCAACTCCTGCCCCGACACCTTCGCCGACAACCCAACGGCCACCTATTCAGTCGCCGACCAACAACGCAGCCTTGCAACAGGCGTTCGCTGCGCTCGATTGTTCAATCCCGGACAACTACAAGGGCGGCACACCGGACAAGCCCGAAGAGTGGCTCGTTACGTGTTCGAATGATGGTTCAGCGAAGTATCTCTTGGAGCCGGCCTTCATTAAGGGCACCCAGGTCACTGACGCGCAAGCGCAACTGCCCCAAACCGGAGCAGGTGGATGGCAAGTCAACCTGACGTTTGACACAGAAGGTGCGAAGGCCCTTGCTGATGTCTCAACGCGACTCGTGCCGCTGTCTCCGCCGCAGAACCAATTCGGCATCGTGCTTGACGGATTGGTCGTCTCGTCCCCGTACTTCCAGGAGCCAATCCTCGGTGGTACTGCCTCGATCAACGGCAACTTCACGATCGAACAGGCGAAGGATCTTGCCAACGTCTTGAAGTACGGCGCTCTTCCGGTCAATCTGGAGATCGCAGAGATCACGTCGGTGTCGCCAACTTTGGGTTCTGAGCAACTCCAAGCCGGTCTGATCGCGGGTGCGCTGGGTCTGCTCCTCGTGGTGCTGTATCTGCTGTTGTACTACCGCGCTTTGGGCATTGTTGCCGTCGTGAGTCTCGTAGTTGCCGCGGTGATGACCTACGCGGTGTTCGTGATCCTCGGTCGGACTGTCGGTCTAGCTCTCACACTGGCCGGTGTGGCCGGAGCGATCGTGGCGATCGGTATCACGGCAGACTCATTCGTCATCTACTTCGAACGAATACGTGATGACGTGCGTGAAGGAAAGTCCTTGCGCGCAGCGTGTGAGACAGGCTGGAGCAAGGCGCGAAACACGCTCCTCGCCGCTGACTTTGTCTCCTTCCTTGCGGCGGCGATCCTCTACTTCATCTCGGTCGGCAACGTGCGAGGTTTCGCCTTCGTGCTGGGCCTGACCACCGTCATTGACGTTGTCGTGGCCTTCCTCTTCACAAGGCCTCTCGTCACTCTGCTCGCACGGAGCCCATGGTTCATCCGTGGTGGGCCGTTGACGGGAGTGAGCCCAGAACGCCTCGGTGTGGAACCCAGTCGGGAAATCCTCGAGGCGCGCGCCGCGAAGGGTAAGCGCAAGGCGGAGCGGAAGGGGCCCGACAAGGATGATCCCGGTCCTGAGGGTGACAAGGAACCTGTGGTCGCCGGCTTCGGCACGAAGTCGTCGCGAGACTCCAAAGCAGCGAATGAAGGGGAGGAGGTCTGATGGCCAAGTCTGATTCAATCGCGTCACGGATGTACCGCGGCGAAGTTAGCTACAACATTGTCGGCAACCGCAAACGTTGGTACACGCTCTCGGGCATCATTCTGTTGCTTGCGTTGGTAGGGCTCTTTGGGCGTGGTTTGAACTTTGGAATCGAATTCCAAGGTGGCGCGGAGTTCCAAGTACCTGCAACGAATTGCTCTGTCGAAACTGTGCGAGACGCCGCCACCGGAGCGGGAGCGCCGGATCCGACTGTCACGCAGCTCGGAAACAACCAGATCCGCGTTCAGACTGCAGAGCTGTCGCCTGAGCAGAGCAAGACGGTCGTTGACGCGCTGGCCAGCACCTGCCAAACGACCGCTGCAGACGTCAAGATCCAACTCGTCGGGTCCACTTGGGGTAGCGAGATCACGAAGAAGGCGCTCACCGGCCTTCTCGTGTTCCTACTTGCGGTCACGCTGTTCTTGTCGATCTACTTTGAGTGGCGAATGGCGGTCGCCGCGCTCGTCGCGCTGGCGCACGACCTCATCATCACGATCGGTATCTACGCGCTGGTTGGGTTTGAGGTGACCCCGGCAACCGTGATTGGCATCCTGACAATTCTGGGATTCTCGCTCTACGACACGGTTGTCGTCTTTGACAAGGTCAAAGAGAACACCAGGGGAATCCTGGGCCAAAGCAGGCAGACCTACAGCGAAGCCGCAAACCTGGCCGTCAACCAAACCATCATTCGGTCGATCAATACCTCTGTTGTTGCACTGTTGCCCGTTGCCGCAATTCTGTTCGTCGGAGCGGGACTCCTCGGCGCAGGCACACTTAAGGACTTGGCGTTGGCACTATTCATCGGTACCGCGGCCGGCACCTACTCATCGATCTTCGTTGCAACGCCGTTCCTCTGTCAGATGAAGGAGCGCGAACCGGCGATGAAGGCGCTGAGCGCCCGTGTGGCGGGTCGTCGCTCTGGTTTGGAGCGCAAGGCAAGCGAGAAGGCTGCGAAGGTTCCGGCGTACGTTTCAGATGGTTCCTCTGCCGCTGCTTCGCCCGGTGGTGGAACGGAGGCTGAGGCAGAGGCAGTTGCCGCGACGGCCGCTGTACTCGCAGCTGAGGACGAAGAGCGCAAGAGCCGACCGCATCGCCAAGGCCCGCGAAATCAGCCGAAGAAGCAGACGCGCAGCAAACGGGGCAAATCGTAGACCTGAACGTTGCGGTTGCCCACTAGACTGCCCTGTAGGTTTGACGTAGCGCTGGACCACCCCAGAGTTTTGGCAGGTGGCCCTCACAACAAGGTGGGAGGGGCTCATGACACCAGAGACAGCGAGTCCCGGCGCACCCGACAGCCCGACACCTTTGCGGCGGCGCGCGCTTGCACGCCTTGGCGGTTCGCGGACCAGCTACCCCGAGATCGAGCCGCTCCTGCGCAAGCTGCGGCAGTTCCATCCGAAGGCAGATCGACAAGTAGTCGTCCGTGCCTACGAAGTCGCCGCGGACTATCACAAGCACCAAGTTCGGCGCAGTGGCGATCCCTACATCACTCACCCCGTTGCCGTGGCAGGAATCCTTGCTGACCTTGGCATGACCGCACCGACGCTCGCAGCCGCGCTGCTGCACGACACTGTCGAAGACACTGCGTACTCGATCGACAACCTGCGCGCCGAGTTTGGCGACGAGATCGCCCGGCTTGTCGACGGGGTCACGAAGCTCGACAAGGTGAAGTACGGCGACGCATCAACCGCGGAGACCGTGCGCAAGATGGTTGTCGCCATGGCGCGCGACATCCGCGTCCTCGTGATCAAGCTCGCCGACAGACTGCACAACATGCGGACCCTGAAGTGGATGCCGACGGATAAGCAGGAGCGAAAGGCCCGCGAAACCCTCGAGATCTACGCGCCGTTGGCACACCGCCTCGGTATGAACACGATGAAGTGGGAACTCGAGGATCTGGCGTTCGAGACCCTCTACCCGAAGATGTACGAAGAGATCGTTCGACTGGTTTCACAGCGGCAGCCAAGCCGCGATAAGTACCTCACTAGGGTCATCGCCGCTGTCGAGGACGATCTTCGTTCGGCCAAGATCAAAGCGAAGGTGATAGGTCGACCCAAACACTATTATTCGATCTACCAAAAGATGATCGTTCGCGGCCGCGATTTTGCTGATATCTATGACCTTGTTGGCGTCCGCATCCTGGTTGATTCGGTGCGGGACTGCTACGCAGCCCTCGGGGTTGTACATGCCCGCTGGAACCCGGTCCCGGGGCGGTTCAAGGACTACATCGCGATGCCGAAGTTCACGATGTACCAGTCTTTGCACACTACGGTGATCGGACCTGAAGGCAAGCCGGTCGAATTGCAGATTCGCAGCTACGAGATGGATCGCTCTGCTGAGTTTGGTGTTGCTGCGCATTGGCGCTACAAGCAAGATGACGTCGGCGGCAAGCACGGACCCGACGACATGGGTTGGTTGCGACAACTCCTTGAGTGGCAACGCGAGACGGAAGATCCAGCGGAGTTCCTCGACACGTTGCGGTACGACCTTGCGAACACTGAGGTCTACGTCTTCACGCCGAAGGGCGACGTGATCGCCCTTCCCGCAGGCTCCACATCGGTCGACTTCGCATATGCCGTGCACACCGAAGTCGGACACCGGTGCGTGGGCGCACGGGTGAACGGCAATCTTGTATCGCTGGAGTCGAAACTTGAGAACGGCGACGTCGTCGAGGTCTTTACCTCGAAGGCGGAGAACGCTGGCCCGAGCCGCGACTGGCTGACTTTTGTCGTTTCCCCGCGGGCGCGTAACAAAATCAAGGGTTGGTTCTCGAAGGAACGCCGCGAAGAAGCGGTCGAACTAGGCAAGGACCAACTAGGCCGCGCGATGCGCAAGCAGGGCCTGCCAATCCAACGTTTGATGACGACAACGAGCCTCGTGCCAATCGCCCAGGACCTTCGCTATCCCGACATCACGGCCCTCTATGCGGCAATCGGCGAAGGTCGTCTCTCAGCGGCCTCGGTTGTCACGCGGATCGTTCAGGCCGTCGGAGGCGAAGAAGGTGCCGCCGAGGACTTGGCGGAGGACACCACCCCAGCCAAGGTCCGGCCACGGCGGACGCGCGGATCGATGGATCCAGGCGTCGTGGTCAGCGGAATGGAAGACATCTGGGTCAAGCTCGCACGCTGCTGCACACCCGTACCCGGCGACGAGATCGTCGGGTTCATCACTCGGGGCTCTGGAGTCTCTGTGCACCGTGCCAGCTGCGTGAACGTTCCCGCCTTGAGCGAAGATGAGTCACGCATGGTCGAGGTGGACTGGGCGCCAACGTCGAACAGCATCTTCCTCGTGAACATCCAGGTTGAGGCTCTCGACCGGTCACGATTGCTGTCAGACGTCACTAGGGCGCTATCGGATCAGCACGTGAACATCTTGTCCGCATCAGTTGCCACCAGCCGCGACAAGATCGCGTTATCGAGGTTCTCTTTCGAGATGGCAGACCCGAAGCACCTGGGGTCGCTCTTGAAGACGGTGCGCGGCGTAGAAGGCGTGTACGACGTCTATCGGGTTTAGTTCTAGGGTGCCAAGGTCCCAACTTTGAAGCGGGTGAGGGCCTGCGCCGGTTGAGCCTGGCCACCGTGTTGGTTGGTGAAGGCTTCGGTGCCGTCAGTGTCGCACAGGGCGACGATGGGGGAGATGCCGCCCGGATGTTCCGATTCCCACGCTGTCAGGTTGTAGACACTGCCATCTATTGCGGTCCAGCAGTCGGCGGTCGAATTGTGAGTGCTCACTTGTGCCAGCGTGAAGGCCGTCGAGGCTTTGGACGTGCTGTTCTCTTGTGGAGCAGGTGCACTCAAAGTGGCGCCCCAGACCGCCTCCGCACCAGACTCGCCCACCCGGAAGGTTTGGACGGCTACACCGGCAGCAACAACAACTGTGACGACGGCGAGGACCGAGACCGCTACCGACTGTTTACGCGCTGAATCGTCGTGTGAGTCAAGGGCGCGGTCGGTCACCAGTAGGGCGGTGGTGACGACGAAGAGCGCAGACGCCAGCAGTGGGAAGGAGTCGCCGAGCGCAGCGTGTGCAGTGGGATTGCCCACGACTTGGGCAAGCGCCTCGCCAGACTCTTTGGCAACGAACGCCAGAATGACGCCGAGGCCGCTGAGGCCCATGACCCACCACCCAAGCGTGCGGCGCCACGAACGTTTCACGGCGATCACAATTGCGGCGATGCACGCTAACGGGATTATCACGACAGCGCCGTGGACGACGAGCGGATGCAACGGAAGGCCGTTGATTGATTCGAACATGTTCGTCGTCTTCCGTCGCGTCCCTGGTATTACGTCGTGCGCGCGTGGCCTACTTCAGTTTCTGCGATGACTGTTCGGCGACTGCCAGCATCGCCTTCGCGCCATCGAGTTCACCTTGCGCCTTCGCAATAGCTGACGCGACACCCGCATCCACGGCTCGCTGAAGCGCCCGCTCGCGCTTCTCGACGGCCTCGCGGAAGCGAATCACGGTGTCGTTGGCGCGACCTTGCAGCTCAGTGTTCTTGTTCGTCCACTTCGCTGAGTCCGCATCGCGAACCGCATCCTCGACCTTCTTGAGGCGAGCCTCGATGCGACGGACATCGTTGCGGGGGACCCGCCCGGCCTTTTCCCACTTGTCCTGAATCGCATGAAGTTCGCGCTTGGCGGCGCCAATGTTCTTGATTGGCAGCAACTTCTCAGCCTCGGCGAGCAGTTCCTCCTTGACGACGAGCGCCTTCTTCTCGTCTTCATCGCGCTCGGCATTCTGTTCGTTTCGGGCAGCAAAGAACACATCCTGGGCCGCCTTAAACTGCTCCCACAGCTTGTCGTCAGCCTTGCCTGCGCGCCCGGCCTTCTTCCACTGGTCGAGGAGTTTGCGGTATTCGCCGGTGGTCTTTTGCCAGTCACGCGAGGTGGACAACGCTTGTGCCTGCTTGACCAGGGCTTCCTTCGCAGCCTTCGCAGACGAGCGCTGCGCATCAAGCTCGACGTAATGTGCCCGCCGGGCCTTGTCGAATGTTGTGCGCGCTGCCGAGATTTGCTTCCATAGTTCGTTTTCCTTCGCCCGATCGCTGCGTGGAATGAGCTTCCACTCTTCAACGATCGCCGCGAAGCGCTCTGTCGTCACCTTCCACGCTGTTGACGTCGAAAGCTGATCAGCCTCAGCGACGAGCTTCTCGCGTGCCTCGGATGCTTGCTTGCGCTGTTCCTCTTTCGCTTCCGCGAGCGCTTCCTTTTTGACGTTGATGAGGACCTCGAGTTGGCCGATTCTTGCGACCAGGGCGGCGAGGTCGCCGACGAACGTAGGTTCGAGCACGGACTTGCGAACCCGCTCGACGATTGCTGCCGCTTGTGCGGGAGTGCTTCGGTCGTCAGCAAGTCGCTTCGCCGCAACGTCGATCTCGGTGACCAAGTCCTGGTACTTGCGGGCGAAGAACTCAAGCCCCGTCGCAGCGTCTCCGGCTGCCCACTGCCCGACTTCCCGTTGAGATCCGTCCGGCAGGCGCAAGAACACGGTTCCATCGGGCCCTACCTCCCCAAAACTTGTTGCGGGGGCGGCAGCACTCAAGGGGCTAGGGGGCGTGGATGTCATGGTCCGTTCCTCACGGTTGCGGTCTTGATAACGAGTGGCTGAGCCGGTGGGCCGTCGTTGAGATTCGACGACTCACTCGACACACCTTGGGCAGCAACGTACTCAATGACCTCGAGTCCGCTGGTGACCTGCCCAACAATTGTGTAGTCGGGGGCAAGGAAGCTGTCCTTGTAGACGACGAAAAACTGGCTACTCGACGTGTTGGGCCCGCGGTTCGCCATGGCGACTGTTCCACGCGCGTAGCCCGTCGGTCCACCGGCGGCCGGCTTGGGTAGATTCTCGTCGGGAACAGTGAATCCGGGGTCCCCGGTGCCGTCGGGAGCACCCGCACCGCACTGCACTACGTAGATGCCATTCACAACCAGGCGATGGCAGTTCCCGTTGTTGTACCAACCCTGTTCGGCGAGGAATGCCAGAGCGTTGGTCGATTTCGGTGCCTGGGTGACGTCGAGTGAAAACGTGACCGGACCGCAGTTGGTGTCCAGCGTCATAGCCGACCCTGGCTTGAGTCCCACGGCCTCAGGTTTGGAGTAGGTCCCCGTCGCTTCACCTGGTTCGGCATCGGTGCAGGAGATTCCGGCGGGTGCGGCGACCGGAGGGCTGGGCTTGGCGCCAGCTGAGCCTGGCTGGGCGGCTGGTTCGGAGTCGGGCCGCAACAGGGCGAAGAGGACGATGCCGGCGATCGCGACGACGACGCCAACCGCAATGATCGCGTTGCGTCGGCGGGCGCGCTGCTGCTCGATGCGGCGCGATGCTTGCCGCTCCTGCTTGGCGCGGGCCACGTCTTTGGCGCGCTTTTGCCCTGCCACTTTTGCTCACTTTCGCGTCACTGACGATTGATGTTGCGTGCACGGCAGTGTAGGTGGAGTTCGCGCGATTGCGTGCCGATACTCTCTTGGGCGTGCTGATTGTCGGATTCCCTGCCGGGCCGTGGGCGACCAATTGTTATGTGGTCTCGACCGGCGAAGGGCAAGAGTGCATCGTGATCGACCCCGGCAAAGACGCTGCCTCGGGCGTTGCGGACGTGATTGCCGAACGCAACCTCAAGCCTGTTGCCGTGGTTCTCAGCCACGGACATCTCGATCACATGTGGTCAGTCGTTCCTGTTTGCGAGACGAGCGGTATCCCGGCGTACATCCATCCGGGCGACCGCAAACTGCTTGCCGATCCCATGTCCGGGATTTCTGGGGAGACCAAGCTGGCCTTCCAATCGATGACCGGCGGACACATGGAGTTTAAAGAGCCTGACGACGTCCGTGAACTCGCTGATCAGAGCACGTTGAGCTTGGCGGGCCTTGACTTCACGGTCGACCACACGCCCGGTCACACGCCCGGGTCGGTCACATTCCGGATTCCCGAAGGTGATGACTATCCGCAGATCATGTTTAGCGGCGATTTGCTGTTCGCCGGTTCGATCGGGCGCACGGACCTTCCCGGTGGTGACATGAACGAGATGGTGGATTCGCTTGCACGCGTTGTTCTACCTCTCGCCGACACCACTGCTGTCCTGCCCGGTCATGGCGAGACCACGACGATCGGCAAGGAACGTGCAAGTAACCCGTACCTGCGCCAAGTCGCCGACGAAGTCAGCGGTGGACTCCGTGGGCCAACGAAGGGGCTGTAGCCGTGGCCACGAAGTTCCATGCGCCCAAGGGCGTAGCTGAATATGTCCCGCCAAACTCGAGTGGATTCCTCGCAGTTCGCACGGCGTTGAGCGACTCTGCGCAACTCGCAGGCTATTCCTACGTCGAACTGCCGATCTTTGAAGACACAAACCTCTACGTGCGCGGCGTCGGCGAGTCCACTGACGTCGTCAGCAAAGAGATGTACACGTTCGACGATCGCGGTGGCCGCTCACTGACACTGCGTCCCGAGGGAACCGCAGGCGTGGTCCGGGCCGTTGTGGAACACAACCTTGATCGAGCGGGGCTCCCCGTCAAGGTCTGGTACGCCGGTCCATTCTTTCGCGCCGAACGGCCCCAGCAGGGCCGTTACCGCCAGTTCAATCAGGTAGGGGTTGAGGCACTCGGCTCTGATGATCCAGCGCTGGACGCAGAGGTCATCGCGATCGCCGCGGAGGGCTTCAAA
>CAUJEJ010000235.1 GCA_963169255.1 Actinomycetota bacterium | reverse complement strand
GCCCGGAGTAAGGATCGCGAGCGACGTGGTCGTTGCTGCGAGCCGACGTTGGGTCCACACACGTGGTCGCGAGTCTGGGCTTGAGTACTTCTTGACCAGCAGCCAAAACGCGATCGACCCATTGCGCTGGGTCTGCGCTGCCGCTGCTCGCGGACGTGGCGATCAGCAGGTCCCCAACGCGGCGAACTCCGCTGACCCATGTGCCGTCCGCGCTTGATACCCGTGCGCGGAACTCGTCTGCGGCTTCGCTTGCGGAGACTTCTGCGCACCCTTGCGCGCCCTTTTCGAGTTGGTCGAATGCGCTCGCTGCGGCGCCAGCGCGCCATGCGGCAACCTGGATCGAAAGCCCTACACCGGCGTCGCTGAGCCGAATCGATTCACTCCGCACCCAGCCGTTGACTTCAACGTCGCAAATTTTGATCTGGTTGCCCTGTGGCAAAGACGCATCTGAGGCGAGATCGAGCTTCGCAGCGATGGCGGGTGCGCTGCCCTTGACTACAGCATCGGCAGGAATCACGGGGGCGACGGGAAGGGGCGCGGCCTCGGGTTCCTCGACGGCGACGGCCTGATTCGGAACGGGTTCCGCGACCGACATTGCCCAGCCCACGGTCCCCAACGACAGCACGGCCAAAGCAGCGCCCACTGCGCCATAGACCGCGATCCGCCAACTCACCCCCTGATTGTGCAACGAGATGTAAAGCTAAGTGAGCGGTTAGGCAGAACCCACGCCGCTGTGTTGCCAATTGATGGCCAATTCACACCTGCGAGCCCGATTTCTGGGCTATTGGCCAGACCGAACTGTCAATGTGATCGAAGCATCGGTCCCGGTCTGGCTCACGCTGACGTCAACGGAAGTAGAACCTTTGGTGTAGGTCGTGGTCGTTTCAAATCCCGCCGAGGTGGAACCCTGCGCTGTGTAGCCGTTTGCAACGAGTTCCGTCGTGACCTCCTGGGCGATCACGGAGGCGTTTCCTGGGCCAAGGTAGAGCGCGATCGTTGAGCCGTCGGCAGTCACCACACTTTGCAGCAGCAGCCCTTCGGGGGCAGGAATGTCGGTCGGCCAATCAGCGGGTAACTCGCTACCCTCGCCGATCACCAGCGATCCCTCACTGTCGCTGACGGAAATCGCAGGCTCTGGGGATCCGTCAGCTGAATTTGAGCAGGCGGCCAATGGGCCACAAAGGAGCACCGCCACGGCGATGGCGACGCCAGCCCGAACTCTGCGGGTCACGACGGCTCAGGCGCAGGTTCGCGTTCGCTCGCGGGGTCGTGGTCTGACTCCCCCACCTCTGGCTCGGCCTGGCGCGCGAGGATTGTGGTGCACACAAGCGCGAGGATAAACCCGACGGACGCGACCGGCCACATTCCTTCGCGCGTGCTGTCGCCGAGGAACAGGATCCCGATGATCGAGGGGATGACTGTTTCCAGGCCGAACACCAGCGCCGTCACGGTCGTCACGCTCGCTCGCTGCAAAGCGGTGGCGAACAGCATCACTCCAAGCAGACCGTAGATGCAGACTGAGTAGAACGTCGGGTCTTTGATGAGCTCCCAGAACGGATCAGGAACGTCGAGGCTGCGGGCAGCGATCGCCATTCCGCTAAACGCCAGGCCGCTCGCGATCGCCAAGCCGACGCCAACGCGAGCAGGAGGGAGCTTGGACGCTACGAATGCCGCGATCACCACGAGGATCACGCCGCTGAGTTCGACCCATCGCCACACCGTGTCAAGCGGTTGGGCTTGTTCTGACTCTGCGGAAATCGCCAAACACGCAAGCCCAGCAACCAGGCCAACAAGCGCCCATTTCTCAATCGTCGCGAGCTTCACCTTGAGGAAGATCACCGCAAGGATGGCGGTGATTCCGACGCTGCTCGAGATGAGAGCTTCGGCGAGGAACAGCGGCAAGAACTGGATCGCGACGAGGCCAAGGACAAAACCGACACCGTCGGCAACGAGCCCGATGAGGTAGGGAATTTCCTTGACGAGGCGGAGCAGTAGTCGAGGGTCGAGGGCGTCGCCCTTGGAGGTGCGCGCAGCACCGACTGCTTGCAGGATTGAGGCGAGCGCGTACGCAAACGCAGCGGCAACTGCAGCGATCAGCCCGACGGTCATGCCTCATCAAAGCAGAGGCATACGCGCACGGCACAGTGAGCGCGAGGGCATTAGCGACGTAGGGTGAACCCATGCCTAACTTCCCCACTGCCCCGATTGCCGCCGCTGGACTCATCGCCGGATTTGCCGTCGCCGACGCGACCGGGAATCGCCCGCTCGGCGGTGCCGTACTCGCCGCCGGCGGTCTGACCTGCGCGTGGGCGTGGAACCGCAAATCCGGACCGCTCACCGCCGGTGCTTTGCTCGCGACGTACGTCGCTGCGTTCGCCGTATCCCACCCGCTGGCGAAACAAATCGGCGCCTGGCCGAGCGTGTTCACGGTTTCAGCGGTCACCGCCGGGGCTGCGTACCTCGCCTCGGATCGTCGACCGGCAATCGGGTCGGCTTCAGCTAGCTAGCGAAGCGGCGCCCAGGGTTGTGGGTTGACCTTGGTTGACGCTTTATCCCTGATCGACCGGCGAGGTCGGCAACGGGATCGCCGCGGACCAGCCGAGTGGATCGTCGATCGTGAACGCGATCAACTGATTGACGTCCTTACCGTCGTTCCACCGCACCAGCAGCATCGGACGGGCGCGGCGGATTGAGCGCCCAAGGATCTCAATGCTCGTGGCCGGTCCAACTTCGGTGACCTTAGAACGTGGGATGACGACGGTGGTGCCGTTCGCGCCAGACCCGAACACCAGGGCCTGCTCTGACAATGCGATCACGCCAACGCCTTTTAGGGCCATCCGGTCGGGGTCGCTGCAGCCTTCGCACGATGCCGCAGTGGACTTCAGTGGCTGACGGCCGTGGAGTTCCTTTGCAACTTCGGTCGCCCCAGCGTTCACCTTCTTTGCCAGGCGAGGGCGAACAATGAAAAAGGTGATGCAGAAGGCCAGCACCACGGTGATGAGGATCGCGCCGAGAATTGTCCAAACAAGCGTCATACCTAGAGTTTCTCACCAACTCCGCCTCGCCCTGTGGACGCCCATCGCACAAACCCACAGACACGCATAGTGGTGCAGCGCGGATGACGCTTCGCCCGCCATACTTGCCCGCATGTCTGAGACCGAAAACCTCACCCGCGCCGAGTGCGACGTCCGAGCAGAGCTCATTTCGAACGTGTCGTACGTCGTTGACCTTGACCTCGCGCACGCTGGCGGCGAGGCCCCAGCCGCGACCTTCCGCTCGATCACGACGGTGACGTTCGATGCCACGACGCCCGGATCGGACACCTGGCTCGACCTCATCGCCGACAGCGTTGCGTCGGTGACGCTCAACGGTGTCGCGCTCGATGTGGACGCCGTGTTTGACGGCGCACGGATCGCCCTGGCCGGTCTCGCTGCGAACAACACCGTCGTGGTGCGCGCTCAGTGCAGCTACATGCGCACGGGTGAAGGCCTGCACCGCTTCATCGACCCCGTCGATCGCGAGACCTACCTATACACCCAGTTCGAGGTCGCCGATGCTCGCCGCGTGTACGCGTGCTTTGAACAGCCGAGCCTCAAGGCGGACTGGCAGCTGACGGTCACCGCGCCTGACCATTGGCAGGTCATCTCCAATTCGCCGACACCCGAGCCGACCCCTGCGGGTGAGTCGAGCGCGACGTGGGTGTTCGATCCGACCCCGCGAATCAGCACGTACATCACCGCGATCGTCGCTGGGCCGTACCACGTCGTTCGCGACGAGTACGTCGGTCCACACGGCACGTACCCCCTTGGGGTCTTCTGCCGGAACTCGCTGGCGAAGAACCTCGACGCCGACGAGATCTTCACCCTCACCAAGCAGGGATTTGAGTTCTTCGAGTCCACGTTCGCGACGCCGTATCCGTTCGCCAAGTACGACCAGATCTTCGTCCCGGAGTTCAACGCCGGTGCCATGGAGAACGCCGGATGTGTGACGTTCCTTGAGGACTACGTCTTCCGTTCACGAGTTACCGACGCCGCCTACGAGCAGCGCTCGAACACCATCTTGCATGAGCTCGCGCACATGTGGTTCGGCAACTTGGTGACGATGCACTGGTGGGACGACCTGTGGTTGAACGAGTCGTTCGCCGAGTGGGCATCGCACTACGCGAACGTGAAGGCAACTCGCTTCACCGATGCGTGGACGACCTTCTTGAACCAACGCAAGGCGTGGGCGTACCGCCAGGATCAGCTGCCGTCCACACACCCCATCGCCGCCGACATGGTGGACCTTGATGCCGTGCGCGTGAACTTCGACGGCATCACCTACGCCAAGGGTGCGGCCGCGCTGCGCCAGTTGGTTGCGTGGGTCGGCGAGGACGAATTCGTTGAAGGGTTGCGCGCGTACTTCGCCAAGCATGCGTGGGGCAACACCCGCCTCACTGATTTGCTCGCGGCGCTGAGTGAATCGTCTGGCCGCGAGTTGGATTCGTGGGCCGCGCAATGGCTTCAGACGTCAGGGGTGAACCTGCTCAAGCCCGAGGTCGCCATCGATGACGACGGCAACTACGTGCGGGTGGTGCTGCGGCAAGAACCACCGAGCCAACCCGAAGGCGTAGAGCCGATCCTGCGCGACCACCGTGTAGCCCTTGGCCTCTACGACCGCGATGGCGACAAGCTTGTTCGCCGCCAACAAGCCGAGCTTGATTTGGTCGGATCGGGAGTGAACGTCAGCGAGTTGGTTGGTACCCGCGCGGCTGACCTTCTGCTGGTCAACGACGCAGACCTGACGTTCGCGAAGATTCGCCTGGATGAACAGAGCATCGCTACCGCGATCTCTTCTGTCGGCGACTTCGAGGACTCGCTAGCTCGGGCACTGGTGTGGGGTTCCGCGTGGGACATGACCCGCGATGCCGAACTCAGCACTGGCGAGTACCTGCAACTTGTCATCGGCGGGCTGCCGCATGAGGGCGACGTCGGTGTTGTTCAACAGCTGATCCGGCAACTGCGCACCGCGATCGAGCTCTACGCCGCTGACGACAACCGTCTGCGCTACCAGAACACCCTCGCCCAGAATCTGCGGACGTTGATGAACGTCGCGGCTCCTGCAAGCGATCACCAACTCGCGTTCGCTCGCGGGTTCGTTGC
>CAUJEJ010000234.1 GCA_963169255.1 Actinomycetota bacterium | reverse complement strand
GTGGTGTTCTTCCACGATTCGAACGCTTCTGCGGCAACGTTGCACGCGTGGTCTACGTCTTCGGCAGTTGACACATGTGCTTCGGCGAAGACCTCGCCAGTGGTTGGGTCGACGAGTTCTTGCGCAGCACCGCGTGGGTCGAGGTGAGCGTTGCCAACCAGGTTACGAATTTGCCGCATGTCACTCCTTGAAAGTCCGGCCGAGAAAGTCTGAGTTGTACTTCGAAATCAGGTTAGGTCGTTTAGGGTCTTATCAAGCGATTTACCGGTGCGTTCGGGTGATCTAATGGAGAATTTCGGCCTAAAAGGCGCGGGATTGGGAACCATTCGGCACACGTACCCCGATTCATTGCGAAACCCGGCGTAAGGCGACGAGGTAAACCAGCCTCACTTGCCATAGATCATTCGAAAGCTAACGAGCAATTCGACGTAAAGCGAGGGCATGTGACAACCGCAAACTTGACTCCCCACCCCCTGGACCCGTTGTCCGCTGACGAGTTCACCAAAATCACCGAAATCGTGCGCACGCAGCACGGCCAAGAGATGAAGTTCACCAGCGTCTTGTTGGATGAGCCCGGCAAGCAGGCGCTGGCAAATGCTGCGACTGAGCCGATCGATCGGGTCGCGACGGTCATCTGCCTCGATCGCACGACGGGTCGGACGTACACCGGAAAGGTGTCCCTCACAGACGAGACTGTCGTGGAATGGGAATACCGCGAAGGTGAGCAGGCGAACCTTGTCGGTGAAGAGCTCGAACTCGTCGACGAGAAGCTGCGCGAAGATCCAAGGGTCATCGAGGCGATTGCCAAGCGTGGGATCACCGACATGGACCTCGTCGCGATCGAGGTCTGGGGATACCCAGGAAACCTCATTCCCGAAGAATTCGCTGGTCGTCGTGTTGGCTGGACAGATGTGTGGCGCCGCGATAGCCCCGATTCGAACGTCTACGCCAACCCAGTGTCTGGGCTGTCGTTCGTCGTAGACCTCACGACGATGGAACTCCTCGCGATTCACGACCGCTATTCGGTTGAGTCGAAGCCGGTCATGGGGGAGTACCGCCCCTCGAAGGTTCCCGGCCTAAAGCTCCGCGACGACGTCAAGCCCCTCGAGATCACTCAGCCCGATGGCCCCTCCTTCACCGTTGAGGGGAACGAGATCAAGTGGCAAAAATGGTCGATGCGCGTTGGGTTCAATGTCCGCGAGGGCATGACGATTCACACGGTCGGCTATGAAGATGGCGGCAAGGTTCGCCCGATTGCCAACCGGTTGGCATTCTCGGAAATGGTCGTGCCTTACCGCGACCCAGGTCCGGACCACTACCGTCGCACCGCATTCGACATTGGCGAGTGGGGTCTTGGCTTCATGACAACTTCGCTGAAGCTCGGCTGCGATTGCCTAGGCGAGATTCGGTACCTCGACGCGACCATCCACGACTGGGACGGCCAGCCGAAGGTCATCGAGAACGCGATCTGCATTCACGAAGAAGACGACGCGATTCTGTGGAAGCACGTCGATCCCGTTACCGGGGCAGAGGTGCGCCGCGCCCGTCGGTTGGTGGTTTCGTTCCATGCCACCGTCGCGAACTACGAGTACCTCGTCTACTGGCGCTTCTACCAGGACGGCAACATCGAGTGTGAAGTCCGTGCCACCGGAATCATGGTGACCACGGCGTTCCCACACGGTCAGCGCCAGGTGAATGGGACGTTGGTCGATGTCGACACCAACGCGCCATACCACCAGCACTTCATCGTTGCCCGCCTTGACATGGATGTTGATGGAGGCCCGAATACGGTCTACGCAACGGAGTGCCTGCCGATGGACATCGGTCCCGAGAACGAACACGGGATCGGGATGGTTCAACAGGCGACACCGCTCAAGACCGAGCTTGAGGGAATCCAGGATCCAAACTGGCAAACCCAGAAGGCATGGAAGATTGTCAACGAGAGCGCGACGAACCACCTGGGTACGAACACCTCGTACAAGTTGGTTCCAGAAGGTGCGTTCCCGACTGTCATGCATCCGGAATCGCCACTACTCAAGCGCGCAGGCGCAATCGGTCACACCTTGTGGGTCACGCCGTACGACAAGGATGAGAACTGGCCCTGTGGCGAACTTGTAGTCCAGAGCGTCAACGACACAGGTCTGCCGGTATGGACGAAGAAGAATCGTTCGATCGAGAAGCAGGATCTGGTGCTGTGGTACGTGTTTGGTATCAACCACATCACTCGTCAAGAAGAGTGGCCAATCATGTCGGTTGACAAGGTCTCGTTCTGGCTCAAGCCAGCCGGGTTCTTTGATCGGAACCCAGCACTAGATGTACCGCCTACTCCAGCGGCTGGTGGCGGATCGCACTGCGCGAACGGCTAGTCAGTAGTTCAACAAGTGAAGGCTCCCACTTCAGTTCTAGTGGGAGCCTTCACTTGTTGAACGTTGTGTGTGTTGACCGCCAGTGGCTACTGCGGGATTTCGATCCCGTATTCGTGCCACGTTGACTTCTCTGCGCCAGTGCGGTCGTACAGTTTCTGCGCGCGGTCGTTGTCCAGCGCGGTCTGCCAAATCAGGCCAACACAACCTCGCTCGGCAGCGGCTTCCACGCAGCGATCAATCAGCGAGCGCGCAATCCCTGTGCCACGTGCAGCTTCGGTCACGAAGAGATCGTGCATGATGGCCTGGCGCCCGCCCGAAGTTGTCGCCCAACTCCAGAACACCGTCGCGAAGCCAATCGCGTCGCCGTCGTCGTTTCGCCCGATGAACTGCACTCCCTCGGCAGTCGGATTCTCGATGAGGGCGAGCGATAGCGACTCCAGCGCATCGTCACTTGGGTCAACTTCGTAGAAGTCGCAGTACGCACGCATGAGCGGCAGTAGATCGTTGAGGTCTGCCTGCGTGACGGTCGAAATAGTTGGCATCGGGGCGCCTTCTACTCGTCAGGGACGAGCACTGGAGTGTCCTTCGTGAGCGTCTCGCCGCGGAAGAAGGCGGGTGCCCGCAGTTGCCATAGCAGCATCAAGACGACTCCGACGAGAAGTGAACCAACGCCGATGATGAACACGCTTCCGACGCCCATCAGCGAAGTTGAGCCGTAGTCCGGGCTCCACATCTCGATCGCGCTGAAGATGAAGGTAAGCGCGAGCATGATGCCGCCGATGATGGGTAAGAAGAAGGCGAAGATGAATGGGCGTAGGCCGGTGAACGCCTCCTTGCGGAAGTAGAAGGCGCACGCGAACGCGGTGAGGGCGTAGTAGAAGGCGATCGCTAGCGAGATCGATGAGATCGTGTCTTCAAGCATGTTGTCCGACAGGATCGTCATCAGGACGTAGAACGACAATCCGATCGCACAGGTGACGAACGTCGAGAAGCCGGGAGTCATGTACTTCGGGCTGACCTGCGCGAACCGGCTTGGCAGCGCCTTGTAGACCGCCATGGCCAACGTTCCACGGGCAGTCGGCAAGATCGTGGTTTGAGCAGAGGCTGCGGTCGAGATCAGTGTGACGAGCAAGATGAACGCAGTTCCGCCCTGGCCAATCAGCGGCAGCGAGATCGCATTGAAGATGTCGTCCTGAATCTCCGGGTTGGCTAAGCCGATTCCTTCGTCGCCGACGCCTGCATAGGAGACCGTCGAGATCGTGACGACCGTGTAGCCAACGAGCAGGACGACTGTGGCGATAAGTGCCGCGCGACCTGGCGTCTTTTCTGGATCCTTCGTCTCTTCGTTGACCGCGAGGATTGCATCCCAGCCCCAGTAGATGAATAGGCACAGGAGAAATGCTTGGACGAAGCTGCTGAAGTCAACGTTGAATGGGTTGAGCCAGTTCCATTCCGGCATCATCGAACCCTCGCCGGCGTTGCCGTTGAATACGGCGTAGAGGCAAGCGATCGAGAGCATGGCAAGCGCGAGGTATTGCAGCGCGACGAGAACCGTCTGCATCCAGACCGCGATCTCGAGGCCGCGGTAGGCGACGTATGCCATCAAGATGATGAATACACAACCGACCGCGGCGACTGCCAGGTCGCTCTCGGCGAGGGTTTCGTTTCCAATGAGATCGAACAGGTACGTGCCCGTGACTTGGGCTGCCGAACCAAGGAAGATGATGCCGGTGACAGCAACGGCCCAACCGCCCATCCAGCCGATGTGGCCACCGAATGCTTTGGTTCCCCAGGTGAACACCGTTCCGCAGTCAGGAATGATGCTGTTGAGTTCGCGGTACGCGAATGCTGTCAGCAGCATGGGGATGAAGGCGATCAGCATGAACGCCGGCGCATAGACCCCAACTGCGGCCACGACGAGACCGATTGTTGCTGCAAGCGAGTAGACCGGAGCGGTAGACGCAAGCCCGAGGACGGTCGCACCCATCAGCCCGAGGGTGCCTGAACGCAGCCCCTTGTCTTCGACCCCGTCAGGGTCAACCGCGTGTACGTGTTCGCTTGTGATCTCAGCCATGCGCGGAACGGTACGGAAGCGTAGGCATTGATGTCACAGCGAATGGTGCACAAGTGGCGATCTGTTACGGGTCCGTAATAAGTCGTACCCCGAATATGGACAAACCGCCACGATTCGCGGTCGGAGGTGCTCGATTTCCGCGTCAGAGATCGAACCCCAACGGCCCTCGCGGCTTCCGGCGGTGCGTGGCGGATGTCGGGGGACACGAGTCATCCCTATTGCGGAGCGACACGTGTGATGAAAAATTCACTCCAGTGCACCTTTGAGGCGTCCACCCCGTGCCGAAGTCAGGGTCATGCGCATAGGATCGCCGAGTGCTAATGAAGGGCTGTCCTCCCGCGGGCGACGATCAGGTCACGCTGTCCAACTGGCAAGAAGCGCCGTACAACCGCTGGGCGTTTTCGCACTTGCGTGAGCTTGTGCCGACCCAGCGAGTGCGCCGTGCGATCGGTTACACCCCGGCCCTCCCCGCTGACTACCACCCGCTCGGCCATCTGACGGTGCACCGGGCGGACGGCACTGAGGCTTCAGTCGACACCGTGATCGCCGATACCTACACCGACGCCGTGGTTGTCCTCCACCACGGACACGTCGTCATGGAGTCGTACTTCGGTGAGACCGAATTCGACACTCCGCACCTGCTCATGTCCACCACGAAGTCGATCGTTGGCTGCGTAGCGGGGAACCTTGTGAGTCAGGGTTTGCTCTCACCTGAGCGCCTCGTGACGGATTACGTCCCGGAACTTCTCGAGAGCGGTTACGCAAACGCGAGGGTTCGCGATGTTCTCGATATGCGCTCAGGCGTCAAGTTCAGCGAGGAATACACCGACCCTGAGGCCGAAGTTCGGGTGATGGAACAAGCTTTCGGGTGGAGTCCAACAACGGACGGAAGCGTTCCAGGCTCGATCTATGACTACCTTTCGACCCTCAAGGCGAAGTCTGATCACGGCGGAGCTTTTGACTATCGGTCGTGCGAGACGCTGGCGCTCGGTTGGGTGTGTGAGCGCGCCGCCGGGAAGAAGATGGCCGACCTCATCAGCACGCTTATCTGGGCGCCGATGGGGGCGGACTGGGATGCGGAGTTGACGTGTGACTCAGTCGGCACGGGAATCCACGACGGTGGCTTGTGTACGACCGCTCGCGACTTGGCTCGGTTCGGTCAGGTACTCCTCAATGATGGCAAGGCCGCTGACGGAACTCAGGTCGTTCCTAGCGAATGGTTGCGTGCGTCCTGGGCCGTTGACCCCGACATTCGCGAGGCTTTCGATCAGTCGGGCAATGGCGAGTACTTGCCGGCAGGCTGGTATCGCAACCAGTTCTGGTTCCTTCCCCGGATTCATGGGGATGTGCTGCTGTGCCTCGGAATCAACGGGCAGATGGTCTATGTCAACCCAGGGACCGCGACCGTCGGAGTGAAGCTGTCGACTTGGCCGGATGCTCAAAATGGCCATATGTTGCACGATGCAGTTCGGATGTTTGACGTGATCGGTGCGGAACTTTCCGGCTTGGCACCCGAGCGGGCTAGGCACGACGGTCCACCGGGGGTAGCGGCGGGAATTTCCCGCTAAGGTCGCCCACACGGATTGGTGGCGCACCGCGGAACCAATTCGTGGACCTAACCCATCGACTTGTACCGGAGTGCCCAGTGAGCGAAACCCCTAGCGAAGAAAGCGACCGGCGGTTCCTGAACGGACTGTCAGAGATCCGAGCGTTCTTCCGTACCAACACCGAGCCCGTCTACTTCTTCGGACCCACCGCGTTCAATCTTCTTGGGATTGACCGGTTCGTTCGCAACTTCAACTACGTCGCCTATTACGACTCATGGGACGGCAGCCACCCGCGGGTGTTCTCACCGAAGAACAAGCCGTACGTGGAGTTCAAGAGCAGTGAAGACATCAACAACTACCTGCTTCAGGACGAAGAGGTCCAGGCGTTCATCAAGAGCAAGGGCGGCAAACCGCGCGTCGCGATGGTCTTCTTCGATGAAGAAACCGAGCAGATTTGCAAGGATCTCGGCTACGAACTGATCCTGCCGTCCGATGAACTTCGTCGTCGCCTCGATTCGAAGATTGTCACCACCCAACTCGGGAACGAGGCAGGTGCACCTTCGGTGCCGAACGTCTTGTCAGACGGAGTCGACACATACGAAGAGCTCTCGGCGCTGGCATCAGAGAACGGTCTTGGTTCCGATCTGGTTGTCCAGACTCCGTATGGCGACTCCGGCAAGACGACCTTCTTTATCAAGAAGGAGTCGGACTGGGACGACCACAGCGAAGACATCATCGGCGAGAAGCTCAAGGTGATGAAGCGGATCAACAACCAAGCAGCAGCTGTCGAGGCGGTCCTGACTCGCCACGGCACGGTTGTCGGGCCCTTCATGACAGACCTCACTGGCTATCCAGAACTGACCCCCTATGAGGGCGGTTGGTGTGGCAACGATGTGTTCCCGCAGGCACTGGCGCCGGAGCACCGAACGCGTGCGATTGAACTCGTTCAGCGCTTTGGCGAACGTCTGCGGCAAGAGGGTTACGTCGGGTTCTTCGAGTTCGACGTTCTCGTTGACCTCGATGATGGCCAGGTCTACATGGGTGAAGTCAACCCACGGATCTCGGGTGCATCGTCCATGACGAACGTGACAGCCGGTGCGTACGCAGACATCCCGCTGTTCCTGTTCCATCTCCTTGAGTACATGGACGTCGACTACACGATCGACGTTGACGAAATCAACGAGCGCTGGCGCGAATTGGCAGCGGTCGATGTCTGGTCGCAGCTCATCATGAAGGAGCCTGGCGATGACGTCGAGCGCATTCTGGCCGCACCTTTGACCGGTTCTTACCGGCTCAACGAGGACGGCACGATGACGTTCAGCCAGGTCTCGCATGACTGGCACGAGATCATCGATGACACCGAGGCATTCTTCCTGCGGGTCTACGGCCCGGGTGAATACCGCTTCCACGGTGCCGATCTTGGAATCCTCGTGACGAAGGGCCGCATGCAGACTGAAGATGGCCTCACCAAACGAGCTTTGGAGTACATCAAGGGCATCCGCGACCTCTACGTCAGCGAACCAATCAACGACGACGTCGAGATCGAACCCCTGAGTTTCGTCAAGTAGTAAAACGGCGGAGGGGGGGGGGGCCCCGGGGGTGGGGGCCCCCCCCCCCCGGTGTGGGGCCAAAGAAAGTTGGGGGGGT
>CAUJEJ010000233.1 GCA_963169255.1 Actinomycetota bacterium | reverse complement strand
ACCGTCACCGTCACTGTCGCCTTGTCTGCAGCACGACTCAACATCGTGATTCGCGACGACGGGCCCGGGTTCGACGTCGCGTCGACTCGGATGCGTGGCATTGAAACATCCATCTCCGAGCGCTGCCAACGAGCCAATGTGGACGCACAACTCACGTCGATGCCAGGTGCTGGCACCACCTTGACAATGAACTGGGCGCCCGAGTTTCCGACGTCACAGCGCACTTCCGGTTCGGCCTGGTCTGCTGACGCGGCGCGTCTTCGCGCGGGAGTCCGAACCGCGACCACCGCCACTGTCTACTGGCTGCTCGCGCTCAGCTTTGCCCCGATTCTCGCGAGCGATGGCAGGGAGGAATTCTTCCTCCGGCTCGCGGGTTGGCTTCCGCTCGCAGCAATCAGCCTCGTGACGACGAGGTCCATGCGACGTGGCACTACCGCTTGGCCACCGACGTACGCCCTGATCGGCGCCGCATCCGCGTGGGCGACCTACGCCTACGCCGCTGCCCCTGGCGACGCCCTTGGCACAATCGACGGATGGGCTTACACGCCCGGGCTTGTTGCGATGGCGGTGGTTGCAGCAACGGCACAAAAGCTGATCTGGCTCATGTTCGTGTGGGCATGTGGCGTCGTGGGGCTCCTCATCGCGATGGGCCCCCGCGCAGCCGATTTGCTATCGGCTGACCCCACAAGCGCCATCACGTTGTTGAACATCGCGCCACTCTTAGTGTTGTTCTGGTCAATACACCGATTTGCTGGCGGAAGCATCGCTGCCCGGGAGTTCCACCAACACGCGGAGAGCGTGCTCCTACTCGACGAGGAACAAGTCCGCGCGGCTTCACGCATCGAGCGGTTGCAGTTCGCGGACTCGCTGATGCTGCCGTTCCTGTCAACGGTGGCTGACGGGACACTCGACTCCCAAACGACGGAATGCCGCGAAGCCGCCCGTGACCTTGAGAGCTTGGCGCGATCGATTCTGTCGATTCCGGAGTCAGGACCACGCCTCGAGGCGATGCTTGCGCGATTGAGCCACCATGCGTACCGCCAGCGCCTCACTTTGCGATTCGGGCTCATCTCACTCACGGACGACGACGTCTCCGTTGAGCGAATACCCGCAATCGAGTACGTCGTCGATCGGGTCATCGCCGCATCACCGGAGCGCTCCACTGTCACGGTATCTGCCCGACAAATGCAAGGGGCCGCGGCAATCGAGCTGGTGTGCGATGGAACGCCTGAACCGATCCGTCTCAAAGCGCCCGCGGATCTGGACGTCACGATGACGACCGAGGACGAGCAACTACACGTAGCCATGCGCTGGAATCCGACAGGCGAAACAAGAAGTCCAAACGCGGTGCTGGTGGTTTAGGTTCGCTCCGCAATCCACGATTGGATCTGTGTCACGACCTGGGCCGCATCGACATCGTTCAACAGTTCGTGGCTGGAATCTGGATACTTCGTCAACGTCTTGTCCGGACTCGCGAGGCGATCGTAGAGTTCTTGAGTGCCCGCTGGTAGCGCCAGTTCATCGCGGGTTCCCGACAACACCAACACTGGCGTTGCGACATCACCAGCAAGCTTCAGCGCGAACTGAGCCCCGCGGATCAATTGCACGCCTGCCCGGAGCCCAATTTTCTTGTGCAAGACGAAGGGATCGGTTTCGTACTCGGCGACCGTAACCGGATCAGTCGAAACCTTGCTCGGGTCAACGTGGCCGGCGGGAACATTCGGCAGCACGGCGGCTGCTGCCTCAAGCGCCTGCACAACGAGATCCGGCGGCGTTCCTTCCACCGCCACCGTCGGGCTCAACACCACAGCACCTGAGACGTGTTCAGCAAGCTGCGGGCTCGCCAGCGCGTTCACGATGACAAGCCCACCGATGCTGTGGCCCATCAGGAACAGCGGAGTTCGTGAGTCCCGCGTTCGCAGCGTCTCGATCAGAGTCTTGGCATCGAAGACGAAGTCGTTGAACGAATGGATGTAGCCGCGACCGCCACCAGAACGACCATGTCCTTGGAAGTCCATGCTGTAGACGGAAAACCCGGCACCATTGAGTTTGTGCGCGACTGCACCGTAACGAGCCGAGTGGTCGCCGTAGCCGTGCAGCAGTATCACGTTGGCGGTTGGATTCGAAACAGTCCAAGCGATCGTGTGAATCGGCAGTTCTTGGTGACCGAGGAAGCCACTAATCTGCGTTGTTGTTGTCATTGCGCGTCCCGTCAGCTCGATACAGATTTTGCGTACTTGAGGAGATCTGAATCTGGGTCCGCCAAGACCTCCAGATCGATAGGCGACCCATCCGATAGCAACTTCTTCGCGGCTCGGAAGTCCTTCGGTCGACCGGCGCATAGCGCTCCCGCCAGTCGTCCTTCTCGCAGATAGAAGACTGAGAACTTCCGTTCACCCACATCACCGCGCCAGACCGTTTGATCCCAGGTCGTCGCGTGCCCCGCGTAGTTGTAGGTCACACCGAACTGATCGGACCAGAACCATGGGAGCTCGTCGTACGGATCATCGCTGCCACAAATCGATCGGGCTGCTGCGGCACCATGACCGATCGCAACTGCCCAATGCTCGATTCGAACGAGTCCCGTCGCCTCACCGTTGCGCGGCCCGTCTGCATAGTGCGACGGGAACCGCGCGATGTCGCCGATCGCGTACACATCCTCGACGTTCGTGCGCATGAATCCATCAACAACTACGCCGTTGTCGACCCGGCAGCCCGCGGCTTCAGCAAGCTCCACGTTGGGCAAGATTCCAACGCATTCAATAACCAAGTCCGCCTCGAAGACCTTCCCGTCGAAGCTCTTGGCATGGGTGACTCGACCATCCGCACCGTGGTACGAAGCGATGGTGGTCTTGGTGTCCAGCGTGACACCCTCTTCTTTGAAGATGCGGTTGAAGACGTCACCCACTTCCGAGCCCAACGCATACGACATGGGCGAGGGCGAGACCTCGATCAGACTCACGTCCTTGCCATGTTCCGCAAGCGCGGCGGCCGCCTCGGCGCCGATGAAGCCGCCGCCCACGACGACGACCCGCTGAGCACCCGCACCAAGCTCCTCAGCGACGCGGAGGGAGTCCGAGTACTCCAATACTTGGTGGATCCCGTCTAGGTCTCGGCCGGGGACGTCTAGTCGCCTTGGTCGACCGCCGGTTGCGAGGATCAGCACGTCGTAGCCGATGACCTCCATCGACACAGTTGTGATCGTCTTGGCAACTGGATCAACCTGCCCGATCTGGTGACCGAGTTTGAGTTGGATGTTGTTCTCTGAATAGAAGTCGGCATCCTTGAGTTTGATCTTCTCGAAGTCCCACTCGCGAGTAATGATCTTCTTCGAAAGCGGCGGGCGGTCGTAAGGCAGGTGTTCCTCCTGACTCACCATCAGGATTTCGCCGTCGTAGCCCTGCTTTCGGAGTTCGACCGCCGCAGACTGCCCCGCCATGCTGGCACCGACAATGACAACCTTGCCTCGCTGCGTTGCCACCGCGAACTACCGCAACTCAAAGGTGATCGGAATCGCGCTGCAACCACGCACCGTCATGTTCCCGTCGCGAGGAAGTTCCTCGAAGGGCACCGATACGTCGATGTTCTTGAATCTCTCTAGCGTCTTGGTCAGCGCGACTTCGGTCTCTAGCCGAGCCAACACCGCGCCGAGGCAGTAGTGCTCGCCGTTCCCTGATGCGAGGCTTCCAACGACTTTACGTTCGATGTCGAGTTCGTTGGGGTTCTCGAACGCCATCGGATCCCGATTTGCGGCACCACCAAAGGCCCACATCAGTTGACCCTTGGCAATGTTGATACCGCCGAGTTCCATGTCTTCGGCAGCGCAACGTGGACTCATCTGGATCGCGGGATCGAACCGGAACATTTCCTCAATCGCGTTCGCCGCAAGCTGCGGGTTTTCAACCAGCTTGCGCTGTTGATCCGGGAACCGCGTCATCGACAGGATGTTGTTGCCGATCTGATTCGTCGTGGTTGCATGCCCCGCGTTAATCATCCCCCGAATGACGATGCCCATGATGTCCTTGCGGGACAGTCCGTCCTCAGCATCGAGCGACCCAACGAAGTCACTCAACACGTCGTCTTGTGGGTTCGCAGCGCGTTCGGTCATCAACGAATCAACGTACTCGATGCACTCGGCAAACGCTTGAATGCCGGCAGCCCGGTAGGTCGGGTCCATCAACTTCATCACATCAAGCAACGCGCCCATTGCAACGGACCATCGATCAATGTCATCAATCGCCTCATCTGGGATGCCGATCATCCGCATGACCGTCAAGATCGCAAACGGCTGAGCCAGGTCGCCGACGTAGTCCATCGACCCCTGGTTGGCAACGGCGTCGAGGTAGCGATCCACATCGGCTTCAAGTTGGGGGCGCAACTTCTTCACGCGACGCGGTTTGAACGCCGCATTGGCGAACTTGCGCAAGAACGCATGCCGTTCAGCATCGGTGAAGAGCAGCTCGTGGTCGTAGTACTCCGTCCACAAGTCATCCGGCATCGGCAAAGTCGCCATGACGTTTCGCGCCTGGGTCGTCGTGGTTGAGCTGGTGAGAATCGCGTCCACGAGCTTCTGAGATGTGGCGTACCACATTCCGAGTTCGTCGCCTGCCAACGGCGCATTCTCACGCATGAAGTCGTACGCCGGGTACGGGTTTGCATTCACCGCCGGATCCATCAGGATTCCGAGTGGGTTGGCTAGTTGATCAATTGTGAATGTCATGGAGACTCCGGTCGAAGAGGGTCGGTGAACTGATGTGGTTTGGGATTACGCGTCGTTGGTTTGCTTCACGATCTCGACCTCGTCGCTGTCTTCCACGACTTCGTAGGCGCGCACGGGTTCGGACGCTGGGAGGTCTTGCGGTTCACCGTCGACAAGGTTGAAAGTCGAGCCATGTAGCGGGCACTCGATCTCGAGATCCTCTGCGTAGAGCTCCCCTTCGGATAGATACGCTTCAGCGTGGGAACACATGTTGTCGACGCCGTACAGGGCGCCTTCTACGCGGGCGATGCACACCTTGCGCCCTTCGTATTCGACGACGCGAACCTCGCCTTCAGGGAACTCCTCGGACTTTCCTACCTTCGTACCCACTAGTGCCTCCACACTTTGATTGCCACGCTTCGTCGAGTTGGTCGGTTCTGTCTTGTTGCGTCTTTCACCAGCGCACACCGGGCAGTCGCTTCAGCACCGACAACGCCGTGGTCATGACTGCTGCGTACTTGTCGCCAGGCAGGCCGGGGGGCGCTGAAAGTGGAATGACTCGCTGCACCGAGATCGCTTGCGATTCGCAGTACTTGGTAATGCCGTGCTCCCCGTGACGCCGCCCGGTCCCGGAATTCTTGAAGCCACCCATCGGGGCATCGGTCGATCCCCAACCCGATGCGTAGCCCTCATTTATGCAAACTGTTCCGGCTTCGAGTTCGGCCGCGATGCGGCGACCTCGCGCGGTGTCGCTCGTCCAGAGACTGAAGTTGAGCCCGTACTCACTGTCGTTTGCAGCTTCGATCGCGGCCGCATCGTCGCTGAATTTGTAGATCGAGACCAGCGGGCCGAACGTCTCCGTGCGGAAAACAATCATGTCGGCGGTGACGCCTTCGAGCAGTGTTGGTTCGAAGAAGTAGGGACCGATGTCAGGCCTCGCCCTGCCGCCCGCGAGCACTCGTGCGCCTTTGTTGACGGCGTCGCTGACGTGCTCTTCGACCGTTGCGAGTTGCTTCGCCGAGATCAACGATCCGATATCGGAATCGAAATCAAACGTCGTGCCGAGAGTGAGTGCTTCGGTGGCGCTGACGAACCGGGCGACGAACTCGTCGTACACAGCCTCATGGACGTACATGCGCTCCATCGAGATACACAGCTGCCCGGTATTGGAGAAGCACGCACGAATCCCTCGACTGACCGTCTTCTCGATGTCAGCATCGGCCAGAACAATCATGGCGTTCTTGCCGCCGAGTTCCATGGAGTATTCGATGAGGCGCGATGCCGCAAGCTGCGCGACGTGGCGACCCACTGCCGTGCTACCGGTGAACATCACGAAGTCCACTCGCGACGTAATCATGTCACCGAGCTCAGCACCGATTCCGCTGACGATTTGCAGCACGTCCGAAGGCAATCCGGCTTCGACCAGCAAATCTGCTGCCCAGAGGGTTGCGAACGGGGTCTGCTCGTCTGGCTTCGTGACGACGGCATTGCCAGCCATAAGTGCTGGGATCGCATCGTTGATACCAAGCGCGAGCGGGTAGTTCCACGGCGACATCACGCCGACAACTCCTCGCGGATGCTGCAACTCCCACACCGACGTGAAGAAGGGCAGCGCACCATGACGGCGCTTCGTGGCCAGGTACTTTGCGCCGGTGTGCGCGTAGTACCTGGCGTTCATCGCTGTGTCGAGTACCTCTTCAAACGCATGGGTCCGCGCCTTTCCGTTCTCAAGCTGGATGAGGTCCAAGACCTCGGCTTGACGTTCTAGGACAAGGTCGTGAAACTTCAGCAGAATCGCTGCTCGTTGACCAACCGGCACCTGCGCCCACCCAGGTTGGGCAGCGCGAGCGGCTGCCACCGCGGCCTCCACGTCTTCCTCCCGGCCTCGCGGGAGCCGCCCAATCGTCTGCCCAGTGAACGGCGCTTCGATATCGATCCAGTCCTGCGCCGGACGTGCGAGCGCAATCTGTTCACCTAGCCGCGAACGCAAGCCCGCAGTCCTGGCAAGCGCGTCGTCAACCGGGTTCAGAATCAGCAAGCCGCTGGCTGAATTGGCTGCGCTTGGTGCCAAAACTGACATCTGATCTCCAACTCGAAGGGCGCGCAATTCGTGCACCGAGATCGCTTACCTAACCAGCGAATTTCCGACGATGGTCGCCGAGATGCACCAGTCAGTCGCCCCGTGTAGACGGGGCATCAGAGATCAGTCCGAGCTTCCACCGCTGTGCAATGCTGCCCGTTCAGATCAGTGCAGCAACGTCACCACTGCTGACTCACCTGCGACATTTTCCGAGCTTCGACGGAGCACAAATGAGCCAACTTTCCAGACGGACGTTCCTCACCCTGACAGGTGGACTCGCGGCGGCTTGGGCACTACCAATCGACACCGTTGCCCGAGCATTGGATCGCCCAGTTGCGCCCGGAGACGTCCAAACAACGTTGGTTGCCACGATCCGCAAGGCTGGCCAGTCTGGCTACGTCAAACTTGTCCCGGCACCTGGCGAGCCGTACCTCACTCGTGTCGATCTATTGGGACGGGAAGCAACGCCTGCACGCGCAAAGACGCGGCGATCGTTGGTCTACCTCGGACACATGAGCGATCTGCACGTGATTGATGCCCAGTCCCCCGCTCGACTCGACACAATGGCCGGCGTCGACCCCGTCTTGTTCAGCGGGAACTTCCGACCGCAGGAACTCATGCAAGTGCAGATCCTCACGGGACTTGTCCAGGCTCTCAACGATGCCGCATCCAGTCCTGTCACGGGCGCTCCCTTGGCCTTCGTCGTAAACACCGGCGACAGCGCTGATCAACGCTCACAGCAAGAACTGCGGTGGTACATCGACACCCTCGACGGAGCGAAGATCACCGCTAACACCGGCAAGCCGGGGGAATACGAAGGCGTCCAAGTCTGGCCCGAATGCGACTTCGCCTACCACCCCGAAGATCCAAGCAACGACGTGTGGGGCCGAGAAAACGGCTATCCAGCGATTCCTGGCCTGGTGAAGTCAGCAATCTCCAACCCGGTGGATTCCCCAGGACTGTCGGTTCCGTGGTACGCGGTCTACGGCAACCACGACGCCAACTACTTCGGTGGCTGGCCCACCGGCTGGATGACAAACGAACTAGCGACGGGGTCGCGCAAAGCCGCACTACCGTCAGCAACGGAACGCATGTTCGGATCTGGTCTGGGTTCGACGTCGCCTTTCGAGAAGCTCTTCATCGGTTCGATCGCGAACCGCGGCTTCGCCTCCGGAACCCGACATGTGACGCCCGACCCGAACCGCAAGATCATGTCATTGATGGACTTCATCTCCGAACACCTCAATAGCCCTCCCACACCAGGGCCCGTCGGGCACGGCTTCAGCCAAGCCGATGTCGACAACGAGATCACCTACTGGGCCAAAGACGTGACACCGTTTGTAACCCTCGTCGGACTAAATACGTGCAACATCACCGTCGGTGCGGGGGGTTCGATACCGCAGGATCAGTTTGACTGGCTCAAAGCCCAACTGGTGAAGGCGCGCGCTGCGAACAAGTTGGTGATCTTGGCGACGCATCACACGAGTTTCACACTCGACAACGTTGCCCAGCCGGTGATCGGTCCACAGCAGAACCTCATCGTCGCGGATGAGTTCATCTCGATGTTGCATGAGTTCCCGAACATGGTCGCGTGGATGAACGGCCACACTCACCTCAACCGCATCACCGGGCACGCCAATCCCAACGGCGTCGGCGGATTCTGGGAAATCTCCTCCGCATCGTGTGTCGACTTCTCGCAACAAGGCCGGGTGACTGAAATCGTCGACAACCGGGATGGAACGATCTCGATCTTCACCACGGTTCTCGACCACGCCGCACCCGCTCAAGCGAACTACAACGATCTCTCACAATCCGGCCTTGGGTCCATCAGCCGTGAATTGGCAGCGAACGATGTCTACTGGGACACCGATTCGCTGCTGGGTTCGGTGATTGACCGCAACTGCGAATTACTCCTTCCTGCGCCATTTGATATGGCGAAGATCAGCGACCAAATTGTTGCGAAGTCCCAGGCCGAGCAACGGGTTCGACTGCTCGCAGCGGGAGGTGCTACCCAATGATCACGATTGCCCGCACCTTGGCCGGAGCAGCCGTTGTGGTGGTTGGACTTGCTGGTTGTGCATACACCAACGGCGTCCTCCCGCATGGCGGAATCCAACCGGACATCTACGACGCAGTCGGGGACATCCTCGTCGAGAAGTCCGTCCCCGTGAAGACCTATCCGGAGTGCACGTTGGAATCAGAAGGCAAGACGCAAACGTGCGTTGGCGAGACGTTGACCGGCCAACAAATCCAGGCCACCGGAGACCAATCCGACAAGGCGATGCCTTTCACCATCACGATTGGCGGCCAACCGTTCTACACAGGTTCTGCCACCGACGTGCTAAAGCAGAATGCGAGTGTGTCGTGAGTAGAACCATCGATGCGCCAATCACCGAGCCTGGTGGTCCGAAGGACACCCTCAAGCCACGGGTGTACGGGTTTTCTGTCTTGGTGACCGGCTTCGCCCGACTCTTCAAGCAACCTCTTGCATTCGCGCTTGTCATCGTTGCAAATGCAGCCGTTCAAGGACTCCTCACTCACTGGACGATCCTCACGACCGATACACCAGAGTTCTACTTTTCTGCGATCCTGTCCGGGATCTCATTGCTCGTCTGCTTCGCATTCATCTGCCGACTCGCGCTGGCGACGGTCGATGGCAAGATCACACTTGCGCAGATGGCTCGATCCACGACGAATCGAGCAGGGCTTTTCCTCTTGTGGGTGTTGGCTGAATTGGCTGCGATCTGGGTGCTGACGGTGCTCTTCTTCTGGCCAGGTCTCATCTTCATGCTCGTCATTCCGTTCGTCGCCCTCGCTGCGATGGACGGCCGACGGAACGCGCTCGGGACCAACTTCCGAGCGATCCGCGAACGCTTCGGGCGCTACCTCGTGACGATGGTCTTTTGGATTGTCATCATGCTGGCTTCTGACGTGTTGATCGGCCTCGGCTCGATCACGCTCTCGCCGACCGTGGTTGCCGTCATCGGCTGGGTCTACAAGGGCCTCGTGGGCGCGTGGCTGACCTGTGCCTTCGCCGCCCTCTACCGAAGCACCACAACCGGTGCGGCAACCACCACCTCCGCTGACGCAACCACCCCTTGACTGAGAGGTTGCTGGGCTACCGGCGCTGCAAACGCCTCAATGGGAAGCTCAAGCTCGATCAAAGCGAGCGCTACGCCCGTCGAATGCGCTCTTCAATCCGACCGATGAGTTGACGCTACATCGAGCATCGCTACAAGAAGCGGCCATTCCACAAGATCGCCCCAGCTGACGCGAGCACGAGGAGCACGAAGGCAATTGCGACAAACCACTGCCACAGGTCGGTTTGTTCAACCGTTGTGCCGACGTCGCCTTGAATTTGGGTGAGGACTTGGTTCAGTTGATCAGCGCTCGCCGCGTCGAATGCCACTCCTCCGGTTGCCTCCGCGACCGCCGCCATCGCTACCGGATCCGGCGGCACCTGCACAACGAGACCACTCTCGATCGTCACTGTGCCCTCATCGGTCCCGTACGTGATGGTCGAGATCGGAACCTGCATGGCGACTGCCCGCTGGGTAGCGGCTTCCAGTGGGATACCAAGTTGCTGCATGCCATCGGACAACAACACGATGGCAGCCGATTCATCAGTAGGTTGTGTTAATCCAGCTGCCTCGCGGGCAACTTGTATCGCCTGCAAGGACGCCATAATTCCCTCACCGGTCGCTGTGCCGTCGCCTGACTCCAACGTCGAGATGGCTTGCGCTACGCGTTGATGATCTGGCGTCGGCGCGGCCAGCAGCGACGCCGATCCGTCAAATGCAACGAGGCCAACGTCAACGCCGTCCGGGAGCCCTTCAACAAACGTGACAGCTGCAGTCTTCGCCGCCGCTAGTCGTGATGGAGCCACATCGGTCGCTTCCATTGATCGCGATACATCGATGGTCAACATGATGATTTTGGACTCGTTCGCAACTTCGGACGAGTGCACTGGTTGCGCCAAACCAATGACGAGGAACACCAGCGCCAAAGCCACACCACCTGCTGGCACATGACGACGCCAACCCGGTCGGCGCGGTGCGACAGAACTCAGCAACTCCAAATTGGTGAACCGCACAGCGTATTCGCGCCGACGCTGTTGCATCACGACGTAGAACGCGACCAGCGCCGCAACAGCAAACAGCAAGACGAACGCGACTGGCAAGAGGAATTGCACTGTCACACCGCCCACTTCGTCGACCGTGCGAAACCAACAAAGTCCGCCATCCAATCGCGGTCGGTGGACAGCCGCAGATGGCGTGCGTTCGCGCGGCGCACGGCGCCGTCAACCTCCGCTCGCCGGCGGGTTGCGGCCTCTTCAAAGCGAGCACGCAACCGCCGATCTGATGTCTGAACCTCCAACAACGCCCCCGTCTCCGGGTCGACGAGGGTGAGCAAACCACTTGCCGGAAGCGACCACTCACGCGGATCGGAAACTTCAGCGACGATCACGTCGTGGCGGGCCGCGATTCGCCGCAACGTCGATGGCCACGCACCGCCGTCGAGAAGGTCCGAGATCACCACAATCCGGCCTCTCCGCTTCACCGTAGAGTCAACGACCCGCAGCGCGTTGCTGAGGTCAGCTGCCCCCACTGCACCTCGCGGGCGCCGCTGGATTCGATGCAGAATCTGCATCACTGATTTACGTCCACCCCGTGGAGCAACGATCTCTGTTCCATCGGCATCAAAACGAACCAGGCCCGTTCGGTTCCCTGCTTGAGTCCCCAGCAATCCGAAGGCCGCTGTCGCGATGAGCGCAAGGTCGCGCTTCTCCATCCGTGCGGTACCAAACTCGAGACTCGCGCTTGAGTCGACCACCAGCCATGTCTCAAGCTCGCGTTCAGCGATTGTGTCGCGGACGTGCAGTTCATTCATCCGCGCCGACAGGCTCCAGTCGACCCTTCGCGCATCGTCGGAAGGCTGATAAGGCCGACCCTCACCCCGTTCAATTCCCGGACCATAGAGCAGCGACTCATAGTTGCCGTGCAAGAGTCCGTTCAGTTTGCCCGTGATCGCGATCTCTAGGCGGCGCAAGGACCGCTCATCGCGGAACGCTTCGTTTTGTGGGGTGCTCATCACGACACACGCGGCCGCTGACCGACGACGCCGGGTTGTGTCGACGTCGCGGCGCTACGGGACGCCGATGCGCTCGGCGGTACGGGCTGAACCAACACAGGGCCTGAATTGTCAGGTGCTTGCGTGATGTGCGGCGCCAAGACTGTCGCCAAGATCCGCCCCACAATTTGGTCGGCGTCGATGTCCTCAGCAAG
>CAUJEJ010000232.1 GCA_963169255.1 Actinomycetota bacterium | reverse complement strand
GGTGTGCGCAGTTACGGACTGCATAGCCATAGCCAACCTCCAAGTTTGACGAGGTGGGCATGACACCGTGTCTTGCCCACCTCTGCGAGAACAGTTACATTTACTTTTGCCGGGGTCTACTTGGAATAAGCAGTGCTAACTAGTGGGTAGGGTCGAATATGCAGACTGTTAGCAGTGGGATAGATGACCTTGATGGCCTGTTAGGTGGGGGAATCCTCGTCGGCGACAACGTGGTCTGGGTTGCAGAACGAGACGCGTTCGAGGTCATCGACCGGCCCTTGCTAGCGGGGGCGAGCTCCACAGGAACTGCGGTCTACGTGACGTTTACTCAAAGCCCAGAGCAGGTGCGGCCAACGCTTCCCCGTGGCGTTGAGATCCTCGATGCCCGGCCTGGCCAGCTCCTGGCGGACCCGAATGCCTTTACCCGAGCCGTGGTTGAACGAGGTTCGCAGCCGAATGCTCGGATTGTGATCCCTGACCTTGATGCAATCGCCGCTCGGTTTGGTCCCGAGATGACGATCAAGCTCTTCACCCGAACGTGCCCCGTGCTGTTCGGGTTAGGTGCAATCGCATACTGGCGAATCAGCCGGGCAACCTCGCCACACATTGTCGAAGAGATTCGCAAGATGACCCAGTGCGTGCTCGAGATCCGCAATGGTGCGCTCCAGGTCATCAAGGCTGAGCGCCGACCGCATGCTGAAGGAAAGATCGTCAGCGCAGATGTGAGCAACGGTCAACTTCGGCTCGGCCCGGAACGTGCGATTGGCCGCCTCGCCGTTGGTTTGCGACGGCTCAGAGTCGAGCGCGGCTTGAACCAGGCAGAGCTTGGCAGACTCGCAGGTGTCAGCCCCAGCGCTATCTCCCAGGCTGAAGCGGGCATCCGGGGTCTTGGCCTAGACACCTTGCTCCGGCTGTCGCAGAACCTGCAGATTGGCATCGACGAAATTCTGGCGAATCGGACAACGGCTGACTACGTGCTCGCGCGCCACGACAACGTGGCTACTCGGGCAGGAGTCACTCCGATGTTTGAACATGCGTCGCACGGGCTGCGTGGCTATCTCGTTGAGCTAGGTCCGGGGGAGTCGGGTTCACCGCGAACGCTCCACAAGGACGCGGAGGCAGTTCTGGTGACCTCTGGATTGATCAAGGTCGACCTGGGTGTGGAAACCCCGGTGTTGAGGGCTGGTGACGCGGTCCTGGCTACTCGAGTGCCGGTTCACGGCTGGACGAACCTCCTCACGAAGCCGTCGCAACTCTTTTGGATCTTGCGCGAGCCGGATCATGTTGGTGGCGTCGCGCAGACCAACTGACAGTTCGCCTGCCATGACCGTCGGGCTAGTTCTCGCCGCCTGGTGCGAAGAATCGGACCACCGCGATCGCTACCGCCTCGGAGACAACGTCGCGGAAGTCGGCGTCAGCAAGGCGTTCGGCATCGGAGGAGTTGCTCAGGTAGCCAAACTCGATGCGCACGGCAGGCATGCGGGTCAGTCGAAGCAGGTCCCAGGTCTTTCCATGGGTACGGCAGTCGACGAGGTCCGTCCGGCGCACGATTTCGTGTTGGACGAGTTCGGCAAAGCGTCGGCCCATCATGGATTCATCGTGAGGGTTACCGAAGTAGTACGTGGCGATCCCTCGCGCGACGCCGGTTGGTTCGGAGTCGGTGTGGAGCGAAACGACCAGGTCAGCGCCGGTGCTATTTGCGAATGCGGCCCGCGTTGTCTCGTCGATCGGCTCGGTCATGTCGTGGGTGCGGGGCCGCGTGACGAGAACTTGGGTACCGATCGCTGCGAGGCGGCCTTCAATCCGACGACACAGGTCGTCGGCGACGATCGACTCAGCCAACCGGTGCGCGACGTCGCCGTAGTCGTCGCCGCCGTGGCCGGGGTCGATGACCACAACTTTGTCCGCCACTCCGGTGCGCGCCATCGCATGGTGGTGTTCGGATCGCAGTGCGGCAGCGGCGCCACCCTTGACGGTGCGGGAGAGTCGGTCGAGCGCACGCCAGACCTCAGGCCCACACGTGCCGTCAACTTCGAGGCCGACGTTGCGTTGGAACTCGCGCAGCGCCTGATCCGTATCCGGACCGAAAACCCCGTCTACCCGCCCGGCGTCGAACCCCAGGGTGTTGAGCTGCCGTTGCAGGTTGGCGATGTCATCACCTGCGGTCATGTGGCCGAACGAGTACGAGACGATCCGGTCGCCGAGGTTCCACCGAGCTTCCTCAAGTTGGCGGAACGTCGCCGGGCCAACGATGCCATCGATCATGATGCCGCGATCCTGTTGGAACTGCCTGACCGCGACATCTAGCTCGGGGCTGAAGAATGCATGGTCAACTTCGCTGCCGCACACGCCGAGAAGCCCGAGCCGCTCTAGGCGGTCTCGGACCTCGGCTACTGCTGGGTTGCGGACTCCCTGCACCAGATGCAGGCGCGGGAGTGACGGAAGTTCTTCGACCACCGTCGTTAGTTGATGAACTCACTCAGGTCGGCCAGCAGTGCTGCCTTCGGCTTGGCGCCGATGATCTGCTTGACAACCTGTCCATTTTGGAAGACCGCCATCGTCGGAATCGAGGTGATTCCGTAGTTGGCAGAAGTCGCGGGGTTCTCGTCAACGTTGAGCTTGGCGATCGTCAACTTGTCGGAGTGGGCGCCGGCGATCTCTTCGAGGATCGGGGCAACCATCTTGCACGGGCCACACCATTCGGCCCAAAAGTCGACAAGTACAGGCTTGTCGGACTGCAGCACATCACTGGTGAAGTTTGCGTCGGTCACGGTTGTCGTCGCACCCATTGGTGTCTCCTTGTCGCTTGGCTTGCGCGCCAGACTACGCCGCGCTCGGCGAGGCCATTGCGTCAGCCACGCCCTATCACCCCTCCCAACACCCACACCCTGGATTCTGTTCCCGTCCAGCGCCAAACCCGCCAGGATCGTGGTCGATCGGCGGGGCTATAGGCCCCACGATCGACCACGTTGCTGCGTGAATACGGACGGTGGCGGGTGGGGTGCCCACCGACCTGGAGGTGGGAGTGATGTGGGGGGTTAGGGGAGGACGGTGGTGGGGACCTGGGACCAGTTCTTCGTGTACACCGTGCGGACCTTCTTGGTGAGGGACTTGACGCTGGCTGACGAGGGGAGGGTGCCGGTGGTGAGGCGGTTGTCTAGGTTCACCGCAAGCAGGACAGTGCTGGTGCCCTGGCGGGCCTGAACGATCCGCACGTGGTCGTCGACGGTTTGATCGAAGCGGCCCGAGATCTTCAGGTAGGTGATCCCTTTGGAGGTCGACTTCTTGATTGAGCCGACGAACCCGCTGTTGGCGCGGAACTTCTGGAACTGTTCCTTGACAGCCTTCATGTCGCGTTTGGCTAAGCGAGTGGTTGGCAGGATTCCGACGTTCGACTGCACTGTGATCACTTGATCGGGGTCGTTGGCGTCAGAGCCGATGAGGCGTTGCCATTCGCGTGCGGCGCAGCCGGATCCGATCCCGCAGTTCGCAAGCGTCAGTTCCGTGAGGCCTCCGAGGCCGAGGCCCTTGGGGGTGGGAACGAGGTTGATCCCGCCGACTGAGGTGACCCGCGGCTGAACCGAATCCACCGGTGCTGCGTTCACCGTGCTTGGCAGCGCGAGGCCTGCAAACCCAAGCGTGGCAGTGGCTAGAACCACTTTGTTGACCTTCGGATTCACGCTTGTGTCCCTTCGTGGATGGCTCGTCGGACCGCAACGTACCTGGCTCAGCGCACGCTCGCAATTGGAAAGATCAACGACGCAAGCCAAGGTGCTCTCGCCGCGACAAGTTCGATCAAGGGCCATACGGTTTGCGAATGCGCACGGTTCGTCGACTCCTCGTCATCCTCGCCACCCTCGCGATCGTCACGTTTGGCCACGGTGTCGCGCCCGCGTCCGCTGAACGAGGTCTGATGCTGCCGACGGATGTCTCCTCCGCTGCCAGTGGACCGACTCCACGCGTTGTGGGTGGTGTGCCGGCAAATCGGGCTCAGACACCCTGGTACGTGTTCATCAATCCGCTCATCGCCGGGAACTGGTACGTGTGCGGTGGCACGGCGATCAGCCCCACGTGGATCCTCACCGCTGCACACTGCGTCACGACCGCATCAGGGCAGCGGATGACCCCGACCGAGGTCGCGAGCAGCGCATCCTTCGTCAACCCCGTGTCGCTATCCAACATCGGCCCCTACTACGAATGGTCTCAAGTGATCGTGCACCCGGACTGGAATCCGGACATGCTCACCAACGACATCGCACTGATCCAGACGACCGTGCCGATGGCGACGACTCCGTTGCCGTACTCAGCCGACATGTCGGGCCCGACCGCCGGGACCGCGCTCCAGGTGTTCGGCTTCGGCGCCCAGTCCTACGGTGGTCCGCTCAGCGAGACGCTACGGATGGGGAACGTGCTCGACCTCTTAGGCACCACGGGCACTTGCGGGGGCTACGGCCAGTGGTACCACAACGCCAATCAGCTGTGTGCCGGGTTGAGCAACGGCGCGGTCGACTCGTGCCAAGGCGACAGCGGCGGCCCACTCACGGCGCAGGCATCGACGGGACGCAACGTCGTCGGCGTCGTCAGTTTCGGCTACGAATGCGGAACTCCCGGGTACCCCGGGGTCTACACCCGAGTGGCGCGCTACGCACCGTGGATCGGCGCAATCACCGGCGCCGGTGCCAGTGCAGGTGCGCTCAGCGGTGCGACCGCGGGACGCACCGTGATCTCGCGCTCCTGCAAGGCGAAGGTCTGCAAGCTCAAGAAGGGCGGACCTGCCCTCAAGGTTGGCGTGCGCAACGCTGGCGGCAGCGCCGCCTCGTGGAAGGTTGCTTCCGGAAACCTCAAGAAGTCCCATGGCGGTGGCAACCTCGCCTCAGGTGGCACGGCGCAGTCTCAACTGCGGGTAGCCAACTCGAAGAAGGCTTGCGTCAAGGTGACGGTCACCGGTACCAACGCGGCACCGGTCAAGTTCAAGGTCGCGACCAACGGCAAGAAATGCTAGCCATTCGCGACTACGCGGACTAGCCGTCCTGGTCCGCGAGCCAACGTTCGGCATCAAGGGCCGCGGCGCAGCCGGACCCGGCAGCGGTGATGGCCTGGCGGTACGTGTGGTCCACCAGGTCGCCACAGGCGAACACGCCATCAAGGTTCGTCCGGCTTGAGCGACCCTCGACCAGCACGTAACCCTCGTCATCGAGCGTGACCTGCTCAGTCACGAGCTCCGACCGGGGGTCGTGGCCGATCGCAATGAACGCCCCCGTCACCGGAAGCGTTGACTCCTCGCCGGTTACGCGGTTCTTCAACTGCAACCCGGTGAGCTTGTCGTCGCCGAGCATGTCGAGGACTTCGGTATCCCAGATAACCTCGATCTTCGGGTTCGCCAGTGCACGATCCACCATGATCTTGCTCGCGCGGAACTCGTTGCGGCGGTGAATGATGTAGACCTTCTCAGCGAATCGGGTGAGGAACGTTGCCTCCTCCATCGCGGAATCGCCACCGCCGATGACGGCAATCTGTTGCTGCCGGAAGAAGAACCCGTCGCAGGTTGCACACCACGAGACGCCGTGGCCAGACAGTCGCTTCTCGTTCGGAACTCCGAGCTCGCGGTAGCCCGAGCCCATCGAGAGGACTACTGCCCGCGCCTGGTGGACGTTGCCGGAGCCATCGACGACGGTCTTGATATCGCCTTCGAGCTTTACCTCGACGGCGTCATCGGTGAGGATTTCGGCGCCGAAGCGCTCAGCCTGTCCGCGCATTGCCGCCATGAGATCTGGACCTTGGATGCCTTCGACGAAGCCGGGGAAGTTCTCGACCTCGGTGGTGTTCATCAGCGCCCCACCTGCGGTGACGGACCCTTCGAGCAGCAACGGCTTCAATTCCGCGCGGGCTGCGTAGATCGCTGCGGTCAAACCGGCTGGGCCAGATCCAACGATGATGATGTCTCGGACTTCGTTGCTCACGTAAACACGCCTCGCTTGGTTGAAGAAGGCCACAGGTAGGTGGCGACGTCGGTAGAACGATCCTACGGGTGGGGATCATTCCCGC
>CAUJEJ010000231.1 GCA_963169255.1 Actinomycetota bacterium | reverse complement strand
TGTGCTTGTTTTGGGGGGGTCTCCCCCCCCCCCACCCACCACCCCCCCCCCCCACCACGGGGGTGGGTTGGGGTGTGCGGGAGGGCAGGGCGGGGGGCCGAGGCGCAGGGGCTAGAGGAAGACGGAGCGGCGGGCTACTAGGAGCTTGTAGAGGGTTTGCTGGATGGTTTCGCGGACCTGGTCCGTCAGGTTGAAGACCAACATGGGGTCTTCGGCGGCGTTGTCGGGGAAGTCATCGGTGTAGATCGGCTCGCCGAACTCGATGATCCACTTGCTGGGCAGCGGGATTAGGCCCAGTGGTCCGAGCAGCGGGAAGGTCGGCGTGATCGGGAAGTACGGCACACCCATGATCCGCGCGAGCGTCTTCGCATTCGACAAGATTGGGTAGATCTCTTCGGCGCCAACGATCGCGCACGGGATGATCGGAGTCTTCGTCCGAAGCGCTGCGGCAACAAAACCGCCTCGACCAAATCGCTGCAACTTGTAGCGCTCACTGAACGGCTTGCCGACGCCCTTAAAGCCCTCGGGCCACACACCAACGAGTTCACCCTTGTTCAGCAGGCGCTCCGCGTCGGGAGCACACGCCAACGTAGAACCGGACTTGCGCGCGTACTCGCCAACAAGCGGGGTCTGGAACACCAGGTTTGCACCCAACATCCGCAACTGGCGGCGAGCCGGATGGTGATCAAGCAATGCAATTGACGTCATCAACGAGTCGATCGCAACTGTTCCCGAGTGGTTCGCAACGATCAGCGCGCCACCGGTATCGGGGATGTTCTCAAGGCCCCGAGTCTCGACACGGAACCACTTCGAGTAAAGCGGACGTAGCGGGGCACTAAGCACCCGATCGGTCAGCTCACGGTCGTACCCGAACTCATCAACTTCGTAGTCGCCGGTAACTCGACGACGCATGAACGCCAGCAGGTCTGCGACCTTGCGGTCCCACGCCACCGGCGCGGGCTCCGCACCTGGCAACGGCGCGTGCTCTTTCGCTACCTCGGGCTCTTCCTCGTGTGCTGCCGCAGTTGCTGCTCCACCCGAACCGCGAGAACCGCGGGCTGAACCGGCAGCGGGCGGGCGCTTTGCCGCGGGCCGCTTGGCAGGAGCCTTCTTCTTCGGGCGGTCCTTTGAATCCTTTGGCTTGATCGGGATGACTCGTGCGTCAGCCATTGACGGCACCCCTTCCGGTGAGTAGCGAGACAAGTTGGTCTTCGACTGCCTCCACCCGTTCGGGCGGCAGCATGCGATTCAGGCGGCGAGCACGAACGAACGCATCGAACGTCTCGGGAGTGGTGTGCTGAGGAACGAATCCGAAGACATCGCGCATCCGAGTCGTATCGACACCGCGTCCGTAGGTCAGGAAGCGAACCTGCTCCGGCGAGAAGTCTGCGAGTCCCAGACGACGGATCACGGCACCCACAAACCCGGCGCTCGCGGCCGGAAGCAACATCGTGGGTCGACCCGCACGGCGCGCGGCTTGGGTCAACAGGATGATTCCGTCGCCGGCAACGTTGAACATCCCTGGATGTTCGTCAACCGTCGCCTGCCGCATGGCCTCAAGGCCGTCGTCTTCGTGGATGAACTGCAGCCGAGCATCGTGGCCCAACAGCGTCGGAATGATCGGAAGTTCGAAGTAGCTCGACATCGGCGTATCAACCCGCGGGCCGAGGAAGTTCGCGAAGCGCAGTGTGGTCACCGAGACGTCGGGCCGACGGCGCGCGAACC
Organism: Actinomycetota bacterium; assembly: GCA_963169255.1. Lineage (GTDB taxonomy): Bacteria > Actinomycetota > Actinomycetes > S36-B12 > UBA10799 > UBA10799. Next base: position 3,785 of record CAUJEJ010000231.1, on the reverse strand, counting down.
CGCGCACATGGCCCTCAACCTCAACGGAGTCCTTCGCCCACCCGGACCCAGGCGTGTGCTTGGGTTCCATCTCTTCGGTGAACATTGCTGGGTCTTTTGGCCCGGCACCGTAAATCGACGTGGACGACTTGACCACGAGCTTGCGCACGCTCGGCGACTTCTGGCATGCGGCCAACAGCTGCATGGTGCCGATGACGTTGATTTCCTTCATCGACATCCGCCCACCGGCTTGCACCGGCGTAGCGATGACACCCATGTGGACGACAGTGTCGACCTCGGCGGCATTAATCACCTTGGCGATGATGGGATTGCGAATGTCGGCGCGCACAAACTCCGCCCCGCCGATATCCATCCGGGGCGGTACAACGTCGACGCCAACAACACGATCAATCGTCGGGTCTTCGGTGAGGATCCGCGCCATGCGGCCACCCAGGTACCGGGAAACACCGGTGACTAGTACGACCTTTGGCATAGAAACCCCCTCCTTGCCTGCAACGACGGAACGTGACTACTTCTTGTTGCGGCGCTGAACCCTCGTCTTGCGCAGCAGCTTGCGATGCTTCTTCTTGGCCATCCGCTTGCGGCGCTTCTTGACGACTGATCCCACGGATCAAACCTTTCGTTGAACGGGCACTGATGTCTCTTGCAGCATTCGACGCCGGCGGAGCCGGACAGTCAAGGGCTTGTGGGCAATCCGAAGGAGTCCCTCAGTTGCAGGTGCCAACCCTACGCGGGGGGTGTTCGTCAGAACGCGTACGGGTCGGCCAGAAGGCCCAACGCGGGGTAAACGGCTTCCTCCGTCCGCAGCACAGACTTGTCGAGGGAGTCGAGAGGGTCGTATCCGAGCGACCATGGACGGACGTGCAATGTTGAGCCGTTTCCCATCAGCTCCGGGGCATCCTGACCGAGCGCGGCCTTGACCAGCGTGCGCCAATCACTCGGAACAGCGGCCGTCGTCGGAATCGGCTCACCGGAAGCAATCGCAGTTAAGTGCGCCCACGCCAGCGGCACGACATCGACCCAGTCGTAGCCTCCGCCGCCTGTGGCGATCCAGCGCCCGTCGCACAGCTCGTGGGCAAGTTCATGCAAGCGCAGGTACGACGCCCGCTGCCCCTCGATCGTGAGCCGCAGGTGTGCGAGCGGGTCGTCCCGATGTGAATCACACCCCTGCTGCGTCACCAATACCTGCGGTTGAAACTTGTGCAGGACCTTGGGCACGACCGCATCAAACGCGCGTAGCCAGCCGTCATCAGTCGTACCCGCCGGGACAGCGATGTTCACCGCGGTTCCGAGCGCATTTGGCCCGCCAATTTCAGTGTGGCGACCCGTCCCGGGGAACAGCGTCTTGCCAGACTCGTGTAGCGAAATCGTCATGACCCGCGGGTCGTCGTAGAAGATCTCCTGGACGCCATCACCATGGTGAACATCGACGTCGACGTAGCCGATGCGTTCGACGCCTTGGGCCAACAACCAGGCAATCGCGACGCCGACGTCGTTGTACACGCAGAAGCCGCTCGCGCTGCCCGGCATCGAATGATGCAGCCCTCCGGCAATGTTCACCGCGTGCGTCGCCGACCCCGTATGAACGGCTTGGGCTGCCGCCAAGGTGGCGCCGCAGACCCTCGCGGCAGCGGTGTGCATGCCTTCAAAAACTGGAACATCGTCTGTGCCTAGCCCACGGGATAAGTCTCGGTAGCCCGTTCCCTGCGAAGCGAGCTTGACGGACTCGATGAAGTCCGGATGATGCACACGCAGCAGGTCGTCATCCGTTGCCAGCTCGATATCGGAAATCAGCCGACAGTTCGGCGCTTCGAGGATCTTCAGCGACTCGATGAGTTTGTACGTCAACACCGTCCGGATGGGCGAAAGCGGATGCCCGGGGCCAAAGTCATAGTGACGTAGCTCGTCGTCCCAGACGAATCCCATTTGCCCACTCACACCTCGCACGCTAGCGGAATGAGTGGTCCGACGAGAACGCGAACGATTCGACCCGTCGCCCGGTACGTCTGCGTGGCCTACGGCTACTCCGCGGAAAGCTCGGCTGACCTCACCCGCGCCGCGGTAAGCGCCGCCGCAAAGGCTGTCCGAACCGCGTGCGCCTCAAGCTCGGCGATTGCTGCGGCCGTCGTCCCACCCGCAGAGGTGACGTTTGCCCGCAAGTCCGCGGGATCCTCGCCGGTCTCGCGCAACATCGACGCGGCTCCGTAGACCGTCTGGACGGCGAGCTCGCGCGCGATCGCTGGATCGAGTCCAATGGCTGTTCCGGCATCGATCATGGCCTCGACAACGAAGAACAAGTACGCAGGCCCGGAGCCCGACAACGCCGTCACCGCGTCCTGATCTGACTCTGGAACCGAGGCGACCTCACCAACGGACGCGAGCAGTTCACTCGCCTGAGCGAGTTGGTCGGGTGTACACGAACTACCCGCCGACACCACCGTCATGCCTTGGCCGACGAGAGCTGGGGTGTTCGGCATTGCTCTCACCACCGGCGCGCCAGGCGCTAAACCAGCTTCGATCGTCGCTGTCGTGATACCCGCGGCAACCGAAATCACCAGACTGCTCGGCGCGAGCACGTCAGCGATCTCGGAAACCACATCGCGCACCATGGCCGGCTTCACCGCGATGATCACGACGTCAGCATTCGCAGCTGCGTTCCGGACGTCGCCGGTGGAGACCGAGTACTTCTTACGTAGCGACGCTGCCCGCAACTCGTCTGCCTCACACACGACAACGGAATGACCAGCATCGACGAGCCCTGCAAGCAGCGCCTCGCCCATCTTTCCCCCACCGATAAGGGTTACGGCGGTCACGTCGAAGTCACCCAATCCCTCGGTCATCCGCGGCCTGCTAACGCTCGAACGAACAATGCGAGATTGGCTGGCTTCTCCGCCATACGGCGAACCAAATACGGGTACCACTGCGGGCCGTAAGGCACGTACACCCGAACCTTCTCGCCGAGCGCGGCCAACCGCTTCTGTTCCTCTGGGCGGACCCCATAGAGCATCTGGAACTCGTACGCGCTGCGCTCCCGCGGTGTGCGCACGGCCAACGCAGACGCGATCTCGATGAGCCGCGGGTCGTGAGTCGCGATCAGCGGTATCCCAGTGCCAGCCATCAACGTCTTCAGCGAGCGCACATACGACAAATCGATTTCTTGCGATGTCTGGAACGCGACGTCAGCGGATTCGTCGAACGCACCCTTCACGAGGCGAACGCGCGCTGTGGTCTTCGCGAGCCGCTGGCAATCCACCTCCGTCCGCCGCAGGTATGCCTGCACGACGATGCCAGTTTGGTCGAATTCGCTCCGCAGCTTCTCGAACAGCGCAAGGGTTGGATCAACCGTTTGGTACGCCTCCATGTCGAAGGTCACCAAGGTCCCCAAATCGGCTGCGGCCTGCGCGATTCGGCGCCCGTTTGCCAACGCAATCTGCGCACCGCCATCGAGGTCAAGTCCGAGGTCGGATGCCTTGATCGAAAGTTCTGAACGATCGAGGAGGTCTGCGGCCTGAAGCCCCTCGAGCAGCCGCAAGTACGCAGCGACCGCTGCATCCGCAGAAGCTGGGTCCGTCACCTCAGGTCCCAGATGCTCGATCGTGCAGTGGAGCCCAGCGGATGCCAAGTCGGCCGCGACCTGCACGGCGTCCAGCGAGGATTCTCCAGCCACAAATCGGCGGGCGACGGATTTGGTGAGCGGCGTCGACGTCGCCGCCGTCTTCATCGCTGAACTCTGCGACGCTGCCACGAGGGCACTGCGAACGACCATCTGTGAATCTCCTCCAAGC
>CAUJEJ010000230.1 GCA_963169255.1 Actinomycetota bacterium | reverse complement strand
TGCCTGAACCTGCAAACGATCGCGTACGGCGCACCCCAAACGATTCCGAACGCTATTGACCAGTGGAACGGCATGCCGGAAGAGCTTCGGCATTCGCCCAACACCGTGGCCCCACCCGGTGCACTGATGTTCTGGGCTCCGAACCACGTCGCGATGTCGCTGGGCAACAACATGCTGGTCAGCAACGACGTGCTCGGCAACGGCCGCGTGTGGATCGTGTCGTTTGAGACGATCCAAGCCGTCTGGGGATTCACGTACCTCGGCTGGACAGCACCGGACTTCCGTAACGCTTAGTAGTACTTGAGTGGCAGGCTGTCACTTTCAGTAGTCAATTTTTGTGCTATTTCACTGATCCGGCGCAAAATGACGTGGGTGTAACCCACACTCGGTGCTTGTGAAGACAATCCGGATCCGTGCAGTTGCGATCACCGTCGGCCTGATCACGGTGGCCGCGCCGTTCGCTGGCGCTCAAGCAGTCACGGATGTGCCCGTCGTCAGCCCAACCACCACGTCACCACCGGAACCGTCCGATGAGTGCATCACCCAGATTCCTGGGGTGGGACCAACGACGTGGGCCCAGGTGCCGTCGTACAGCAGCCAACTGGTGGTGTCGGTCTCCACTCGTCGCAAGTCCGACGAGAACACCTTCCAGCGGTGGGAAAAGACCGACGGCTGCTGGGTGCTCGTCAGCTCGTGGTGGTCGCTCAACGGATTCAAGGGCTGGCACGAACGGCCGTGGACGGGCAGCTTGCGCTCCCCCATCGGCGTTTTCAGCATGACGGACGCAGGCGGACGACTACGCAACCCCGGCACCACGATGCGCTACCACTATGGACCGAAGAAGTACGAGCGTGGTGGTTACAAAATCAAATACCCGGTGCAGTTGTACAACTACGTGATTGCGATCAACTACAACCGCAAGATCGGCAAGCCGCCACGCAAGAACATCCAGCTGACCAGTGGAACGGGCAGTGGCTACTGGATTCACCAGCGAGGTCTGGGCTCAACCCGCGGCTGTATTTCGTTGACGAAGAAGCAGCTCGTGACAACGCTGCAGTGGTTGAACCCCACTGCAGCGCCGCACATCATCATGGGACCAACGCAGTCGATCAGTTTGTAACTGCGCGTTGGTTCACGACCGAACTAGCTGACCATCACCTTGATCGCGTTTGACTGGTAGGAACGACCGTTCTTCAGCACGGACATGTCGAACGTGTTCTCGCCCGCGATGCCGGACTTGATCCAGAAGTTGCACGACCCGTCAGAACTCACGGCGAAAGCGGACTTCTGAGGCAGAATCGCGCCATTCTGGTAGAGCGTGACGCGGCCACCGGCAAGCGACTGGGGTGCCTTGCACTTGATTTTGAACTTGGCCCACAGCGTTGTGTTGCTCTTGGCCGTCAGCTTGATCTTGCCCTTCGGCTGCTTAGCGAGAGTGGTCTTCTGTCCGACCTGAACGTTGATCGAATTTGACTGGTACGTGGTGCCAGCCTTCTTGATCGCCACGTCGAAAGTGTTGAGCCCCTTGATCCCGGACTTCACCTTGAAGTTGCAGGCACCGGCAGCGTTCACCTTGACCTTGCTCAGGTTGAAGATGTTGCCGTTCTGGTACAGGTGCACCTTCCCGCCAACTAGTTCGGCTGGTGCTGCGCACGTGACCTTGAACTTCTTGTTCACCTTTGCGTTGGCCGGAGCAGAGATGGCCACGACGTCGCCGGTGCGGGTGCCGAGGTCGATGTTTGCTGCGTTGGCTGGAGCTGCAGCGACGACGAGCGCAGGTGCAGCCAGGGCCACAGTGGTGGCGGCAATCGCAAAACGTTTGGTGTGCATCCGGGTGGAGTGCATGGTGGAGTCCCTTCGTTTTAGGCCTGGGGAAGTTGGTTTCCACGCCTACGACCAGAGTAGGAAGTAGCACCTAGTTGGTGGCGATCTAGCGCGGCGTGGCGCGATTCGTTCCTTTGATGACAATCACTGGTGCCGCGGGGAACCTTGCTGAAACTTGTCGCGTCAGCGGGCGCGCAATAGGTTGGCCGAATGAGTCGTGAACGAGTACTTCCACCGGTTGGAGTTCTCCTTCAATGGCGCAGCGACGGCCTGACGCAACAGGAGATGGCCGAGCGGATCAACCGAGAGAACCGAGTGCGCGACCCCGAGCTTCCGACGGTCACCCGCTCAGCGGTTTCGGTCGCTTTGCATCGAGCCGATGCAGCTGACGCCCGTGATCGATACAGCGCCGAGATCCCGTGGGCTCCGATCGCGAAGGAGCACCAGAAGAGTCATCTGCTCACGATCCTGCGAACCTGGGCGCGAGTGAATCGAGATGACCCGACGCTGCCGGAAAACGCGCGCCGCCGCTACGAGAATTTCCGGGCGAGACTTGAACGAGATCAGCAGGTGATCGACTACGACCCGAGCGCAGGCTTCACCCTCGTTGCGCGTCAGCCAGATGACGATGGGTTGATCCGGCGACCCGCAGCGTCGAGCTAGTCGCGTAGCAACCACCTCCGGCCCGAGTGGCATCGCCCCATCGGCCGCGGATCGCAAGTAGGGTGCCCGGCATGGAGCTTGAGACCACCTACGTAGACGTGCCCATTGGCGATGCAACGATGCGCACGCTCGTTGCCGCACCTGCCAACGAGAACCAGTACCCGGGGATCGTCTTCTACTCCGACATCTTCCAACTCACCCCGTCGACGACCCGCTGGGTAAAGCGGCTCGCGAGTTACGGGTTCGTCGTTGCGGCGCCGGAGATCTACTACCGGATCGAACCGGCGGGCACGGTGCTTGAGTTTGACGATGAAGGCAAGACCCGCGGCCAAGCCGACGTCGACGCACTGACTGCTGCGCAGTTCGACGAGGACATCACCGGAACTCTTGAATGGCTCGGCGGATACTCGCGGGTCACGTCCGGCCCACTCGGCGTTGCCGGGCACTGCACAGGTGGCCACATTGGGTTCCGTGCAGCGTTGTCGCCTGCGGTTGCGGCGACGGCCCTTTGGTACCCGACCGGACTGCAGAACGGCAAGCTCGGAGCAGATGCCGACGCCGGTTCACTCGACCGCGCATCCGCGATCAGCGGCGAACTCCTGATGATCTTTGGTGCCCGCGATCCGCACACGTCCGCCGCCGAACGAGCGGTCGTTCGTGCCGCCCTCGATGCTGCCGGAACCACCTACGAATGGGCGGAGTTCAACGCCGAACACGCGTTTGCACGTGACGTCGGCCCTCGCTGGAATCCCGCCGCCACCGACGACGCATTCGCCCAGACCGTCGCCTTCTTCACCCGAACCCTCGAGTAGCGGCGAGGGGTGCCACGTCTACTCCGGCCACACCGCAAGCGGGAGATTTGCCAACAGGTCAGCATCTTTCGTGACGAGTGGAACGTCGCGATACACCGCGTGAGCAGCTTGCAGTCGATCAAACGGATCGCGTGTCCAAGTCAATCCTGCCGCGGTATTGCAGATACGACCGTATGGCACGTCGTCGATAGCTAGTCCAATGCGAGCCGCTAGCTGGCCGATGATGACAGACGCTGGCGCAGCTATTCGACCGATTTCATACAGGTAGCTCAACTCCAGCTCAACGATCGGTGAAATCGCTACACGATTCCTCTCAATTAGGTCACTGACGCCAACTGAAAGTCGGTCCGTGCGCCCGGCGGCCAACCACACAACGACGTGGGTATCGAGAAGGATCACATCGGCTTCCATTCGTCAGACCAATCGTGATGTATCAAGGAATCCGGATCCCCCACAATCAAGTCTGGAATTGGCACCAACGCGGCCAGCTTGCTCTCCAACGGAGTCGCCGAAAGCGTGAGAATGCGTCCATTTCGTTCGATCTCGAGAGGAACGCCATCCTCCAAAACTTGGTCGACCAAGCGGTAGAGGTCTGCCCGAAGTGCGGTAACAGTGATCGTCATGTACGTACACTACATCAGATACGTACGTGCGTACAGATGCTTTTACGCCTTCATGTATTGGTCTTCGCAGAAGCCGTAGAGGTTCTTGATCTCAATCGGGCT
>CAUJEJ010000229.1 GCA_963169255.1 Actinomycetota bacterium | reverse complement strand
GGCTGATCAACTCCTGGCTCCATTGGATGTAGAGATGGCCAGACCACTCGAGCGCGAACTAGCTCGTCACGGCGTCACGGTTGAGTTGTCGAACAGTGTCGTCGCGATCGATGAAGGTACGGCCAAGTTGGCTGACGGGCGAGTGATCCCGGCAGACCTGGTCGTCTTCGCGATCGGGGTGCGGCCCGACGGCAAGCTCGCCGCAGCGGCCGGGCTGCCCATAGGCACCCGCGGCGGGATCGTGGTTGACGCGAACCAGCAGACGATGGACCCGCATATCTGGGCGGTGGGCGACGCGGTCGAGAAGATTGACCTGCTCGATGGCTCCGCCACGTTGACTCCACTAGCGAACATCGCCAATCGGCAAGGCCGCCGCGCTGCAGACGACATTGCCGGGGTGCCGAGCCGCGTGCGGGCATCGCAAGGAACGGCGATCGTCAAATTGTTTGATACGACGGCGGCAACCACTGGGTGGAATGAGAAGCGCCTACGCGCCGCGAACCGTCCCTACCTGGCAATCCATACGCATCCGAACGATCATGCCGCCTACTACCCAGGTGCCTCGACCATGGCACTGAAACTCCTCATCGATCCCACCAACGGCAACATCCTCGGGGCTCAGGCAGTCGGTCCCGATGGCGTCGACAAGCGAATCGACGTGATCGCCACAGCCATGCGTGCGGGGTTGCGCGCCACTGACCTGATCGACCTCGAACTTGCCTACGCCCCGCCGTTTGGTTCGGCCAAGGATCCGATCAACCAACTTGGCTACATCGCCGAGAACCGTCTGTCGGGTCTGTCAGCAGCCGTCGACTGGTCGGAGGTCGACGCGTTGGTGGCGGATGGCTGGACCCTGCTCGATGTTCGTGGCGAGGACGAATTCGCGGATGGGTCGATCCCAGGTGCGGTCAACATTCCGCTCGATGAACTGAGGACTCAACTTCACCGAATCCACGGCCAACGTGTTGTGGTCTATTGCCGGGTTGGACAGCGCGCCCACGTCGCGGCACGATTGCTCGCCGAGAACGGAGTCGACGTTCGTAACCTGGACGGTGGGTGGCTTACCTGGCGCGATGCGCACGCAGCGTTTGAGCCTCATCACACTGCGTCGATCGCGGAAGTGGAACTCGGTCAGCTGACTCGTACCTAGGCGTTCACTCGTTCGGGTGACGCACGTGTGCTGCGTCACCGGCGAGCAGTTGCGAACTGCGGAGAATGTCCGAAAATGACGCCATTTAGTGACAGTTACCTGGGTCACAGATAGCTGTCAGCGCTCGGAGTGTCCGATTTGCCCACCTAACCTCGTTAAGAGACCAAGTCTCCTTGACGGGATCTGTCAAGGGCCTTTCGGCGCACGAGAAGGCAATCATCATGAAGTTCAGAACTGCACGTTTGTACGTCCCTGTCTTGGGACTGCTTGTAGCCGCGATCACGGTGACCGGCTTTGGAAGCTCCACCTCTAATGAGGCGTACGCAGGTGGCGAAGGCCTCCAAGCCGGCCTGTCGACCGTCGGTCAAGAGGCCGTCGCGGCAGCACCATCGACGTCGTGGCTCAGCACGCTGGCTGGTATCGATAGCTCAGGCGAACTCGTCAGCCGAGGTGCTGGCGACGTGACTGCGGAGACCAGCGCGAGCCTCGTCGGCTCGGCGTCGCCGATCCTGGGAACCGACCCCGAACTCGGTGCGATCGCTGCGCCCGTCACGCGTTTCCGCGACGGTGGGCACGCCTACTACCTGTACGGCAAGGGACTGCATTCGTGCACGTATGTCGGCAAGTGCATGGACCTCTTTGCCGCGATTGGCGAGCCGGTCTACGCCATGGCCGATGGTGTTGTGAAGGTGCCCAAGTACGCGGCGAACAGCTACGGCAACTACGTCATCATCACGTTCCGCGATGGAACCAAGGCGATCTACGCTCACCTCGACGAGGTGTCGATCGCTCCTGGACCCGTGGCAGCAGGCCAGCTCATCGGAACGGTCGGCTGTTCTGGCACCTCCGGCGAATCCAACAAGTGCAAGCGGTCCGAGCAGCACCTGCACTTGGAGTGGAACGGCCTGAAGTGGAAGCCCGGACAGTACGGCCAGCTACCGCCCTACTTCGATCAGTGGCGAGGCGACCCCATGCGTTGCTACCGCGGTTGCGGACCGAACAAGGCCTAAATGCTGCCTAGCCCTTCGTCGGGAAGTGCAACGACCCATCCTTTGTGAAGTGCTGCTTCAACCATGCCCGTGAATCGGACGCTGGGGCCTGCGTTGGGGCATCGTCCGGGTGAATGCCGAGCATGGCAGCGGCGTTCGTTAGCGTCGCCTGACCAAGTTCGGACACGTAGTCCTTGCCAGACTTCTTCCACTTCGCGAGGACCAGCGGGTTGTCGGGGGAGTCGCCGTACTTCACCTCTTGTGCGCCGGGATTCGTGATGCCTGGCGTGAACGGTAGGACGTCGAGCTGGTGCATATCCCTTCGCGGCTCGGAGCGGTTGAAAGCTGCATCGATCATCGAGGCATTCGCGTCACGCTTGGTGAACGCATCGCCGAGGCCGAGGGTCTCGCGCAGTGTGCGCGTCATCGACGTATTTGCATGGAGATCACGAATCACGGTGCCCTTCTTCGTATGCGCCGAGATCACGATGGTGGGCACGCGGATTCCGTAGCGATCGAAGGTGAAGTCCATCTCTGACTTCGAATCGTCTGGCGCGATGGCGGCCGGTGGAACAACGTGGTCGTACGTTCCGCCGTGTTCGTCGAACATGATGACGAGGGCCGTCTCTTCCCACTGTGGTGATGTGCGCACTGCGTTGTAGACCGAAGCCAAGAATTGTTCCGCGGCCCGGACATCCGTCGGCGGGTGGTAGTCATTGACTTCACCGGACATCATTCGTGGCTCGACCCACGAATACCGCGGGAGTGTTCCCTGCGCGCAATCCGTCCAAAATGCTG
>CAUJEJ010000228.1 GCA_963169255.1 Actinomycetota bacterium | reverse complement strand
GGCAAGGTCACGATCATTGCGGCAAACGCACCAGTCACGACCGGCACCGCTGGTAATGCAGCCGCGACTATCTCGTGGACGACGCCCACCCAGCCGGTCACAACGACGTACCAGCTCTATCAGGATGGAGTTGCAGTCAGCGGTGCGACGACGAGTCCCCAAACCATCACTGGTTTGACGAACGGCCAGGCCTATGACTTCGAGGTTCGCGCACTTGTCGACGCCGGACTCGCTCAGGAGCTCAGCACGGTCAGCAACGAGGTCACTGTGACTCCTCAGAGTCCACCGCCGCCGCCAGTGATCCCCGCAGTCGCGCCGAGCCTCTCGAAGATCACGTTTGATTCGCCTGATCAGGTCACTGCGTCCGTCGCCGTCAGCGGGACCAACGCAAGCCTGTCGTCGCGAACGATGCCCACGGGTGGCGTGTGGACGGCCTGGTCCACCATTCCGGCACAACCCACGCTCTCGTTGCCGATCAACGTTGCTGGTGGGTCGTGGTTGGAGCTCCGGTCGAAGGGAAGTGACGGGCTCACCCCCATCACCGTGGCCTACGCGCGAATTGCGGGAAACCCGACTGCGCGTGGCGACATCAAGAAGAAGGTGTGTCGACCGACGCCAGTGACGGCCGTTTCATACCCGACAGGTACTTCGGCGGCGGTCAGGCTGGCATCAAAACGGACGTGCGCGAAGTACCGGATCTCGCGCAACGACGGACAGACCTACAGCAAGTGGAAGCCGGTCACGTCCAAGACGCTCAACGCAAAATCCTTGACGCCCGGAACGATGGGTCGCATGCAAATCAAAGCGAACAAGAAGCGCACAACCGTGTGGCTGTACGCCCCAACCGAACGTAACGACGCTTAACTCCCAGTACGGCGTCACCAGGCTCACCACTTCCTCTTCAAATTTGGTGCGACTTGCCGGCGGGCCGCGCGATTACACCAAATCTGGGGAGGGTGCGGGGGTGGGGAGGGCGGCGGGGGTGGTGCGCTTGTCGCGGTAGCGGGTGTAGAGGGGGGTGACGGCCCAGATGGTGCAGGCGATGGTGACGATGATGAAGCTCGGCGGCCAGGGCTGATAGGTCGAGACAATGAGACCTGCCCAGACACTCACGACCGAGATCGACGTCGCGATGGCGACCACCGCGGCCGGGCGTGCGGTGATCTTGATCGCCGTAGCTGCTGGAGTCACCAGAAGCGCGAAGATCAGCAATACCCCGACCACCGTGACCGAGATCGCGATCACGAGGCTCATGCAGATCAAGAAGATGGTGCTCAACGCACGAACCGGAATTCCCTTTGCCGCCGCAACCTCGGGGTCGATCGAGCAGAACATAAGCTGCCGACCAGTGATCACCATCGCAATCAGCACGATCACGGTGATCACTCCGAAGATCACGAGCTGATCTTGCGACACCGCGAGGATGTTGCCGAACAAGATGTTCGTGACCATGCCCGATTGCCGCGAGCCAATGCTGGCAAACAGAATTCCGAGTCCGCTGGCGAACGCCAGGATCGTGCCGGTCACGACTTCTCGATCACCCTTGCGGTGCCCGAATGCGCCGATGGCAAGTCCGCCGCCGACACACGCGACGAGTAGTCCCCAGATTGGGTTGATGAACAGCAATGCGGCCAGCGTCGCGCCCGGGAAGCCAATGTGGGCGATCGCGTGAGTGGCGAACGCTTGGTCGCGCAGCAGCACGAAGTAGCCGATCGTCCCGGCCGCCATGGCGATGAGCGTTCCAGCGATGAGCGCATTGATCATGAAGGGTGTGGTCAGCAGCGACAGGTCCGCAAGCAGCGACGTCGTCGATGGCAACACCTCGGTGAATCCATGCATGGCTTACTCCGTCCTCGTGAAGATGCAGCCCTCGTCGGTCCGCAAGACTTGAACCGGCGTGCTGTAGAGCCTGGTCAGCAGGCCCGCGTTCACCACGTCGTCGGGCTTGCCGAAGAACGGTCGCCCGTCGAGGATGTAGATGAGCGAATCGATGTGGGCGAGCAACGGGTTGAGGTCGTGAGTGACGAAGAGGACCGTGACGCCACGTTCGCGGTTGATGCGATGCACGAGCTCAACGATTTCGACTTGACCCTGCAGGTCGAGACCGGCGAGCGGCTCATCGAGCACAAGCATGTCGGGGTTAATGATCAGCGCTTGTGCGATCGTTACCCGCTGTTGCTGACCGCCTGACACCTCGCCGAACCGCTTGTAGGCGAATCGGGTTGCATCAACCTCGGCCAGCACCTTGTCAACGTCGGCAGCGATCGAGCGCGTTCGGATCGACGCGCCCCACTTGGTGCCGATCAGTCCGAGCCCCACGACGTCGCGGCAGACAATCGACCCGGCTTGATCAAGGGTGTGATTCTGCGGGACCAAGCCGATTCGCTCGTTGCCACGCGCGGGTGGTGCTCCGAGCACGGTGATCGTCCCGTTGGAGGGTGGGATCTGGCCCAGGACGAGACCAGCGGTGGTGCTCTTTCCAGCCCCGTTCGGGCCGATGATCGCGGTGAATGATCCGGTCGGGACGTCGAAGTCCGCGCCCGACCAGATCGTTCGGCCACCCCGTTCAACAGCGACGTTCTTCATGCTCAACGCAATGTCAGCGGACAACCCGCTGACATTGTTCTCGCTACTCGCGGCTGTCATTTGCTACTTACCGCTCGCGAGCGTTTGCGAGAGGTTCTGCAGTTGGGTCAGCTGCCACTGCTGGAAGCTTGCGCCCTCCGGAGTCAGCGTCTCGGTGATGTCGACGACGGGGACGCCACTGCTTTGCGCCAGCGTCAACATCTGCTGCGGAAGTCCGCCGTCGGTTTGGGTGTTGTACATCAGGACCTTGATCTGCTTGTCCTTGATCTGGTTGGTGAAGGTCGCCACCGACTGGCTGGTGGGGTCCGAATCGTTCGCGATTGCGGTCATGAACTGCGGTGGTGTCGTCAGGTTCAAACCAGTCGCCTCCGCCATGTAAACGAAGATGGACTCAGTTGATCCGATCGGCGTTCCCGAGTAGCTCGACTTGATGCTTGCTACCTCGTCGAGGTACGGCCCAAGGTTGGTTTTGAACTCACTCGCTGCCTGGTCAAATGACGATGCGCCGTCCGGCAGTAGCCCCTTGAGCGCAGAGGTGATCGCTGCTGCCGATTCTTGAACGTACGTTGGCGAGTACCAAATGTGCGGGTTGTCTCCGACGGACAGCCCGACGGTGGTTCCGAGGTCTAAGACCTGCGGCGCGCTCGATCCCAGGCTTGCGATGATCTTGTCCGACCACGCGTCGTAGCCGAGGCCGTTCTCGATCGCGAGCTTCGCGTCGGTGTAGGCCTGCGAGGTTGTTGAGTCGGGTTCGAAGTCGTGGGGGTCCGCGGTGGGGCTGGTGATGATCGTGGTCACCTTCGCGCACGGCCCCGCGAGCTGGTTGGCGATGTTGCCCCAGACGTTAGTCGTCGCGACGACGTTGATCGGAGTGGTTGGGCAGGTCCCTGCGCCTTCGCTGGAGGATGGTCCGGCCGAGGACGATCCGCACGCGCTCAGGGCAAGGGTTCCAGCAGCGGCGGCGACACCGATTGCGATGAACTTGGACGACTTAAGGACTTGACCAAACATGGCTACTCCATCTGCATTAATGAAAACGATTCCCGTTAACGCTAACGGGAATCGTTTTCATTAGGCAACTCGAGCTGCCTCGCCTTCCGGCCGCCCGCCCTTGCGAATTTGGTGCGACTTGCCGGCGGGCCGCGCGATTGCACCAAATTCGTATGAGTGGGGCGATGCTGCGGAAGTGCCTGCAAATAAAGGAGTAATGGGGTGGCGCTGTCGGTCTGGGTGGGGGTAATATTCGTACAGGTGTTCGAACCACGGCGGCGTTGCGGCAGAGTTCGCGGTTCGGTTTTCCTTCGGAGTTTTAGGTCTATGTGGAGCGGGGGTGGTGAGCGTGTTTCCTGAATTGGCTGCGATTGCGGAGCAGATTGATGGG
>CAUJEJ010000227.1 GCA_963169255.1 Actinomycetota bacterium | reverse complement strand
CGCACGCAGGCGGAAGATCCCGGGACCTCTGTGAGTGCTGCCGAAACCAGCCCGCCAGTCAGCGACTCCGCGACGGCGATCGTGCGGCAAGCGGTTGTCAGCCGCTGTACCAACTGCGCAGCGAGTGGATCTGGTTCACCGCTTGTCGAGGCAGACATTTGTCAGCTCGCCGAATTGCCCGACGTAGTCGCCCGAAGCTTCAGCGCCCGTACGAGGTAATCGACACCGGTGACAACTGCCAGAATTACGGCCAACCCCATGACCCACTCGCGCGCCGTGAGAAGGAATCCGGTCAGTGGCAGCAGGTACATCAGAATCGCGACGATCAACGTTGCGGTCTTGGCCTTGCCACCCCTGCTGGCCGCGATGACGCCGTGTCGGATGACCCAGAATCGTAGGAGAGTGACGGCGATCTCGCGGGCCAGGATCACGATGGTGACCCACCAAGGGAGCTCGCCGAGATAGCTCAGACCAATGAGCGCGACCCCGGTCAGTGCTTTGTCGGCGAGCGGATCAGCGATCTTGCCGAACGTCGTGACCAGGCCCTGTTTGCGGGCGAGAGCGCCATCGGCATAGTCCGTCAGCGATGCGATGACGAAGATGAACGCTGCTGCAGCCCGTGCCGCTGGTTCTGTGCCGTAGTTGAACAGCAGAATCCCGAACGGCACCACCAGGACCAGGCGCATCATGGTCAGGCCGTTGGGGACGTTCCACAGCCGTGACGCCGTCGCTGGGTGTCCAACCGGGTCCGGCTTTGGTGCGAGCCGCTCCCTCAACGGCTTAGCCGCCGTGGGGTTTGCAGCTGCCGTGTCTTTCGGATCTCGGGCAGGGGAAGGTTGCGCAGAACTCACGTTCCTACCTCCTCTGCGATGAGATCCACCCCCAATGCCTCGGTAACCTTGGCATGAATCACTGCTCCGATGCTCAAACGACGTGCCGAATGCACCAGCACATCGCCATCTTCTGGGCCTTGATGAGCAGCCCGCCCAATGCCGTTGCCGTCTTCGTCGAGTTCCTCGATCAGGACAGCGACCTCAGTTCCGATGCGATCGTTGGCTCGCGCTGTGGTGGTGTCTTCAACCAATGTGACCAGATGCCGATGCCGTTCCTCGATGAGCTCCGGATCGATTTTGTCGGTCATGTTCAGCGCTTCCGTACCGTCTTCGTCGGAGTAGGAGAACACCCCGACAGCATCGAGTTCGGCCGCCGCGATGAACTCGCACAACACGTCGAAGTCCTCGTCGGTCTCACCCGGGAACCCCACGATCACGTTTGTCCGAATCCCCGCTTCGGGGGCGTAGTTCCGGATCGCCTTGATGAGCTCGAGGAACTCGGCACTGCCGCCGAATCGGCGCATTCTCCGCAGCACTGTGGGGCTTGCGTGCTGGAAGGAAAGGTCGAAGTAGGGAGCAATTCCCGGCGTGCGGGCGATGATCGAAACGAGGTCGGGACGCATCTCCGCCGGCTGGAGGTAGGCGAGCCGAACGCGAAGATCTGGGTGGAGGGCACCGAGTTCGGGAAGCAGGGACTCGAGGAGGCGGAGGTCGCCGAGGTCCTTTCCGTACGACGTGGAGTTCTCGCTGACGAGGTTCAACTCCCGCACGCCTTGCGCGATCAGATCTCGGGCTTCGTCCATCACGTCCGTGGGGCGTCGCGAAACAAACGACCCTCTAAACGTCGGAATCGCGCAGAAGGAACACCGACGGTCACAACCGGAGGCAATCTTGAGTGACTCGACGGGCCCCTCGTGCAGTCGCGTGCGTGTGCCATGACCAGGCAGAGCCGGTGAAGCACTCGGTCGTTCCACCGGGCTGATGGGCAGAAGTTTGCGCCTATCACCCGGGGTGTGCGATTCGATCGTCTCTCCGGCCATCACTGCGCGTAGGCGGTCACTGATGTCCGGGTACTGATCGAAACCAAGCACTGCATCGGCCTCGGGAAGCGCGTCGGCCAATTCTTTGCCGTAGCGCTGCGCGAGGCAACCAACAGCGACCACAGGTCGGTCGTCGTCTGCGTACTCCAGCACCGTGTCGATGGAGTCCTTCTTGGCGGCTTCAACAAATCCGCAAGTGTTGACGATGACCGCGTCTGCGTCGTCAGCGTCGTCCACCAACTCCCAGCCATCGGCAGCAAGACGTGAGGCAAGCTCGTCTGAGTCAACGTCGTTTCGCGCACATCCGAGCGTGACGAGAGCAACGCGATTGGTAGACACAATTGCTAAGGGTAGGAGTCGCCAGTCCTGCACGCACCCGCGAGGTCATCGACCTCGCACGAAACCCGTGCAGCAGGACAGCTAGCTGCTGCCGTGGCGGAGTTCTGACAGGACATCCGGCAGAGACTCAGGGGTGACGAGCACGTCGCGCGCCTTCGACCCTTCCGAAGGTCCAACGATCCGACGCGACTCCATCAGGTCCATGAGTCGACCGGCCTTTGCGAACCCAACCTTCAGCTTGCGCTGGAGCATAGACGTCGACCCGAATTGGGTAGTGACGACCAGTTCAGCTGCCTGAAGAAGGAGATCGAGGTCGTCACCGATGTCCTCTGGCGTGCTGTGAACTGTCGCCACGGTTGCCGTGACGTCGTCTCGGTACTGCGGCGTCATCTGCTTCTTGCAGTGCTCGACGATCGAGCGGATCTCAGCCTCGGAAACGAAGGCGCCTTGGACCCGGATCGGCTTGCTGACTCCCATCGGCAGGAACAGTCCGTCGCCTTGGCCGACCAACTTCTCAGCACCCGGCTGATCGAGGATGACACGGCTGTCTGCGAGGCTCGATGTCGCGAAGGACAAGCGGCTGGGGACGTTCGCCTTGATCAATCCGGTCACGACATCAACGCTCGGCCGCTGGGTTGCGAGCACTAGGTGGATACCCGCTGCGCGGGCAAGCTGGGTGATGCGCACGACTGCGTCTTCAACGTCGCGCGCGGCAACCATCATGAGGTCGGCGAGTTCGTCGACCACAACGAGCAGGTATGGGTACGGCGTTAGCTTGCGATCAACTCCGGGCGGCGGTTTAACGGCACCCGCGCGCACGGCCTTGTTGAAGTCATCAATGTGCCGGAACCCGAAGTCCTCGAGGTCCTGGTAGCGGAGGTCCATCTCTTTGACGACCCAGGCCAGCGCATCCGCAGCCTTCTTCGGGTTCGTGATGATGGGCGTGATGAGGTGCGGCACACCCTCATAGATCGTGAGTTCAACCCGCTTCGGATCGATGAGGATCAGGCGCACGTCGTCCGGTGTCGTCCGAATGAGGACGGAAGTGATGATTGAGTTGATACAGCTGGACTTACCTGCGCCCGTCGCACCGGCGACCAGAAGGTGCGGCATCTTCGCGAGGTTTGCGCAAACAAACCCGCCCTCGACGTCCTTGCCAAGGCCGACGACCATCGGATGGTGACTGGTTGCTGCAGCACTACTGCGCATCACGTCGCCCAGGCTGACGAGCTCGCGGTCCGAGTTGGGAATCTCGATGCCGATGGCCGACTTACCTGGGATTGGCGACAAGATTCGTACATCGGCGCTTGCGACGGCGTACGAAATGTTCTTGCTCAATGCAGTGACACGCTCAACCTTGACGCCTTGCCCAAGCTCGACTTCGTAGCGAGTGACCGTCGGCCCGCGGGTGAACCCGGTGACGCGGGCATCAATCTCAAACTGATCGAGCACGCTGGTGAGTGCCTCGACGACACGTTCGTTCGCCTTCGTCGCGGCCTTGGGCGCGGCACCTGCCTTGAGCTTCGTTGCGCCCGGAAGCTGATAGATGACATCGCCAGAGAGTGAGAGTTGTTCCGGCTTGGGCCGTAGTGCAGCGTCGGTCACATCTGCGGTAACGGGCGAGAGATCAGTGCGTGTTGCCCCAGCATCGGAATCATCTGACAGTGCGGATTCCGCCTCAACAACCGCGGCAAACGGCTCATTGCCAACGAGGTCGATGGCTTCGTGCGTCGGCACCGGCTTGCCAAAGCCCAACTTGGACGCCAAGCCAGACTTGCGACTCGACTTCTCCTTCGCGGGAGCATCGGAAGACTTTGTCGTCGACCGTTCACTGGCAGCCTTCGTCGGCTTCAACACTGTGGTGTCGGCGGTCGGGTCGATCTCGTCATCGATCTCGTCACTCGGCGACAGGTAGTCGCGAACTCGGCCGACAAACTCCATCGGCGGGATCTGCATGACCATCAGCACGCCCAACCCAAGAGCAGCCAATGCGATAGCGGCTGTCAATAGCGAACCAAGTGCGGCAACCAATGGCGAGGTCAGAATCCAGCCGACCCATCCCCCGCCGCCCCGCATCGCCTCAGCACCATCGCTGGGAACCGGAGCGCCAGCGAGGCATTGCCACAACGCACAAAAAGCGAGGCCGGTGACAACCCAACCCCACATGACTCCGCGCGCCATCCGTTCGCCTGGATAGCGAAGGCTTCGCCATGCGAGCCACAACAGCACGAACGGAACAACCATGACCAAGCTGCCAACCAAGCCCGAGATTGCGAAGTCGACGGCCGCTTCGACCGGCCCTTGCAGTCCGAACCATGAAACAAGAGCTACAACCACTGCCGCGATCGTGAGGGCGAGACCGAGGCCGTCGCGACGCATCGCTGGCGGGACGTCTTTGGCGGTGCTGCCAAACGCGCGAACGAGTGATCCTAGGCCGCGGGCAACCGCCATCCAGGCCGCCCGAATGGTCTTCAGAAGCGCCACCAACAGAGCCATGAAGGGCCCACGTTTTGGCGGCGTAGGAGCGGTGCGTGCACCTGTACGAGAAGGCGAACGTGTCGCCTTGGCGGAAGACTTAGAACTAGCGGGCTTACTCGAACGGCTACTGGCAGCGCGTGATGAACGGCGCGCGCTAGCGCTCGATGCTGAATTGCCCGACCGCGATGACTTCGACTGCGATGACGTGGGCGTTCTAGTCCCCATGGTCGGTGAGCCTAACCGGAAATCGGCGTGAGGCCGCGCTCAAACTCGCGTGGCCGAGTGAATGTCGGCCGCGTCCACCGATCGCTGAGAAGGAGGTACTCCTACGCCTCGACAACGACCGGCACGATCATGGGTCGGCGACGCATCTTCTCGCCAACCCACTTCCCGATCGTGCGGCGCACCAGCTGCTGAAGCTGATACGGATCGGTAACGCCGTCTTTCATCGCATCTTCGAGTCGAGCGGTGACCTTGGGGAGAACATCGTTGAAGACCGTTGCAGCTTCAGCGAACCCGCGAGCCTGCACCTCGGGGCCAGCGACGACCTTGCCTGCCGAGATGTCAACGGCGACAAAGACGGAAACGAATCCCTCTTCCCCGAGGATTCGACGGTCCTTCAGCATGCCTTCTGAAAGGTCACCGACGCTGGATCCGTCGACGAAGACGTACCCACATGGCACCTTGCCAACCACGGTAAGCGCGCCGTCGATGAGGTCGATCACGGTGCCGTCGTCGGCGACAACAACGTGGTCGGGGTCGACACCGGACTTCACCGCGAGCGCCGCGTTGGCAAGCAGATGGCGGACCTCGCCGTGCACCGGCATAACGTTGCGGGGTTTGACGATGTTGTAGGCGTAAAGCAACTCACCCGCTGCAGCGTGGCCTGAGACGTGGACAAGCGCGTTCCCGGTGTGAACCACCGTCGCGCCCCAACGCGAGAGTCCGTTGATGACGCGATTGATCGAATTCTCGTTGCCCGGAATCACTGATGACGCGAGGACAACGGTGTCGAGGTCATGAATCCGGATCTTGTGGTCACGGTTAGCGATGCGTGCCAAGACTGCCATCGGCTCGCCCTGAGAACCGGTGCAGACCAAGACGACTTGATCGTCAGGCAACTCGTCGAGTTGGTCGACGGTGACGGTCAGTCCCCCTGGGACCTTGAGGTACCCGAGGTCACGTGCAACACCCATCGTGCGCACCATTGACCTGCCCACGAACGCGACCCGCCGCCCGTTCGCCGCGGCGGCGTTGATGACCTGCTGGACACGATGAATGTGGGAGGCGAAGCACGCCACGACAAGCCTGCCGGGCGCCCGGGCGAACACCTCGTCGAGCACGGGGGCGATGTTCTGCTCACTGGTGACGAATCCGGCGACCTCGGCATTTGTTGAATCGACGAGGAACGCATCAACCCCATCGTCGCCAAGCCGAGCGAAGGCATTCAGGTCGGTAATACGTCCGTCGAGCGGCAGTTGATCCATCTTGAAGTCGCCGGTATGAAGCACTCGCCCCGCAGGCGTCTTGATCGCGACAGCAAGCGCATCGGGAATCGAGTGATTAACGGCGACGAATTCAACCTCGAAGTCGTTGATCGCAACGATCTGGCCCTCCGCGACCTCGCGCAGCTCTGCCTTGATCCGGTGCTCACGCAACTTCGCCGCGATCAGACCGAGAGTCAACTTCGATCCGTAGACCGGAATATCCACCCGTTCCCGGAGTAGGTACGGCAAACCGCCGATGTGATCCTCATGGGCATGCGTGAGGATGACTCCGTCGATGTCGTCGAGGCGTTCACGAATGTAGTCAAAGTCGGGCAGGATCAGGTCGACACCGGGCTGGTTGTCTTCTGGGAACAACACCCCGCAATCGACGATCAACAGGCGTCCGCCGAACTCGAATACCGTCATGTTCCGGCCGATTTCGCCCAACCCACCAAGCGCAACGATGCGCAAGGCCTCTGGGGCGAGCGGAGGTGGCGGGCCGAGCTCTGATCTGGTCGATAGGACGTTGGTCACGCGGTGAACCCTGCCACGCCACCGGCCGCCAAGTCTGTTCGGAGTTGAGCGACCTGCTCCACTGTTGCGTCAACGAGGGGAAGCCGCATTGGGCCAGCTGGTAGCCCGAGTTCGTTGAGCGCAGCCTTGGTCAAGATCGCACCCTGGGTTCGGAATAGCCCGGTCGAGACTGGCTGTAGAGCCTCGTTGATTGCAATCGCCCCCGCGATGTCGCCTGCCCAGAAGGTCTCAGCGAGCTTCCGCAGCCGATCGCCAACTAGGTGCCCCGTGACTGACACAAATCCCGCGGCACCGATCGAGAGAAACGGCAAATTCAGACCGTCGTCGCCGGAGTACCACACCAAATTGGTCTGCCTGAGAACGTCGACGACTGACTCAAGATCACCCTTGGCATCCTTGACGGCGGCGATATTGGGGTGTTCAGCCAACTCAATGAGCGACGCGGGCTCGATCGGAGTTCCCGTTCTACCAGGAATGTCGTAGAGCATGATCGGCAACTCGACGCTGTCGGCGAGTGCCATGAAGTGACGGACGATCCCGGCTTGCGGTGGCCGGTTGTAGTACGGAGTGACGGCTAGGAGTCCGTTCGCGCCGACACCGACCGCTGCCTTCGCGAGTTCGATCGAGTGGTGCGTGTCGTTGGTGCCGACCCCAGCCATGACGAATGCTGAATCACCGACTGCGTCGACGACTGCCGCAAGGATGTGCAGCTTCTCGTCGTCGCTGGTGGTTGGCGCTTCACCCGTCGTTCCATTGACCACGATGCCATCGTTGCCATTGGCGACGAGGTACTTGGCGAGCTCCGCGACGCCGTCGTAATCCACGGCCCCGTCTGGGTGCATGGGCGTCACCATTGCGGTGAGCACGGTGCCGAATGGGGATTGTTCGCGATTCACTGCCATAGGGACAGATTAGCTACTTCGGCGTCGGCGAGCGCTCAGCACCACTGCTCCAACCACCAATCCAGCGAGGATCACTACCCCCAACAGTGTCGTTGCCATGCTTCCCCCGCCCGACGGCGAGGCCATCGCGTCCGCCGTCGTGACCTCCGCAGCGACCGCGGCCGCGGGAGCCGTCGCGATTCCCGGAGGCTCTGGCAGTGGCGCACCAACCGATCCCTTTTGTCCTTGGGGATTAGCAGGGCTAGCTGCCTCGGGTGTCGAACCTGGCGTGGCGGAACTCGTAGCGGATCCAGATTTCGAGGCGGTCGGCTTCGGGGATTTCGTTGGTCGGTTCGTCGGCGTTGGGGTCGGCACCACTGCCTGCGCCTGCTCGACGGCGGCCGGAGGCCTTACCCCTGGTGGTCGCTGTGTCGCTGTCAGAAACACCCAACCCTCGACACCTCCTTGAATGGGCGAGGCCGCGGCGCCTACTGAGCTGTACCGCCAATCACCGCCGCGGTTCGCGCGGTAGTAGCCCCAATAGGCCTTCGCCGGTGGTGTGCTGACGCATGGTTCATCGTTCGCGCTAGGGAGTCCGTCGATTCGACACACCATTGCGGGCTGAGACGACACCGGCGACCAGCTGAACCCGGCGCGACGCAGCGCGTCGAGTCCGGAATTCTGCTTGCCGGTTGCACAACGAACGGACAGCGCCCCACCTAGTGGTGTCGCGTCGACAACGACTGTGACGCCGTCCGCCGTCGGGCACGCGCCTTGCGCCCCCTGGGCGGGCTGGTTCAAAAGGATGAGGCCCGCGAAAGCGGTCATCACCGCGACCACGATGGACAACATGCGGCGTGCAGTGAGGCGGACGCTAGGCAAAGACACAATCGGCGCCTTTCGTTGATGCAGACCACCAGCGGTCCGCATCAACGAAACAACAAGCTCCCTCGCCGGCGCATCGTGCCCACGCCATGGTCAAGGGGGTCAAGTCGGATCGAAGATCCGGCTCCACCCGTAGTCTCGACGGATTTAGAGCCACACACTTCCGCAACGGTTTTCCGACTTGTCGAGGGTTTCGCCTCGACCTACGGTTGCGGGTCAGCGCCGGATTCTGACCGGCTTACCCACTGCGGAGGCTTCAGTAGTCTGTCGCACAAAGAATGCAACGTTGCGACGCTAACACGAGGGGCCACTGCTCACCAGCAAGGGGTTTCCCACACTTTTTGTGATCATTTACCTGCATGCTCCGCACAACAGGTGAAACGCCTTCCGCTTAGTTACGGTGCGACCTGTTACGTCAACCGGCAGAGCCGGACAGCAAAGCGGAGGACCAGTGGCTGGACTTACTCGAAGAGCATTCCTGGCATCAACTACTGCTATCGCGGGAGCGGTCGCATTGCCCACAGAGATGTTGGGCAAAGCGCTAGCAGCACCAGTTGCGCCATCAGATGCGCCTACAACCTTGCAACAGACGATCGGGATGGGATCGCGGGTCAACGAAAAGTTCCGCTACCTCGTCGCGGGTCCAGGTGAGGCGTACATCGCACGGCCAGACATCACCGGTAAGGCCCCGAATGCTGCGCGGACCAAGAACCGTCGCTCGCTGGCCTACCTCGGTCACTTCAGCGACATCCACATCATCGATGCGCAAACGCCCGGCCGACTAGAGCCACTCATCGCCGTGGCCGAGACGTTCATCGACGCCTCACGTCCACAAGACACGATGACGACGAATGTTCTCGCGCAAATGGTGTCGTCAATGCGAAAGGCTGCCTACAGCCCCCTCACCGGCGCTCCGATGGCGGCTGCATTGAACACGGGTGACTCGGCCGACTCCAGGGCTGGGACTGAACTCGAGTGGTACATGACGTGCATGGATGGCGGCAAGTTGACGCCAAACTCCGGCAAGGCTGAGGTCTACGAGGGTGTCCAGGCGTGGCAAGACGCAACCTACGTCTACCAACCTGCCTGGCCCGAACTCAGCGAGTACGGACCTTACGGCTTCCCGAAGTTGCCGACCGTGCTCGACAAGGCCGTCAGCCAGACAGTTGTCTCCGAGGGTATGCCGTGCCCCTGGTACGCCACCTACGGAAACCACGACACCCTTTTCATGGGGAACATCCAGGTGGAGGATGGCCTGGAGACCTGGGCGATGGGCGGCAAGAAGGCCTCACAGTGGCCAGCTGCTACCAACCAGATGGTCAACTGGTGGGCGCAGAACACCAGCGCGTTCCAGCAGATGATCTTCCGGATTCGCTCGGCCGCCGGAATGGCGAACGGCGTGTACTCGGTCACCGCGGACCCGCGCCGCAAGCAGTTCGACCAGGTTGGGTTCATGCAGGCACACTTGGACTCGCCTGCAACCCCAGGCCCAGTCGGTCACGGCTTCACGCAGGAGAACGTCGACCAGAAGAAGACGTACTGGAAGGCCAACATCACTCCGTACCTGCGTGTGTTCGGTCTCGACACCTGCAACCAGGTAACCGGTGCCGACGGAGCCGTTCCGCAGGATCAGTTCGATTGGCTCGAGTCGGAACTCAAGTCGGCGCAGTCCGAGAACGTGCTGTGCATGATCATGAGTCACCACAACAGCTACACCCTCGAGAACATCGCATCGCCCGCGATCGGACCGTCGCAGAACCTGATTCACGCCGAGCAGTTCATCG
>CAUJEJ010000226.1 GCA_963169255.1 Actinomycetota bacterium | reverse complement strand
GAGGCCGGGCATGTTGTCGTTGATGGTTTCGCGGACGAAGTGGGAGCCGATGAATCCGGCTCCACCGGTTACAAGTAGTCGCAAGAGGTGGTCCTTCGTTAGTCGTTCGCCTAAAGCCGTCCGTGGACGACGGCAAGTGGGCGCCCAGTAGGTGACGACCTCAACCAGGATAGGCCGCCCTAGGATCTTGGGGCTGCGATCTGTAACCAGTGTCATATCGGCGCAATGGAAATACGATTTTGCTCACGTACGATTCACCCGTTAGAGCACTTGACGTATGGGATCAATCATTGGGAGCGGTCGCTCCCTTGGGCCTGCCTGCGCATGTCTTGCCGAAGACTGCGGCAGAATCGGACCATGCATCTGCTCAAATCTCAGTTCTTCGCGGCAACTGGGCAGTTAGGTGCGATTCGACGACATTGCCTTTCGGACGTCACATGAGTGAGTTCGACCTGTTCACTGAATTTCGGGCTCGCCAACAGGCCGCAGTGGTCGCAAATCAGCGTGCCCAATTGGATCTGTACGGTCGCGAGTTTGAGGCCCTGCGAGAACGAAACCGAGTGCTCAAGCGCGAAGTCAGGGCGCTCCGCCGTGACGAACGCAAGAGGAAGGCGAGAGGACGGTCGCTAGTTCGCCGAGCGCAGCGTGCGTTGCAAAGAAGCAGTGCGGGAGTGCAGGTTGACGCACCCGACGTGCGCGAGGTTGTTCCACGGATTGACGAGCGGGCCTCGTTGTCTATCGCCGACTCGGTGGGCTTCATCGTCAACGGTGAGCTACTACGCGCTCGGTTCGATTCTGAGTACTACGCGCAGCAGCACGGGATATCGAGTGCGGTGGGTGCATGGGATCACTATTTGAACGAAGGAATTGGCGTTGGCGCTGCGATCTCGTCAGCGCATCTTGCACTCCTGCAGAACCCTTGCCCACCACGGGACCGTTGGCAACACGCGATCAAAGCACTGAAGTTCAGGAACCCTGAAGCAGGACTCTTAATGCGCCAGAGCGTAGCGAGTCTTACCGGGCAGTTCCACGAAATCGAAGAGCTGATCGCTGTGCATGCAGAAGATGGCCACAAGATTGATGTTGCGGTCATGCAAGCGATCATCGCCCGCTACGTGCCGGTTCGAGACCCGAGACAGGAAGTCGCTGCCCTGAATGCACTGTGTGAGCCACGTTCCCTAGACGTCGGAGACCTTCAACCGTCACCTATCGCCGATGCGAGCCACCGCTGGGGCGTGGTTGCTGCTGCTTTAGCGCTGCCGAGAACGGCGGAGTCACCCGACTGGATCGTGCAGATCACCAACCGCGATGGCGTCGAGTCGTTCTTGAGGAGACTCCACCATCAAGTCGGCGCGACGCTGGATGAAGCAGGAACATCGCGCGCCTCGAGGGTGAGCCCCTCAACCACGACTGGACTAGGCCCGCAGATGGGTAGTTCTTTCCCGGTTTTCCGCTCTACCTCTGATCCCGATCTAGTTGACGCTCTCGACCTAGCGGAAGGCCTTTTCGGACCTACGCGTTCGCGGGACCTTGTCGAGTTCCAAACACGCGTCATTGGTGAAGCTATCGCTGTGCTAGGAGAACGTCGTCGTGATGTGCACAAGCATGGCGCAATTCTCTCAGATGCCGAGGCTAGCCTCGTGAACGAGTTTATCGATCCGTCCAGCACAGTTGCACAACTTTGGTTTGAGTCGAGGAAGGGCCCCTCGTTAGGAGGTCACGATTCGGAAACTGCAACTGGGCAGCGACCATCTGCTGAGTGGATATCTAAGACTGCGGCGGACGAAATTGAGTCTGCGCTCATACAGTCGAGGTGGCCAGCGGGCTACGTTGCGTGGCACCCAGTGCGCGCGCTGAGCGAGGAGATAGTCCGGCATGCCTGAGAACATGATGAACCCGTGGTTGACGGCCTACTTCGATCGCTTCCGCAATGGTGGAATTGGTTGGCGGCCGGAGCGCCCGCTCGAGGTGTGCTTCGTAGTTGGTTACCTTGGTGTCACCGGCGGCAACCTTGCCATTCTTCAGCACGCGAGCTTCCTACGTGCTGAAGGCGCAATCGTCACGATTGTCCCAACGAAGCACGGCGACACTCAGAACCCTGCTTGGCTCGATGCGTTTCAGGGCATCAGGATCGCGACTCTTGACGAAGCGAAGCACCAAGTCTTTGACGTCGCGATTGCGACCTGGTGGGAAACCGTCTATGAACTCCCACAACTTCGTTTCCGTCACGCTGCCTACTTCGTTCAATCGATCGAAAGTCGCTTCTACGCAAGCGGCCTTGACTATGGAAGAGCCGCATCGGCGGAGGTCACGTACCGCCTTGGTATTCCTGCCATCACCGTTGCGAGATGGGCCGAGATGTACCTGGAACTCGAGCACAACTCTCGTGCGTTCCTCGTGAGGAATGGAATCGCGAAGGAACGGTATGCCGCCGAAGGAGAAGCGATTTCGCAGCGAACTCCTGGGGAAGCTAGGGCACTAATTGAAGGTGATGTTCGACTTGCGATGAAGGGCGTCCCGGAAGCCGTTGCTGCATGCCGGGATGCCGGATTCTCTGAGGTTTGGCTGATGACTACCAGCCCCATAACCGAGTACGAAGGCGTGGACCGCGTACTTAGTCGCGTCCCGCCTGACGAAACAGGCAGGGTGTACCGATCCGCGGACGTGCTCGTGAAGCTGAGCCAAGTAGAGGGTATGTACGGTCCGCCACTTGAGATGTTTCACTGCGGCGGGACTGTCGTGACCTGGGACGTTACGGGCTCGGAAGAGTATGTCCTCGACGGTGTCAATGGGCTCGTCTGCGCTATGGGCGACTTTGGTTGTCTCCGCGCGGCACTACGCCAAGTCGCAACTGATGAAGATCTTCTTTCGCGGCTCAAGCAAGGAGCGCGAGAAACCGCAGCCGCTTGGCCCGACTGGCCACTGTCGTCGGCGGAGTTCGCGGCCTACATCTTTGGTATTGCTACGGGTGATCCCATCGATTCAGAGGCACTCGTCTTGCGCATTCTGGGTGCTCAGCGCGCAATTGAGCTGAGCCAAAGCTAGTTTTCCCACAGTCTCTCGGGCGTTCGGGCAGCGGTTGATTTCGTGGGTGCCGGTTAGTATCTCGAGACGATCAAAATCGACCCGCAGAGGTGGCACCAATGGCAAGAATCCAGGACATCAAAGAGATGAACTACCGCCTGGATGACGTACGCGAGTCGGAAGCCGCGATCCGCGCACAGGTTCGTCAGCGATATGACGAGCGGTTGATCGAGATCCGCGAGGAGCACCTACGTGAGGTCGCCCGACTCAAACGGGCGGCCAAGAAAGCGCAACAAAAGCAAGGACGCCGCTTGAGCGGGCGAAGCGTCTATCGCAAGTGCAAGGGAGCTGCCCGCCGAGTCTTGGGTCGCGGGAAGGCGAGACCTCCGGCGATGGCGGTAGCTGCGGAACCAGCCCGAACTCCAAAGTTCTCAATCATCATGCCGATCTACAACAATGGGCCGTGCATCCTCGAGGCCGTGGCCGCCGTAGAGACACAGACCCTTGCCGATGTTGAACTCGTAATTTGGGATGACGGATCCACCGATGATGTGACCCTCAAGATCCTCGAGAACATCTCAGGTCCGGGGATTGTCAAGCATCGGGCAACCAACCAAGGCGTGATAGGTGCCCGAAACGCTGCTGTTGCTGCTTCGTCGGGTGAATTCCTTGTTTGTCTTGATCCGGACGATTTGATCGAACCGACATACCTTGAGAAGGCGCTCATTACGTTCCATCGATTCCCAAGGATCGATTTGGTGATCCCAACCACGCGCGTTCTGGGTCATGGCGACGGCGAGAAGATGTGGGTGCCTGGGCCCTTCAACGAACGCAACCTTTCGTACAACAATGCAGCACCAGTGGCGACAGCGATGAGGCGACGGGTCTGGGATGGCGTCGGAGGGCTCTCCGAACACATGGCCGATGGGTTTGAGGATTGGGCGTTCTGGCGGGCCGCAGCAGCGAAGGGCTTTAGGGGCGTGGTCTTGGATGAGCCCCTCTTTCGCTACACGTTCTCTGATAACTCGGGAAGGGATTCTGATGCGCGGCGCAAGAAAGACGAACTCGAACGTCGGGTAAAGACGATGTACCCAGCGCTCGAGGCAGGTCGCCCGCCGAAAGCGGAACCACAGCAGTCCGTTTCAGGATTTTTGCGGAAACAGGTCTTCCACATACCAACGGCACAGAAGCGTGGCCTCATCATCTTCGTGCCTTGGATGCTCAGGGGAGGAGGCGCCGAGAACTTCCTCCTAGCTGCGATACCTGCGCTGAGCGAGAAGTTTGAAGTCGCGGTGATCGCGACGCAGAGGCCACCTAGTGGTTTTGAAACGTGTGCCGAGGATTTCCTCAACGTGACGCCCTACGTCTACGACACGCGGGCTCTCGTTGGGAAGCGTGACACGGCACAACTCGTTCATTCGGTCTTGCGACGGTTTGATCGGCCGATCATTTTGAATGTTGGAAGCCCTTGGGCGTTCAGGAACATGGCGAGGTTGAAACAATGGCCGCGTGGCGGGTCACGCATTGTGGACCTGCATTTCAACCACATCGGGCACATCGGGGAGCTGTTGGAGGTCGAGGCGCACGTCGACCTCGTACTGACGGCGCACAAACATCTGAACGCACTCTTGTCTGAGTATTTCGAAGTCGAGCCGCCAGTGGAGACTCTCTACATCGCGCCGCCGACTCTAGCGCCGCCGACTCTCCGAAAAGATCAAGAATCAGATGATCGGGGCTTCTCGGTGGGCTGGCTCGGCCGAAACTCGCCGGAAAAGCGGATCGACATCGTGTTGCGTCTTGCTTCGATCACTCCCGATGTTCGATTCAGGCTGGCCGGGGGTGGAATGGACGATTTGGCCGACGATGTTTCCCACCTTTCAAACGTCGAGGTGGTGGGTTGGGTGGAAGAAGCTGCCGACTTCATCGCTGAGTGCGACATGCTCATCAACACTAGCGATGTCGAGGGAATTTCCCTGAGTGCAATGGAAGCGCTGGAGCTGGGGGTACCGGTCCTGACGCGTGATGTGGGAGGGATGTCCGAGCTGGTCACCGATGGCGAGAACGGCCTAGTGTACGACTGCGATCAGTTGGGGGAACTCGCATCCAGACTCCAGGATCCTGTCGTCGTCAAGCAGATCATCGAGACGGCCAGCCTAAACCGCCTCCCCGAACGCTTCTCGCAGGCGCAAATGTTCGAGACCTTGTTCGCTTCGCTGGAGCGAGAAGAACTCGAAGTGAAGTAGCTCAGCAATTGTGTGAATCAGCGATCGTTCGCTCGCAGAGAGTGTCTTTCGTTTGTCTGGGCGACGATTCGGGAGCACGTGGCAACACGCGCTAGCGTTGCGATGAGTGCCACGCCGCCATATGGAGGCACTGACACCGTGCACGCGCCGGGTGGGGGCCGGCATGAGTCTTCGGATCGGCCGACCTACTCGGCCTAGTCGGGTGCGTGCGCTGCATCGACGCTCGCACCAGGTATCCCGCTAGGTCACCTACACCGAAAACGGTCACAGCGGTAGAAGTGCTAAGTCGCGACGTCGACCTCGAGTTCCGCGGACTAGTGTGACAAAACCTGCGTAGCGAACAGCATGAACCGGACCGGCTCCCAACGCAAGAGGCGCAGATCAGAGAGACGTCTGACGCTGTTTTGGTGGTCCAACCCGCATCACCCTTCGGTCACACGAGCACTGGGAACGTGCTTGAAGCCGCGGGTTTGGTGATCGTCGTCCAATAGCCTGAAGGCTTAGGGGTTTGCCGTATGGGTCGTGGTTGGGCACAGATTGTTGCCAGGGCTCTACGCAGGGCTGGCCGAGCGACTCAGTGGGAAGCCGGGTGCGGGAAGGCGTACTGCCAATCGTCGAGAAGCTGCCAGAGGAATCGCCCCAACATCCCTCATGAAGCAGTGCAGAACTGAAGCCGCACGTACTATGTGGGAGTGTTGATTTTGCGTGCGGACGGGTTGAAGTGAAGGCAGTCATCCTTGCTGGCGGGTTAGGTACTCGCTTGGCAGAGGAGACGAATATTCGTCCGAAGCCGATGGTCGAGATCGGCGGGCGGCCGATCTTGTGGCACATCATGAAGTCGTATTCCTCCCACGGAATCAACGATTTTGTGATCTGTTGTGGCTACCGCGGGTACATGATCAAAGAGTATTTTGCGAACTACTTCCTGCACATGTCCGATGTGACGTTTGACATCGCAGAGAACACGATGGAGGTTCACCGACAGTCTGCGGAGCCGTGGAAGGTGACGCTTCTTGATACCGGTGAGGCCACGCTTACGGGCGGGCGACTCAAACGGGCGCTGCCGTACTTGCGAGATGAGAGCGAGTTCTGCTTCACCTACGGCGACGGCCTGTCGAGTATCGATTTCACCGCTGAGATCGCATTCCATCGTGAGCACAAGAAGCTTGCAACGATCGCTGCTGTAGAGCCACCTGGGCGCTACGGGGCTCTAGAAATAGCCAATGGGACGGTCTCCGGATTCACTGAGAAGCCCAGCGGTGATGGCGGCCTAATCAATGGCGGGTTCTTTGTGCTTTCGCCGCAATGTTTGGATCGAATTGAGGGCGACGCCTCCCCATGGGAGGCAGCCCCGCTGGAGTCGTTGGCACGTGATGGAGAACTTGTGCCATATGTGCATCGAGGCTTTTGGCAGCCGATGGACACGTTACGCGAACGCACACTACTCGAGAATCTGTGGGAATCGGGCCGTGCTCCTTGGCGGACGTGGTGAATCAAAATGTCTGGGTGGATCAACGCGTGCTCGTCACGGGGCATACGGGGTTCAAGGGATCCTGGCTCTGCATGTGGTTGTCGTTGTTAGGAGCGGAAGTCCATGGCCTAGCGCTCGAGCCGTCAACGCAACCCAGCTTGTACGAGGACGCCCGGGTCAGCCAATATCTGGCGACGGATCGTCGGGTCGATGTTCGGGACTATCGGGGTGTGGTGGAAGCAATCACTGCGATCGAGCCGACCGTCGTATTTCATTTGGCAGCCCAGCCGCTAGTGCGCCAGAGTTACACCGATCCACTTGAAACGTTCAGTACCAACGTGATGGGTACGGCGAACATCTTGGAAGTGGTTCGCGCGACTCCTGCGGTTCGGGCTGTGGTGATCGTGACGACGGACAAGGTCTATCGCAACATCGAAGACGGTCATGCTTATCGCGAGTCAGAACCTCTTGGGGGGCACGACCCGTATAGCGCGAGCAAGGCTGCCGCAGAGATCGTCGTGGGTAGCTTTTCGCAGAGTTTCTTCTCCGATTGTTCGGGCCCGGCTGTTGCGACCGCACGGGCGGGGAATGTGATCGGTGGCGGCGATTGGAGCAATGATCGGTTAGTCCCCGACTGCATCAGGGCGCTGGGGCAAGGCAGCGACATACCACTGCGATATCCCGACGCAGTGAGGCCCTGGCAACATGTGTTCGAGCCAATCTCGGGCTATGTCGCCTTGGCTGAACGGCTACTTTCCGAGGTGGGGCATGAATTCGCAACCCCATGGAACTTTGGTCCGAGTGTGAAGGATGTGACCACCGTTCAGTCGGTCGCGCAGCGCCTTATTGAACTGTGGGGTGGCACTTCGCAGATCGATCTGAGCCCCGCGGTTGATTCGCCACATGAAGCGAGTCTGCTCTCGTTGGACAGCACGAAAGCAGCGACGGAATTGGACTGGGTTCCACAGTGGGACCTCGATTCGGCGCTCGCCGCGACCGTCCAGTGGTACCGAGCCTGGGACGATGGTCAAGATATGGCTGAGGTCAGCCGCGAACAGCTCGGTCGATATCTGGAGTCTTCGAATGGGTAGTCGGCTACGTGTTGTCGAGACACCTCTCAAGGGGCTCCACTGCGTGTACCACGACCCGATCAGTGACGAGCGCGGGGAACTTGAACGCCTGTTCTGCGCCGACGAACTAGTCGAGGTCCTCGCCGGGGACAATGTGGCACAGGTGAATAGAACGCTGACCAAAGCAGTGGGTGCGGTACGCGGTATGCACTTCCAGCGTCCGCCCTCAGCCGAGCAAAAGTTTGTGACGTGCCTGCGCGGGCGGGTGTTCGATGTTGCGGTTGATCTTCGGCGGGGCTCGGACACCTACTTTCAGTGGCATGGTGTCGAACTTTCGCCGGGTTCGAATCTCACCTTCGCGATTCCTGCCGGATTCGCGCACGGATTCCAAGTGTTGGAGCCAGACTCAGAGCTCCTCTACATGCACACGAATTTCTACGACCCGAGCGCGGAAGCCGGCCTATCGCCGCTCGACCCGGCGGTAGGAATAACGTGGCCACTGCCAGTTTCCCAACTGTCCGATCGCGATCGAGATCACCCGGTGGTTGATGCGAGCTTTGAAGGAGTCAAATTGTGATGTGCCGCCACTGCGGAGCGGGCCTAGACCTGACTCTTGTGGATCTGGGATCCGCGCCGCCTTCGAATGCGTACCTCACGCGTGCGCAGTTATCGGCTGTTGAAAAATGGTTCCCACTTCGTGTGCTTGTCTGCGAGAATTGTTGGCTCGTTCAGACGCAGGACTTTGCGCAGCCGGAGGAACTGTTCGACGCTGAGTATGCCTATTTCAGTGGGTTTTCTGACTCCTGGGTCGAGCACTGTCGCGACTACGTTGAAGTGATGGCACGACGGTTTTCCCTCGGAAGCGACAGCCATTTTGTTGAGGTCGCATCGAACGATGGAACGTTGTTGGACTTCGCCGTAAAGCGTGGGATCCGGGCCACCGGGATCGAGCCGACGCATGCGACAGCTGAGGTCTCTCGGGGTCGGGGTCACACGGTTGTCGAGGAGTTTCTCGGCGGTGATACCGGCGCCGCCATCCGGCGTGACCAAGGCCCGGCGGATCTGATTGCGGCGAACAATGTGTTGGCGCACGTTCCTGACATCAACTCATTCGTTGCGGGTATTGCCGAACTCTTAGCCCCGAGCGGTGTCGTGACGTTCGAGTTCCCACATTTGGTGAACCTCATCGAGTACAACCAGTTCGACACGATCTATCACGAGCACTACTCGTATTTGTCACTTACGGCCGTTCGCACAGTCTTGGGAGCTGCAGGTCTGCAGGTATGGGACGTGCAAACGCTCCCGACACACGGTGGCAGCCTCCGGGTGTTCGCGCAGCACAACGATGGTGGCCCGCATGAGGTCAGCAGTGCTGTTGCCGAGGTACTTGAAGATGAAGTCGGTCGCGGGGTTGACACCAGCGAGTATTACGCGGCGTTCCAGCGCGCCACAGAAGTGGTGAAGGACGATGCGCTCGCTTTCTTGCTCGAAATGCGGAGGGCGGGCAAAGTGGTTGCTGCATATGGCGCTGCTGCCAAGGGAAACACTCTGCTGAACTTCGCCGGCGTCCGCCCTGACCTCATCAATTTTGTAGTAGACCTGAACCCCGCGAAGCAGGGCAAGTTCATGCCCGGCAGCAGGATCCCGATTGTGGGTCCGGAAGCCCTTGATTCGGTCCGAACGGACTTCCTCGTGATTCTCCCTTGGAATCTCCGAACAGAGGTCGCGGAGCAACTTGCGGGACTACGCGATGGCGGCACTGCGTTCGTAACATTTGTTCCTGATTTGCAGGTTGATTGAAATGCGCATCGCCTACACCAAACCTTCAATTGGCGATCGTGAAATTGAGCTGGTTGATGATGCCATCCGAAATGGTTGGGGTCCCCACTGTTACGACTACCTAAATCGATTTGAACGCGATTTCGCAGCGTATCTGGGTGTCCAACATGCCATCGCAACATCTAGTTGCACTGGGGCGCTTCATATGGGTTTGTCGGCGCTGGGAGTGGGGCCAGGCGATGAAGTAGTCCTGGCAGACACGAACTGGATCGCCACGGTGGCACCGGTCGTCCACCTCGGAGCAACGCCAGTCTTCGTCGACATCTTGCCGAGTACGTGGTGCTTAGATCCTGGTTTGGTTAGGGAAGCACTCACGCCTCGGACGAGGGCAATCATCGCTACCCACCTGTACGGAAATCTCGCAGACATGACTCGGCTTCGAGCAATCAGCACGGAGTTTGGGATCCCGCTGGTCGAAGACGCTGCTGAGGCCATTGGATCGACCTACTTCGGTGAGAAGGCCGGCAGTATGGGTGCCTTCGGCACATTCTCGTTTCACGGTACGAAAACGATGACGACCGGTGAAGGAGGAATGTTCGTCACCAACGACGACGCTCTGTATGAGCGAGTCTTGACCCTCTCGAACCATGGGCGAGATCGCAGCCAAAGAATGCAATTCTGGCCCGACGTGGTCGGCTTCAAGTACAAGATGGCGAATGTTCAAGCAGCGATGGGGTGTGGGCAGCTTGAGCGAGTGAAGCAGTTGGTTGGGCGCAAGCAAGAGATCCTGGCCTTCTACGAAAATGCGTTGTCGGATCTTGACCTTGTAATGAATCACAGTGTCGTGGGCACCGAATCGGGTGCCTGGATGCCCAACGTGGTCTTTTCGCCGCGAAGTGGCGTGACCCGCGAATTAGCGCTTGAGGAATTTAGTCGGGCAGGAATTGATGCTCGCGTTTTCTTCTATCCATTGTCGGACTTGCCGATGTTTCAGAAAGCTGTAGCGACGCCGATTGCACATGACATCGCATCGCGATCGATCAACCTGCCGAGCTTCCATGACATCTCTGAACTGGAGATGTTGGAAGTTGTGGAAGTCGTCAAGCGTTTGGCTGGTGCCCCGTCAACTGGTGGGAGCGACCGTGCCAAAGCCTGATCGACTCAAGCAGCGAGCCGCCCAGCTGGAGGTGGTTGCTGCCGCGAAGGCTTCGCAATTGGAACTATCAGTGCAAGTGAGCGGCGCTGACGGTGATCGCGTGCGGCTGATCGCAGTCGGAGATTCCCTCGCAGGCGATGATGGACTCGCGATTCGGATGACAGACTGGCGGATAGAAAACGCCGATTCCTTCGGATCGCGATTTACTCCGAGTGCAAGTCGGACCCAGAAGTGGCTGGTCGAGAGGGTGGTCGGAAACCCTCAGCGCATCCTCTTCATCCTTTTCGATGCCGCCGGTCGTCCTTTGGGCCACGTGGGAGTCGTCCTCCATGACGACGCAGAGAACGGAATCGAACTAGATGCCGTTCTACGGGGCGAACGGGATGGTCCGAGTGGATACATGGCCGCCGCAATCATGGGGTTGCACCGATGGGTAGTCGAGCGCTTGGATGCCGACGCCATTGAACTGAAGGTCCTAGGCTCTAATCTTCGGGCGATTGCGTTCTACCAACAATTGGGCTACCTAGCGGTGAAGGAAACGGCTGTCCGCTGGTTCGCTCGCGGGGATGGGGAGTCGCTTGCGCCCTGTCATGCCTCAGTGGCTACGGATACATATGTGACTATGGAATGTCGGTTGACGAAGTCGCCCGAATGATGGCCGACTGGGCGAACTGCCCGGCACTACGGAGAGCAGGATGATTGTGTTTGATGACCGCGAAGAGTTCTCGGAATCTGGGCGCGCGAAGGCAATGGAGATGGCTGCCGATCCCGAGGTCCGGCAGCTTGACCGAGACATCACCGCAGCTTCCGATCGCCATGGCTACAGCTACATGTGGGAGTGGCTTGGACTCCCAATCATCCAAATGCCCACTGACGTCGTCTTGGCACAAGAGATCATCTGGCGTACCAAACCGGATGTCATTATTGAAACCGGTGTAGCGCGCGGTGGTTCTGTCTTGTTCTACAGCTCGATGATGCGACTGCTGGGCCGTGGCTCGG
This sequence comes from Actinomycetota bacterium, assembly GCA_963169255.1. GTDB lineage: Bacteria > Actinomycetota > Actinomycetes > S36-B12 > UBA10799 > UBA10799. The sequence continues at coordinate 10,511 of CAUJEJ010000226.1, read as the reverse complement.
TCGTCGCGATTGACATCGAGATCCGGCCGCACAACCGTGAGGCAATCGAGAGCCACGAGTTCGCCGATCGTGTGACGCTGATTGAAGGCTCGTCAGTTGATCCAATGGTTCTTGGGCAGGTAGATGAGATCGTTGCTGGCAAAGAGCGGGTGATGGTTGTCCTCGATTCAGACCACACTCACGAACATGTGCTTGATGAACTGCGTGCGTACACCAAGTACGTCACTCCGGGTCAATTCATGATCGTCGCAGATACAGTTGTCGAGGACATCCCGGTACAAGATCATCGTCCGCGACGGTGGGGCCCTGGGAATAATCCCAAGACCGCAGTTCATCAGTACCTCCAGGAAAATCCTGGAGTCTACGATGTTGATGAATTCTGCAACAGCAAATTGTTGATGAGCAGTTCTCGGGGCGGTTACCTGCAAAAGCGGTAGTCGGCACTGGCGAGCATGGAAACCACTAGGAGTTGACGGCATCGATGTCCGCTGGACCAATGTTTAGCGTAGTAGTGCCCACGCGCAATCGTCCAGAAACTCTCCGGGCCACGATTCAATCGTGCCTCGCTCAGGAGTACGAAGACTGCGAGTTCATCGTGGTGGACAATGCATCTTCCTCGGAGCAGACGCGCGAAGTCGTATCTTCGTTTTCCGACACCAGACTCAAGTTCTTCGAATACCGAGATTCGCTTGCGATGACCGCAAACTGGAATCGGGTCCTGGAGCATGCCCAGGGGCGGTGGGTGCTCTTCATCGGTGATGATGACGGACTATGTCGCGGAGCGCTGCAGGTGCTCGCCGACGTGATCGATCAGGGCAAGATTGAAGCAGTTCGATGGGCGTACGCCACCTACACCTGGCCGGGAGCGCAAGCCGATGGCAGCAAACTCGTGGTGCCCCTCGGGCATGAGGTCGCTATCCGCAACACGACTGATCGGCTTCAATCAATGGCAGCAGCAGCCGCGCCGCCAATTGTCCCGCAGGCGTATCACGCGCTACTCAGCGCTGACGTCGTACGGCGGGCAAAAGCGACAGGCCCTGTTTTTGACGGGCCTTGTCCGGATCTCTTTAGCGGTGTCTTGGCCGCACAATTTTATGACCAGTTTGCGGAATTGCAGACGCCGATAACCATCGCGGGTTTCTCGCCGAAGAGCAACACGATCGCGGTTCACTCGAGTTCGTCTGAAAACGAGACGCGTGACGACTTCTTGAAGCTTAATTCGGAGGCAGGTCTGCGGCCCCATGAGCTACTTCCCGACCTACTTGAACTCACTTGCGTGACGTTTTGGGATGCGATGCTCAGAGTTCAGGATCGGATGGACCCGAAAGTCGCTCTAGTTGTTGACCCGCAGTCGTTCGTCCAGGAGGCGTTGGACTCGATCCACGTCTCGGGAGTGCGCCGTGATGCGCAAATCGAGACTGCACTTGACTACTGGGCCAAAGCCAAGGGGAAGTCAACCTATGTTCCTCGTATCCCAGAGTTTGACCCCGAGCGCGATCACACCGCGTTGATCGGCGAGGTTGGAATCTACGAAGACAAGGCCGTTCTAGAGTGCACTGAAGCGGGTGTGACCAATGTCGATGAAGCGGCGGGTCTCATCGCAAAAGTTCGAGAGCTAGAGCCCTACCTTCGATCGTTGTTCGCCAGAGTCGCCACCATCGAAGATCTGTATGAGGCGAAGGTGTATTTGGAATCGAAGTGGCATGAAGAAGAAGCTCGGACAGCCAAACAGCGTGCTCGCGCGGATCGCTTGGAATCCGAGCTAGCGATGCTGCGCGATGGGAAAGGCCGATGGTTCGGCAGGAGGTAGCCGGAGTGAGTCTTGCCCCGCCTGGTGCGGCTAGCTCACGAGCGCGGCGAGACCGCGAGCGTCGAGGTTTGACGACAGGCCTGTCAACTCGCGCCAAGGTGCCGGGTCAGCGCTGATCGTGGTCGGAGGGAACGTACCGAGATCAACGATGGGACTCTCTGAACCCATCAGCGAGACGAGTTCCTCGGCAAAGTCACCAATTCTGATCGGAATCCCGGTAGCTAAATTGAACACACCCGAGCAGGGGTATTCGACTGCCCACGTGATGCAGTCCACCACGAACTCCAGCGTCACATAGTCGCGTCGGGTGTTCGGTGACAACAACTCAACGGGACGGCCTGCGGCGACCCCTGCGCGGACCCTCGCGACCATGTCTTCAAGTGGGCTTCCTGATTGCGGTGGGTTGGACGCGATGTTGAACGGGCGCAGTACAACGGCGAGACCGCTCGCAATCGCAGCCTCAGTGCCCGCGAACTTCGTCTTCCCATAGTCCGACGAGGGCTGGCACGGGGTGCTGTCGTCGACCCATTCGGCTGAGGGATCGAGGCCATATTCTGCCGCGGATCCAAGCTGAATGAGCCGCCCACCCTGATCGCGGGTGACACTGACCAGATCCGAGACCAATTCCGCATTGGCTCGCGCCAAGTCGGTGTACGAGCCCGACTTCAACCCGGCAGCGTTGACGATAGTTAATCCGGAGTCCTGTCCGGCGGTGGCTGTTTTGAAAGCCGAATGAGCCCCAAGTTCAAGAACATCGCGAGCAGGCACGGCAATGGCGCCGTCGATCCGCGCTATGACTGCTTGGCCGATCCAGCCTGACGCGCCTACAACAACCGTTGTGCCAGTCAACTACAGCGTCCCGTTCTCGACCATGTCGTTGGCGGCGAGTAGATCTTCGGCTCGGCCAAGGTCCATCCAGAGCGCATCGGTCTCGTGACACAAGACCGTGAACCCGGAGTCCTTCAGAGCGACCAAGAAGTTCGGCATGTCGGTGTGACCGGGTGCTAATTCGCGTAGCGCACGCCCGCGGATCAAGTTGATTCCGGTGCTCAAGAGGTTGGAAACCCGAGGCTTTTCGGAGATGCTCTCAAGCTTCCCGTCGGCCGACGCAGTAACGACGCCAAAATCAATCAGCACCTCGCGCCTGACACACACCATCGCAGCATCAGCATCGGATGCCTCAAACCAAGTGAGAAGCTCATCGAAGTTGATGTTCGTTAACGTGTCGCCGTTGAGAACCAGAAGCACATCGTCATCTTCAAGGTCGAACGGCAGGAGCGTCAGCGCTCCAGCCGTGCCCAGCGGTTCGGGTTCGCGCGTGTAAGACACTTTGAGATCGAACGCGGCGCCGTCCTGAATCACTGCTTCAACGAGGTGTCCGAGGTACCCGAGACTGATCGTGACATGTTCCGGGCTGGCGAGGCGCACACTGCGGAGCAAACGTTCGATGATCGCTTCGTGGCCCAGTGGCATGAGCGGTTTGGGAAGCACCAGCGTGTGTGGCCGCAAGCGTGCGCCGACACCGCCAGCCAAGATGAACGCTGCTCTCATGCTGCTCCCTTGTGGAATCGTTGCGTCGAATCACCACGTCGTAGGCGCTGCCATCAACAGTGATACGCGATGCTAACTGATGCACAACCGTCGCACTTGAACGCTGGATGGCGCGGCGCTTGTAGGCTGGCCGCTTCGCATCGCTGCTCAGACTTTGGAGAATGACGTTGGTTAAGCAGATCTCGATTCAAGATCTAGCCGCGGTCGTGACGGGGCGTACGACGCCACTGTTTGACGAGGCATTCGCCGCGGTCCGTAGCGAACTGCAAGAACGGGTCACCGGCAAGAATCTGTTGCTCACCGGTGGCGCAGGCTTCATCGGTACCGAGACTCTCAAAGTTTTGCTGTCGTTTGAGCCTCGAAGCGTTGTTGTCGCAGACTCCTCCGAGAACATGCTCGCCGAGCTTGTGCGCGAACTACGCTCATCCGGCGCGCTCACGGCCGCTACGCGAATCGAGCCCCGGCTGATCGACATCACGAGCCCGTTGGTCGATCGCCTCTGGGATGGGCTGGATCCGATCGATTCGGCCTATCAATTCGCGGCTGCCAAACACGTTCGCAGCGAACGCGATCCAGTGTCGTTGTTGCGGATGATCCAGGTGAATCTCAACGGCACATTGCGTCTCACGAAGTCGCTCGCGGATTCAAACCCAGAAGCAAAGATCTTTGTGGTGTCGACTGACAAAGCAGCGGATCCATCGAGCTTGATGGGCGCCAGCAAGCGGCTCATGGAAATGGCTATCCTGGGTCGCTATCCGAACGCCACAACAACCCGCTTCGCGAACGTCGCGTTCTCAAACGGATCCCTACTTGAGAGTTGGGTCCTGCGCCTCCGAGAAGGTCAACCCCTCGCTGTCCCAGAAGACACCTGGCGGTACTTCGTCTCACCGACCGAAGCAGGGCAGGTGTGTTCAATCGCTTCAGCTGCTCCGGCGGGCAGCATCGTGGTTCCGGACGAAGCCGAGACCGGGAACGTCGAACTGGAGTCCGCGCTGGTCGCTGTGTTGGGGCACCTTGGGTTGACTCCGGTTTTTGTCACCGAAGAAGAGGCGTTGGCGGTGCATTCGTACGAGGGTGGCGAAGTTCCCGTCGTCCGTTCGCTACGTGACACCGCTGGCGAAAAGCGCGAAGAGAAGTTCGTCGCTAACGACGACGTCCGAGAGGAATGGTTGCCGAACGTGGGGCGGGTCAGCGCGACTCACGATGCTGACGCTGCTGAAGCGATGGCGGATTGGGTCGACGCTCAGATCAACGGTAGTGGTGGCCTATCCATCGCTGACATCAGTGGCGCTGTGGCGGAGTTCGTGCCGGAGTTCCGCCACATATACAGCGAAAAGCGTCTTGACGATCGGTTGTAGATCCCGTAGCGGCGTACTGAACAGCCACGGCTTGAGCAATCACCATGAACACCTCGGCAAGCGTTGCGTTGAGCAGAATCGGACCGAAGACCTGGGACCGCGTGCCTCGGCAGGGAAATTGAGACCTACAGCATAGGGTTGATCGGACTCCCGACTGCGAAAGGTTCTCGATGGCCCAGGTTGACCTGCGCACACTGTTATCTCAAAGGGCTGGCCTGTTCGGCTTGGTCGGTGTGGTCGCGCTGTACGTTCTCGTCTTCCTTCAACAGGCCGGTCAGCCCTACACCATTGACGAAGCGGCATTCCCGTATGGTGCGGAAGGAATACTTCGACACGGAACGCCTGAGTTTTACAACGGAGAGACTCGCCCCACGGACATGGGCCTTTGGCATCCGCCGCTCTACATCTATAGCCTTGCATTCAACATCCTGATCTTTGGCGATTCGCCGATGGCTGTGCGGCTTTATGGCCTCTTTGCAATCCTAGGCGCGTGGCTCATTGGACTTGCAATCATCAGAGGCTGGTATCCGACTGAGAATTCAGTTGCGCTATTCGTTTTCTCCGTCGCGTTCCTGTTGAATCCGCTAGTCGTATCGGGGTCGCTAGTCCCGGACATTGACGGAACGATCGCGATCACCATCGTCGTCGCGTTCATGTGGCTCTGTGCCAAGGTCGTTCGGGGTGACGTCGGTCGGCATTTCTTGACAGTTTGTTCCGTTCTTTGGCTCGTCTCCTTCGCAACAAAGCTGACGCTGTCGGCGATGTTGATACCCATAGTCGTCTTGGCAGCACTCCTTGCACCCAGCGACAAGATCAAACGTGCCGCCCAATTGCTCGCTGGCGCAGTGATCGGAGCCTTTGGCGCTCTGCTGTTGTGGTTCTTAGCAGCAACTATCTTGCGAGCCGACTTCGCAGGCCCGTTTGAGTACTTCCTATCGGGACTCGACAAGACCGGGGGTGGATCCGGAAGGCTCGCCACGATTCTCGATCGACTGACACCAGGCACAATCGTGTTCTGGATCGGCACTGGATTGATCTTCGTCGCCGCCGTGTGTCTGGTAGTGGTCCTCGCGAAGCCGAATTTGCGTGGCGAAAGGCGACTCGCCATCTTCTGCGCCCTTGCCGCAGCCTTCTCATTCTTTGCATACCTTGCAATCACGCCCCCCGTTTTTACCTTCCCGAAATACTGGGGTGTGGTCGTGCCGTTCCTAGCGATGCTCCTCGCGATTGGAGGTACCCGATTGCAGCCTCTGGTTGCGCGGGTATCTTTCAGAGCTCGCCCTGTGTTGCCTGCGGCCCTGGTGACTGTCGCTTGCAGTTTGGTGATCGTTGCACTAATGAGCGGTTACCACTCCATCAGTTCGAAACTTCGCCTGCAGACTGAATTTCAGGTCGGCACGCCTAGCAACACGAGGTCATTCGGAACGTTTGTTGCCATCGCGATTGCTGTCGCGGTCGCGGTGTCCCTGTACCAGTTCGCCGTCGCGAAATCATCGGATAGCTCACTGACGAAGGATCCCGCATTCCCACGCTTGCTCCGGATCTCTTTAGCCGGTCTGATAGCGGCGGCCCTCCTGCTCTCTGTCGCGACGACTTTGGCCTTCCGCTCCTTCGACGGGTCCACCCGTTACTTCTTTGGTGAACGCAACATCGCCGAGGTTGCCGCAACCGTCGAGTCGATAGTTCCCGTGGACCAGAAGATAGTTTCCGCGAAGGACATTGGACTCCTATCGCAACGTCGGTTCTTCGAAGACGCAAATATGTTCATTGGAATGACGCCTGAGCAGTACAGGGAGTTCTTGATACAGGAGAAGCCAGAAGCAATTGTCACGAGAAATGGGTTTGACTACTCGGCAACCATCTACCCGGAGCACTTCAACGTGATTGAACAGCTCTACACGCCGATCCCGAATCAGCCTAGCCCCGACTTCACCATCTGGGTTCCCAAGGCAAGCTCCGAACTCACAGTTGGGGAACAAGGTCGTCCTGCACGGACGAGGTAATCCGTTGCCTAGGCTCAAATCGATCAGCAGGGTCAGTGGTAGGAACTCGGTACGCGTAGGGTCGCACTACCGAGTTCGTCCGAAAGTTCTGCCTCCGAACGTGACAACCAGACCGAATGAGGACCCGAGACCATGACCGCAAGAACCAATAGGACAGGCTCCGAGAGGCCGGAACCACCTCCAATTGCGATGTGGGGCTTTTACATCGTACTGGCGGCAATCGCGCTTTACGTCGGAGCGTTAGCCGTTGCTGCCTTGCAAGGTTTTGTCGGCTTTGATCGCTACCTAAGCAGGCCACTCGTCTGGGTTTCTGGCGCACCAATGCTTCTCGGGTTGTTGCTCATCGCGGTAGATGCAATCTTCCTCGCACCGATGCGCCGGGGTAGTCGCGAACTTTTTGACGAGCCGCTTGAAGATACCTCTGTGACTGCGGTGCTCACTGCCTACAACGATGCATCGAGCATCGGGCTGGCAGTCGACGACTTCAAAGCGCATCCGCTGGTGCGACGAGTCCTCGTCATCGACAACAACAGCTTCGACGACACCAGCGCTGTTGCACTTGCACATGGTGCGATCGTGCACAAAGAAATGCAACCGGGGTACGGCCGCTGCGTCTATCGCGCGCTGACTGAGGCGTCCGCCTACGACGACACAAAGCTGGTAGCGCTGTGCGAAGGTGACATGACGTTCCGAGCACGCGACATCGACAAGTTGGTCGCGTACTCCCCACATGCACACGTCATCAACGGCACCCGCATTGTGGAGCAACTGCGTTCGCCGTTTACCCAACTCAGTACGTTCATGTTCTACGGCAACTTTGTTGTTGCGAAGATTTTGGAACTCAAGCATCTCGGTCGCGGAACCGTTTCTGATGTCGGAACGACGTACAAACTATGTCGGTCCGAATTCCTTCGGTCGAATCTCACACTCTTTGATCCGAGTGTGAACCTCGAATTCAATGCCCACTTCCTTGATCGGGTCATCGGAAGTGATCAGCGCCTCGTCGAGGTGCCGATCACGTTCTATCCGCGTGTCGGCGAATCAAAGGGCGGCAACACCTCAAACGTTCGGGCAGCATCCGTAGGGTTGAAGATGCTTCTCGGAATCACATTCGGCTGGCGAACAAAGAAGGACGGAAACAGTTGAGCAACGAAGCTGACGCGTACTTTGAAACACGTTTGACGTACGACAAGAAGCGCAAAGTCCTCTGGGACACGCTTGCTGACGCTGTCTTCCAACCCTATATCGGCCCTGATCACACGGTTGTTGAGCTCGGGGCCGGCTGGTGCGACTTCATCAACAGCGTCAGCGCCAAGCGTCGCGTGGCGGTCGACATCTGGAGTGGCGTTGAGGAACAGGCCGCCCCAGGAGTCGAGACAATTGTTGGTTCGGCTGACGAACTGACAGAACTGGGCGATACGAGCGTCAACCTCATTTTCGCCTCAAACTTGCTCGAACATCTGACACACGAGCAGATCGACAAATTGTCGAACGAAGCGCAGCGAGTGCTCGTTCCCGGCGGGCGCCTCGTGCTGGTACAGCCGAACTACCGCCTATGCGCCAAGAACTACTTCGACGATTACACACACATCTCGGTGTGGTCAGACATTGGAATGTCGACCTACCTGGAGTCGAGGGGCTGGGAACTCGAAAGGGTCGAGGGAAGGTTCTTGCCGCTTACCGTCAAGTCCAGGCTTCCCGTTTCTGAAAAGCTCATTCGCGCGTACCTGAAGTCTCCGGTGAAGCCTAAAGCAGGCCAAATGCTGGTAGTCGCCAGAAAGCGCTAGGTCCGACACTTACGGCGTCAATAAGTGCCTGCTACTCCTTGACAGAATCCAACAACAACGCCGCCACGTCCAGCACCTCAATATCCTCGCTGGCCGCACCCTCTTGCTTGCGCTGCGTCGTTCCGTCGTTCAGCATCACGTTGCAGAACGGGCAACCCACCGCGATCTTCGTCGCGCCAGTGCCGATCGCTTCGTCCGAGCGGTTCACGTTGACGCGTTCGCCGATCGTCTCTTCCATCCACATGCGTGCGCCACCGGCACCACAGCAGAATGACTTCTCGACGCTGCGATCCATCTCGACCAGGTTGACCCCTGGGATCGAGGCGACGAGCTCACGCGGCGGTACGTAGATCTTGTTGTGGCGGCCGAGGTAGCAAGGATCGTGGTAGGTGACCTTCTCGTCGACCGGCTTCACCGGCGTCAGCTTCTTGTCGCGCAGGAGCTGTGCGAGCAGCTGGGTGTGGTGAACGACCTCGTAGTGGCCATCGAGATCTGGGTATTCGCGACCGATGGTGTTCAAGCAGTGCGGGCAGGTCACGACGATCTTCTTCGCCTTGATCTCGTTGAGGACCGCAACGTTCTGCATGGCCTGCATTTGGTAGAGGAACTCGTTGCCTGCGCGGCGAGCAGAGTCACCGGTGCAGGTCTCGCCCTCACCGAGGACCATGAACTCGACGCCAGCGACGTTCATCAACTCTGCGACAGCCTTGGTCGTGCGCTTCGCACGGTCTTCGTACGCACCGGCGCAGCCAACCCAGAACAGGTACTCAACGTCGTCGGGGATGACGTCTTCGCCGTCCATGCCGAACACGCGAACATCGAAGTCAACTTCTTCGATCCAGGCGTTACGCATCGAGGCATTCATGCCCCACGGGTTGCCCTTTTGTTCGATGTTCTTGAAGAGTCCGTTGAGTTCGGCCGGGAAGTCCGACTCGATCATGACCATGTGGCGGCGCATGTCGACGAAGTGATCGATGTGCTCGATGTCGACGGGGCATTGCTGCACGCAGGCACCACAGGTCGTGCAGGACCACAGGGCGTCTTCATCGATGACGGGACCCTCGTGCGAGCGGTGCCCGGAAGCGTCGTAGCCGTCAGTTGAACGGTGCTCGTCACCTTCGCGTGAACCAACGAGCGGACGCTGAATCTCCGCTGCGACGGTCTCGCCAACCGAGGTCAGGACGAGTTCGTTGCGCTCGCCCATCTCGTCGCGGTCACCCTTGGCAGCAGTCGCGAGCAGGTAGGGCGCGGCCGAGAACAGGTGATCGCGCAGATCCATGATCATGAGCTTCGGGCTTAGCGGCTTCTCGGTGTTCCACGCGGGGCACTGCGACTGGCAGCGGCCACACTCGGTACACGTCGCCATGTCGAGCAGGTCTTTCCACTTGAAGTCATCGATGCGGCCAACGCCGAACAGCGCGTCGTCCGGCGGGTCTTCGAAGTTCAGTGGCTCACCCTTGTACATGATCGGCAGCAACGGGCCGAGGCCGTTCGGGCGGCGAGAGAACATGACGTTGATCGGTGCGACGAAGATGTGCAGGTGCTTGCTGTGCAGCACGATGAGCAAGAAGATGAGGATGACGGAGACGTGCCCGAGGATGAAGAGCGTCTCGATCCACTCGTTGGCAGTTTCGCCTAGTGGCTCAATGATCCCGCCGACGAACTGCGAGAAGAACGCGCCGTCCATGCCGCCGTAGATGTTGAACTTGGCGCCGCGGTACATCATCAGCGTGAACACGACCATGAAGATCATGAACAAGACGAGCCAGGCGGCACCGGTGTGGGAGCCGAAGAAGCGGGAGTAGCGGCCTTGCTTCGCAGGGTTGGTGCGCAAGCGGATCACTGCGAACATCGCGATGCCGACGAGGACGAGGAACGCGAAGAGGTCCTCAGCGAAGAGGACGACTGGCCACGTTCCGATGATCGGGAAGAAGAAGTTCTCGATGTAGAGCTCGCCGAACGCCTCAATGACCGTGATGGTCAGGACGAGGAAGCCCCAGAA
>CAUJEJ010000225.1 GCA_963169255.1 Actinomycetota bacterium | reverse complement strand
TCGACTGCGCCGAGGTAGTACATCATCGTGTCTTGAGCATTCGCGATCGAAGTGTCAGTGCCTGCGGGGATATCAAAGATGGCCTGATTGAGGTTCTGCAGGGCGACCTGACCGACCGAGCTGACTTGGCCTTCCCGCAATTCCTCCCACTCCTGGGAACTCGCGACGGACAGGTACTCCTCGAGCGCTTGAACCACCGGATCTCCCATCCCCGCGGGCAACGCTCGTGCGCTTCGATTGATGACTGAGCTCGATGACGCTTCATCCCTGATGGAGTCAGATGCTTCCAAGTAGAACTGCCACGAACTGAAGATCACAAACCCCAGGACTACCGCAAACACTGTGTAGATGCCGGTGAGTTTGATGCCAGCACTGGCATCGTCAGCGGGATCTCCGAATTCAAAGCGCCGCGCGATGAGCGTCACAACAATCCCGAACGCGCCGCCAAGCGCGACCACGATCAAGAACAGAATCCAACTCACGCGGGGATTCTGTCAGCGTGCATACGCGCGATGCCCGCTAGCGGTTGACGCTCTCCACTAGTTCACGCCAGGCTTGGGCCGTCAGCCGCGGGTGTTCCATCTGCGTCACATGGCCAGAATCGGGCACGACCATCACGCGGGCGTTCGGGAACTCCCGCGTCGCGCGGAAGGCAGCCCGCGCGTTGACGAGCTTGTCGTCGCGGCCGTAGATCAACAGCACGGGCACCTTGATCCCGCGGGCGAGCTTCCACGGCGAACCCTGGGAATAGTCGAGGTACGTCGAGATCAGCGCGCGCAGCGTGAGCAGGCTGGCATCTGCGGTGTGCGCGAGCTTGTCGCGCTCGCGGGCCTCCGCTACTTGGTCGGCCATCCGTCGCGGATCGATTCGGGACATGTCTGCGTAGCAAATCGACATGCTCATGTTGACGCGCCATTCCACGTCGCGCTTCATCATCCGGCGCATCAATCGCTCCCCAACACCTGGAATCGCGGTCAGTGGCATGTGGATGTTTGATGAGCGTGGCATGAGCTCAGGTAACGCAGGCGAGACAAGCGTCATCGACTTCACGAGCATCGGATGACGGGCAGCAAGTTGAACGGCCGTCGCCCCACCCATCGAATTGCCGAAGATGTGTACCGGCCGATTTCCTACTTGGTCTCGGATCAGGTGCGCGACGATGTCGGCGTGGGCCGTCAGCTTGTAATCGCCCTGGTGTGGGGGTGGGGACTGGCCGAACCCCGGAAGATCCATCGCGATTCCGTAGACGTCTGGGCTGAGGAGTTCCATCAGTTCGGTCCAGTTGGTCGAACTGCCGCCGAGCCCGTGGATGTAGACGGCAACCTCGGATTCCGTGTCGCCGCGCTCAACCTTGTGCCCTGCGGTGCGGACAAAGAGTTCCGTCTCGCCGACCGGAACTAATTGGCCCGGGAAGGGCGGGACGTATAGGTCCTCGCCAACGTTCGCGCCGAGGACACCCGTTGACACGCTCGAATCAGCACTTGTGGTCACGCCACCACGGTACGGATTGGGCCCGTTCGTCGCCACCGACGACGTCAACGGCAACGTTGCGGCGAAATAAGTTACTGGCGAGTAGTATTGCTCGAGTGCCCGTCCAACAGGAGCCAACCCGTGCCACCCGACTGCCTCGGTCAGTTCGGCGTGCGCAGCTTCTTGATGCCGCTCTTGAAGTGTTTACGAGCCAGGGCTACCACGCAGCCGCGATGGACGACATCGCGGAACGCGCCGGAGTCAGCAAGCCTGTGCTCTATCAACACTTCCCGAGCAAACTCGACCTCTACCTCGCGCTACTGGATTCCGGCGCGGAGGACCTCATCACCAAGATTCGTCAAGCCCTCGAGAGCACCCGCGACAACCGCCAGCGCGTAACTGCCGCCGTCGCGGTCTACTTCACCTTCGTCGATGACTCTGCCGAGGCATTTCGCCTGCTGTTCGAGACCGACCTGTTCAACGAACCGCTCGTCGCCGCCCGAGTGCAGCGCGCCGATGACGAATGCGCCGCGCTACTACGTGAGGTAATCGCCGAAGACACCGGCTTGGATCGCGAAGAAGCCACCATGCTGGCGTTCGGACTAATGGGGCTCGCCCAGTTGTCTGCGCGGCGCTGGTTGCGCGGCGGCGAGACAATAGATCGGCAACGCGCCGCCGAACTGATCTCCCGGATGGGCTGGCGAGGTATCTCTGGATTCCCGCGCCACACCCAATCCACATCGGACGACTCCACCCAGGAGTTGGGCGAATCAACAGAGAATGCGTAGGCTGACCCCACAATGACTGAAACTAAGAAGGCCGCCGTCCGTAAGCCGCGAACTACTGCTGCCACGACGAAGCGCTCGACCACTAAGTCGGAACAAACCCGGAGGACCGCGTTGGAAATCAAGATCGGCGTTCAGCACAGCCCACGCGAGATCACCCTCGATGTTGACCAGAGCGCTGACGACCTACAGAAAGCCCTCACCGAAGCGACCACCAACGGCACCACATTGGTCCTCGACGACGTGAAGGGTCGCCGCGTACTCCTCCCGGCCGCCCAGATCTCCTACATCGAGATCGGCGAACCAACCGCCCGCCGCGTCGGCTTCGGCAACTCCTAACACAGCCCTACCCGCACCGCCACCTAAACCCACGTCCCTTCGTTGACTGTGGAGTTGTTGGGGTCTTCACCGCGAAAAATGCCCCAACAACTGCACACTCAACGAATTTGCGGGCGCAGGGGCAGGCGGGGGACGCCTGGGCCCTGGGGTAAGTGAGCTAGGCCTCTAGGCCTAGGGACTTCATGCGGGCGGTGTGGGCTTCGGTGAGGTCGGCGAACATGCGAGTCACTGCCGCTAGGTCTGGGCCTAGACCACCGAGCACGAGGTCGATCAGAGCCTCGCGCTGCACAGCAACTCGCTGAGACTGCGCGACGGCTTCGCCCATCAAACGCCTGCCCCATAGAGCGAGTCGACCAGCAACCTTGGGGTCTTCAGCGATGCAGTAGCGAACTGCATCGACCACGAACTTGGATTGCCCGAAGTCTGCGCACACCGCATTGACCAGATCTCGGGTCTGTGGATCGAGGTACTTCGCGACATCGCGGTAGAAGTCGGTCGCAATGCCGTCGCCGACGTAGGCCTTGACCATGCTCTCGAGCCAGTCATTTGGCGTCGTCGAAGCGTGAAAACCGTCGATCGCCTCAACAAACGGCGTCATCGCGACGTCCGGGTCCGCTCCGAGCTCTTCCAGGCGCGCCCGCAGCATCTTGTAGTGGCCGAACTCGGCAACCGCCATCTCAGCCATCGCCGAACGGTTGTAGAAGTCCGGCGCCATCGGCGCGTCGCGGGCAAGCCGTTCGAACGCTTCAAGCTCGCCGTACGCCATCGCCCCGAGAAGGTCGATGACCGCTTCGCGGTACTGCGGATCGCTCAAATCGCGGGCTGGCTCAGAGGACGTAGGCATTGCGGCAGGCTATCGCGAATAGACTTAAGCGTAGAGTGGGCACGACACGGGGGCGGCATATCGCTGACTCGTGAAGAAGTCCCAAGGGATTTCTTTAGTTATTAGTACGTGCAAGAGCCACCGCTCTGGCGCCTGAAACACGGAGTTTCCCCTGACCGCAACAACCTTCGCTGAACTCGGCGTGGCACCTCTGATCACTGAGGCCCTCGATTCGGCGGGCATTACTTCGCCCTTCCCCATCCAAGAAATGTGCATTCCGCTCGCCCTCGATGGTCAAGATCTCATCGGGCAGGCCAAGACCGGAACTGGCAAGACCCTCGGATTTGGTGTGCCGCTGCTGCAGCGCATCGCCAGCGACTCGGTCGCCGGCGCGATCCCCCAAGCCCTCGTCGTTGTCCCCACACGTGAACTCTGCGTCCAGGTCGCTAAGGACCTTGAGCTTGCAGGCTCACGCCAAGGCACGCGTGTCCTCGCCGTCTACGGCGGGCGCTCCTACGAACCTCAGGTTGAGGCGCTCGAGAAGGGCATCGAGGTTGTCGTTGGCACCCCAGGTCGCCTCATGGACCTCGCTCGGCAACGCAAGCTGAACCTGTCCGGTGTGAAGGTGCTCGTCCTCGATGAAGCCGACGAGATGCTCGACATGGGCTTCCTGCCCGACGTCGAAGCGATCGTGGGCATGTTGCCCGATGTGCGCCAAACGCTGCTGTTCTCGGCGACGATGCCGGGGCAGATCGTCAGCCTCGCACGCCGGTACATGACGAGCCCGACCCACATCCGCGCGAGCGACCCGAACGAAGACAACATCACGGTTGATTCGATCGAACAGCACGTCTGGCGCGCGCATGCGATGGACAAGCCTGAAATCGTCGCTCGCGTCTTGCAGGCAAATGGCCGCGGCCTCGCGATCATCTTCTGCCGCACCAAGCGCACCGCCCAAAAACTCAGCGATGACCTCGCAGATCGCGGCTTTGCCGTCGGCGCCGTCCACGGCGACCTCGGCCAAGGTGCCCGCGAACAAGCACTGCGCGCCTTCCGCGCGGGCAAGATCGACGTCCTCGTGGCAACTGACGTCGCCGCTCGGGGAATCGACGTCGAGGGTGTAACTCACGTCATGAACTATGCCTGCCCCGAGGATGAAAAGACGTACCTCCACCGAGTCGGTCGGACGGGTCGCGCAGGCGCAGACGGCGTTGCCGTCACGCTCGTGGACTGGGACGACATGCCGCGCTGGGGCCTCATCAACAAGGCACTCGGCCTCGCATTCGCCGAACCCGTTGAGACCTACTCGACGTCCAAGCACATCTACACCGGACTTGGAATCCCCGAGACGGTCACAGGAAGATTGCCTCGTGCCGACCGTACTCGCGCCGGGCTCGACGCCGAAGCGATCGAAGACCTCGGCGAAACCGGCGCATCCGCAGGCAAACGGGCATCGTCGAATAGTCGGGGCAAGTCAGGGAACAAAACCGGTGGCTCGCGCTCGGGTGGATCGAAGTCGGGCGGCTCACGTTCAGGTGGTTCAAACTCCGGCTCACGTTCAAAGGGCGCTGATTCATCCAACGCCTCGGGCGACTCGGCTACCAATGCGAACTCGCAAGGAACTGGCGATGACTCGGCAGCACCACGAAAGCGCAACCGAAGCCGCCGCAGGACTCGCAGCGGCCAAGCATCAACTGAAACGCAGAGCTAGCACCACACGCGTTATGCAGGTTGGTTTGCCGCGAATTCCGCGGTCACATGGGTGCGCGGGCGCCTTTCCAGTACCCACATCGTGCCCAGCAGTCCAGCGACCACAATTGTCAAGGAATCGCTGAGCAACGTAGCCCAGGCACTCGCCGGCCACGAGGCTGCCCAGATCGGCAAGCGGAGGATCGTGAAAGCGACCGTGAGGCCGACGACAACCTTCGCCCACGCAGTCTCAACGCGTGCGTAGACAAAGACGATCGCCGGGACGATCCACACCGCGTGGTGCTGCCATGAAACAGGCGATACCAGCACGGTCGTGAGCCCCACCACCACCGCAGCAGCCACGAGCGATCCCTGCCGGAACCAGCGCGAAGCGAGCCACAAACCTGCAGCCGTCACGACGCCTGCCACTGCGATCCAAAGGGGTTGACTACTGACTCCCAGCCGTTCCATCGCCCCGGCGATGCTTTGGTTGGCGTAGAACGCCGGATCACCCACCCGATCCGCACTGCTGGCGAGGTCCGCGAAGTACGCGACCGACTCCCCCGGCATGAGCACAAAGCCGAATGCTGTTAAGCCAGCGAACGTCCCGAGCGCCCAACCCAACCGACTCCACTGCCTCGTGATCGCGAAGTAGACGATGAACAAAAGCGGAGTCAATTTCAAGGCTGCGAACAATCCAATGAGCATCGCCGCGCCCGGGTGCCGACTCGTGCAGCCAACGATGCAACCCAACGTGAGGAAGATCCCCAACTGTCCGAGCGACAACGTGTCCGACACTGGCAAGGTCCAGATGCAGATGACGGAGATGAACACCAAGCCCGTCGCTTGAACGACATCGAACCGTCCGGCATGCCGCGCGAGATACCCGACCAGCAGCGCAATACCTGCCACAGTCCAGATCACGTAATCGGCAGCAAGCGGCAACAATGCGAGAGGGACAGCAAGCACTGCGGCGATCGGCGGGTACGTGAATGGCAGCGCGGTTCCCGTCTGCACACCGAAATCTGGCGAATAGAGAGCTGGCTGGCCCTCGAGTACGGCTACACCAGCTGCCCGGTACACCCCAAGGTCCAGCGGCGCGGGCGGCCACGGCATTCGCCACACGAGCACCGCGCATGCACCAATTGCGGCGACGGTGCAACACCAGAAGAGAGCTGAACGGCGGCGTGTGAGGGCCTCTGTGAGAGCCGCGTTGAACACTGCCACCGGCTACTCTCCCAATCCGAGAACGGCTCAGCCAAGGATTCCTGGACGCTACCGATTCCGGGTGGATCGTATCTAGCATCGAACGGTTCATTGGCAAAACGCGCCCGCCCGCCACTCGGACGTGGGCCGCTCAACGGGACCCCGGAGAGTCTGTCGACGCACCGAGCACGCGCTACTCGCGAGTGACGGTCACCCACGCGTGGTTCTGGCAGGCAGGGCATTTAACCCAGGCGCGCTGACCGACCATCGGAATTGGCATGAAGAATCCGGTTGTCATCATCTTGAGAAGTCGCACGTAGCTGACAACTGAGCGGTGATGACACGTTGAGCATTCGAGGGCCACTGAACCGATGGCCGGTGGTTGGTCCGCGCCGCTAAAGAGCGCTCGTTTGCCCTGGACGTCGTCTTCGCGCGCGTCTACGACCGGACCAGTCGCGGGCGTCGCGGTGTTCGCAGGTTTGATTCGATCGAAACTTGGACCAGATGTGGACTTCTTCGTGGCCGCACCGTCGTTGCTCACACCACCACGTCCTTCATGAGCTTCTTCGCGATCTCCCGATATGCCTGGGCGCCACGCGAAGAGTTGGCAGTGGCAAGGACCGACCGGCCTGCGGCGGGTGCCTCGGCGAACCGCACCGACTTTGCAATCGGCGGATCGAGGACGGGCAACTGGTAGCGCTCGGTGACGTCTGCGAGAACCGCTCTTGCGAGGTTCGTTCGCCCGTCATACATCGTGGGCAAGACCCCACGAATCGTAAGTCCGCGGTTGCACAGCCGCTGCACGTCGGCAACGGTGTCGAGCAGTTGGCGGACGCCCCGGTGAGACAAGGTCTCGCACTGCAGCGGGATCAGGACCTCGTCAGCCGCCGTCAATGCGTTGATCGTGAGCACACCAAGCGAAGGCGAGCAATCCAACACGATGATGTCGTACTCGTCAGCCACGTCGTCAAGCGCAGACCGTAGGGCGTACTCGCGACCGGTCTTGGTGAGCAGGTGGGCTTCGGTACCCGCGAGGTCGATCGTCGATGGCAACAGGTCGGGGCCGTCTTCGGTCGGGACAATCGCCAAGCGACAGTCAACACGGCCCAACAGCACATCGTGGATCGAGAACTCGACGGCCTCAGGATCAAGGCCGAGTGAGAACGTGAGACAAGACTGCGGATCCAGATCAACCAGCAGTACTCGCTGGCCCATCTCGGCCCACGCAGCACCCAGCGATGCCACGGTGGTGGTCTTGGCTACGCCACCCTTTTGATTGGCGACGGCAATTGTGCGAGTCACAACTTCAGTTCCGAACGTGAGTAGTAATGCGACGAGTCCTATTGTGCGCTGTATGAGCGAGTCGCCGACCGTCACCCTGCCGCGTGGCGTGCAAAGAACTGACTTTGTTGGTGGCCACGCGAGGCTGGCAGGGGTAATTGCTCCTCCCGAAGGTGAAAGCCGCGGCACGATCTTGCTGGTGCCCGGGTTTACTGGCAGCAAGGAAGACTTCCGAATCCTGCTGCCGTACTTGGCGCAACTCGGCTATTGCGCAGCCAGCTACGACCATCGGGGGCAGTTCGAGTCACCCGGGCCGGATGCACTCGATGGATATGCCATGACCGAGTTTGCAGCTGACCTACTTGCGGTCGCGCACCAATTGCGTGAACGATCGACCGGTCCCCTGCATCTTGTCGGACACTCCTTCGGGGGCCTGGTCTCGCGCGCCGCAATGATCGACGCACTCACCGGGCGAGACAGCACGAGAGCGCGCATCCCGTTTGCTTCGCTCACTTTGTTGGCAAGCGGTCGGGCAGCCCTGCCTGAGGACTTGCAGGTGCTAGCAGGCCAATTCGTCGCGCTGCTGCCGGCCACCCCACTCGACGTGATCTGGGAACACAAAGATGCCCTCGATCGGCAGGACGATCCGAACCCGCCCGATGAGGCTCTGCTTGAGTTCTTGCGGCATCGATTTGTGTCCAACAACCCGTATTCACTCGCCGCGCAAGCACAAATCCTCATGGAGATCGAAGACAGCGTCGATGTCCTTGCTCGTGCGACGGCGGCCGCTGATCTTCCAGTGCTCGTTGCCTTCGGGGAGAACGATGACCGCTGGACACCCGCCGAACAAGAAGGAATGGCCGACAGCCTCGCTGCCCGCAGGCTGCGATGGCCGGGAGCCGCTCACTCACCGAACGTTGAGCAACCAGAGATGTGTGCTGCCGGCCTGGAAGCCTTCTTCGCGGATGTGGCACAGACCACGGCTCGCTCAATTGGGTTTCCGACGGGTCACCCTGGGTATACCCCGGGCATGGAGCTACGCGCACCCGTCGACCACACACCCGCTGGGGTGAGTGCTGCCCGACGCAGCGTTGTGCGCCAACTCCAAGCCTGGGGCCTCGACAGCGCCGTCGACGACATGTCGATCGTCGTGAGTGAACTGGTGACAAATGCCGTTCGTTATGGCAAGAACCCCGTCGAATTGCGGCTGCGGGTGACCGGTGACTGCTTGCGGGTAGAAGTGAGCGATGGCAACCCAACTGATGTGCCCATGCCTCGCGAAGCGACCAACACCGAATCGAACGGTCGAGGAATGCCGCTGATCGACGCACTGACTTTCAACTGGGGCGTCGACGTCAGCGACGCACACAAAGTCGTGTGGGCCGAAGTTTCATTGAACTAGCGCAACCACGTTTGATCAGCCGCCCGCCTCGTCATCGCACCTTCCACACGTCTCAGACGCCGGTCGGTGGGTTTGACTAAGGCGTCGTCTCGGGCGCATCAGGTAGCGGCGGTGGCCACTGTGCGGCTAAACCAAGGATCTTGCGAGCGTCGGCGAGTCCATCTGCGGTGACGTGTACGTCGTACTTGGTAGCGACGATCTGGCTTCGCGACAGGAAATCGCGCTTCCCCCCAGTCATCCAGTACGAGACCAGTCCGAAGATGATGCCGAAGCCGGCACCGTAGATGAGGCCGAGCAAGATCAGCGTCGTCGGATTGGAGTCCTCCGCACTTGCGAAGAAGGACACGAACAGTCCCAACAACAATCCGAACCAGGCACCCGTCAGTAGTCCGCCACCCGCTGCACGCCCCCACGACATGCGTCCGATTACCTGCTCCACCATTCGCAGATCGACGCCCACGATCGCCACCTTCTGCACGGGGAACTTGTTGTCGGACAATTTGTCGACGGCTTCCTGCGCGAGCAAATAGTTGTCGAAGCTGGCCAGCACGGGATCGCGCGTCGGGTCAGGCAATTGCGGATTCACAGGTGGCATGAGGCTTCCTTCATTCAGTTCGGCGGCTGCAACCAAGCTACCCCTGATCCTTGAACAGGCGCGGGATCGGGGGTAAGCCCTACGCTTCGGTGCCATGAGCACTGACACACCGGTCGAGATTGGTTCCGCCCCTCCCGCGAAGAAGAAGCGCCGCTACGGAGTTCGAACCATCGCGGCAGGCCTGTGCTTAGCAATCGCGACCGTGCTCTTGCCGTTCAGCATGCTGAGCTACTGGGGCCAAAAGACCCTCACCGACACCGAACAGTTCGTCGCGACAGTGCAGCCGCTGGCCAGTGAACCCGAGATCATCGACGCGATCGCCACCACTGTGACCACCGCGCTCACCAAGGATCTCAATCTGGAAGCGCAGGTCGAGAACCTGCTTCCCCCCGCGGCAGCGCCACTGGCTGGCCCGATCTCGGCAGCTATTCCCACATTCGTCAATCAACTGACCGTGAAACTGCTGAGCACCGAACAGTTCCAGCAGATCTGGACCAAGGCAGTCGGAGCCCTTCAGTCAGCGATCGTCAAAGCGCTTTCTGGCGACACCGACGGGCCGGTGACGGCTTCTAACGGCCAGATCGTGCTCGACACCGGCGCCGTCATCGACGAAGTCAAGAAGATGCTCGCGGAGCGAGGCTTGACCTCGATCGCCGACCGCCCAACACCCCCGGCAGCAGACCGCGAGATCGT